>DATAGU010000204.1:0-8624 GCA_036263495.1 Polyangia bacterium | reverse complement strand
CAGGTCGGGGGTTGGGGTCAGGTCGGGGGTTGGGGTCAGGTCGGGGGGCGTCGTCAGATCGGGAGCCGTCGCCAGGTCGGGCATCGCCAGGTCGGGCCACGGGACATCTGGCCTCTCGAGATCCGATCGCGCGAGGTCGGTACTCGTGGCGAGGTCGTTGGCGCCCCCGCCCGTGCCGCCGCAGTCAACGCTAGCGGCGGTCATCACCAGCATAAGAAGAGGAATCGGTCGATTCACGGTGGCCCTCCTGCGGCCATCCTAACAGCCCCCGGGCTGTGCGGGCTGCACCTTGGCCAGGGAGCGCCGCTCGCACGAGGACGCGCGCCGCCGCACGTACAAGAGCAACCAGGGATCGTGTATACCCGGCCGCATGCGTCGTCACGTCGTCTTCGTCGCCCCCCGCTTCCTCGAGAACACGCTGCGCTTCGTGCGCGCGTTCGCGTCGCTCGAAGAGGTCGCGCTCAGCCTCGTGAGCCAGGATCCCGAGGAGGCGCTCGCGCCCGAGCTGCGCGCGCGCATCGTCGGCCACTATCGCGTCGACGATCCGCTCGCCGCCGCCGACATCGCCCGCGCGGCGCGCGCGCTGGCGTCGGGGGTCGGGCCGATCGATCGACTCACCGGCGCGCTCGAGCAGCTCCAGCTGCCGCTGGCCGAGGCGCGCGAGGCCGTCGGCATCGATGGGATGGGCGTCGAGCTGGCGCGCAACTTCCGCGACAAGGACCGCATGAAGCAGCGGCTGCGCGAGGCCGGCGTGCCCGTGGCCCGGAGCCGCCTCTGCCACAGCCTCGACGAGGTGCGGGCCTTCGTTCGCGAGGTCGGCCTCCCGGTGGTGGTCAAGCCCCAGGCGGGGCTCGGCTCGAAGGCCACGGTGCGCGTCGAGACCCCGGAGGAGCTCGAGCGGCTCCCCGCGGTCGGGCTCGCCCCGCACCCATCGGCGCCGCTGCAGGTCGAGGAGTTCGTGCGCGCCCGCGAGTTCACGTGCGAGACCGTGACCGTGCTCGGCACGCCCGTGTGGCGCTCGGGGACGCGGTACTTCCCGTCGCCGCTCGAGGTGCTCGAGCAGCCCTGGATCCAGTACTGCGTGCTCCTGCCGCGCGAGCAGGATGACCCGCAGTGGACCCAGTTCGCGCCGCACAATGAGGCGGCCCTGCGCGCGCTCGGCCTGACCGAGGGCGCCGCGGCGTCGGCGCTGACGCACATGGAGTGGTTCCTGCGCGAGGACGGCTCGATGCTGGTGTCCGAGGTGGGGGCGCGCCCGCCGGGCGTGCACATCATGCCGATGATGGCGCTGGCCCACGACTTCGACGTGTTCCGCGCCTGGGCCGAGCTGGTCGCCCTGGATCGCTGGAACGCTCCGCCGCGCCGGTGGGCGTGCGGCGCCGCCTTCTTCCGCGCGCAGGGCAACGGCGGCCGGGTCGCCCGGATCGCCGGCGTCGACGAGGCGCTCGCCGCGGTGGGCGACGCGGTCGTGGAGGTGCGCCTGCCCCGCGTCGGTCAGGAGCGCGCCAGCAGCTACGAGGGAGAGGGCTACGCCCTCGTGCGGCACGAGACGACCGAGGGCGCCAAGGCCGCGCTCCACCGCCTCGTCTCGACGATTCAGGTGATCGCGGGCGGGTGAGGGAGACGGCCGCGACGTAAGGATTCGGCGGGTGAGGGCGATGGCCGCGACGTAAGGATTCGGGCGGGTGAGGGCGACGGCCGCGACGTAAGGATTCGGGCGGGTGAGGGAGACGGACGCGACGTAAGATTCGGGCGGGGCGGGTTTCGGGTGCCGCATACAATGCGGCCCATGATCTCCACCACGCGTCCGCGGCCTCCCCGGCTCGAACGACGGGCACGATCGAGACGATCGGCATGGCACGCCCTCGCCAGGCTGTCGGGGCTCGTCCTGCTCCTCCTCGTCTGCATGGCGCGCCATGGCGCCGCGGGCGGCACCGCGAAGCCGGCCCCGGCCCTGGCCAGGCCGCTGCGGGTCCTGTTCATCGGCAACAGCTTCACCTACTTCAACAACCTTCCGGCGCTGGTCGAGGGCCTGGCGGCGGCGAGCGCGACGGACGGGGCCAGGCCGGTCATGACACGGATGGTGGCGCCGGGCGGGGCGGGCCTCGAGCGCCACTGGAACGATCCCAGCGTGCACCAGGCGCTCCAGGCCGGGGACTGGGACTACGTGGTCCTGCAGGAGCAGAGCATGCTCAATGCCCGCTACTTCGTGAACGGCAAGCCGCGCGTGGTCAACCCGGAGGGGTTCTTCCGCTACGCGCGCCTCTTCGGTCAGGAGATTCACAAGACGAGGGCCCAGATCGTCCTCTATCTGACCTGGGCGCGTCGCGAGGCTCCGCCCGAGGACCAGGCGATGCTGGACCACGCGTACGCGGAGATGGCGCGCGAGCTCGGGGCGACGCTGGCGCCGGTGGGCCTGGCCTGGCAGGCGGTGCGCAAGGAGCGGCCGGACCTCGACCTCTATTACGAAGACGGCAGCCATCCCTCGCCGGCGGGCTCGTACCTGGCGGCGGCGGTGCTGCACGCGACGCTGCTCGGCCGCAACCCGCAGGGGCTGCCCGGTCGGATCGAGGGGCCGGCGGTGAACCTGGACACGGGGCAGGTGGGGCCGGGGCGTGTGGCCCTGGCCGATCTGCCGGCGGAGAAGGCGCAGGTGCTCCAGCGCGCCGCCTGGCAGGCCCATGAGGAGCTGCGCACGCGTGGCGCGGCGCTCCGGTTTCCGCGCCCACCACCGCCGGTGGGACCGACGCTGCCGGCCGGACGCCGGCCGACGCCGGCCGAGTTGGCCGGCACCTGGCGCGGCACCCTGCTCCTCCTGTTCGAGCCGGCGACGATGGAGCTGCGGCTCACCTCGCATGGCCAGCCGGCGGCCTGGACGGCCGAGGTGAAGGTCCGGACCTCCGGCGCGGCGGAGGCGCTGGCGCCCGAGGTGAGAGACTTCGAGATCACGGAGACGGGCATCACCTTTGTCGATGCGCACGGTCCGAATGGGAGCCGGATCAAGTACCAGGGGGCCTTCCGCGAGGGCACCCTGTCCGGCATCGCCGAGCTGAGCGCGCCGGAGCAGCGCTTCTATGGGATCGGTACGTGGGAGCTGAAGCGTCAGCCCTGATGTGATGAGCCTGGGGAACTTTCGCTCGCCGGGTTTGTCTCAAGTGGTGCCGGAGACATGGACGCCGTCATGGCGAAACCCATCGGTCGGAGGAGCGCCCCATGAGTCTTACGAAGCATTCGCTCAAGCGGTTCGGTCGCATGGTGCTGTGGGGCCTCGGGGGGCTGCTCGGCCTGGCGATGATGGTGCTCCTGATCGGCGCCAGCTGGAACGCGCTCGCCGACGCGCGCGATGGGCGGCGCTTTCCGCCGCCGGGGCAGCTCATCGAGGTGGACGGGGTGCGGCTGCACCTCCACTGCACGGGCCAGGGACAACCGACCGTGGTCCTCGATTCCGGCTGGGCCATGCCGGCGCTCGGGTGGACGCTCGTGCAGCCGGAGCTGGCCCAGCGGGGGCGCGTTTGTTCCTATGACCGCGCCGGGATGGGCCACAGCGAGAGTGACCCGACGCCGGCGCCGCACCCGCCGATGCGTATCGCCGAGGATCTCCACAAGCTCCTGCAACGCACGGGGGAGCGGGGGCCGTTCGTCCTGGTGGGCCATTCCCACGGGGGGCTGATGGCGCGCGCCTTTTACGAGCGCTTCCCGAAGGAGGTCGCGGGCATGGTCCTGGTCGACGCGACGTCCGAGTACATGGAGGAGCGTTTCTTCGGACCCACGTGGGAGAAGGACATGGCCGCCTCGAACGAGAGCGCCCGCCGGAGGGGGCCGCTCTTCCGGTTCGTGCTCTGGTCGGGCCTCGGGCGGTGGCGGCTCACGAAGGAGGCGCACAATTCGGGCCTGCCGATCAAGCCGGAGGTCATCGACGAGGCCATCTACTTGCTCAACCAGCCCAAGTGGTACCGGGCCGCCGTGGCTGAGCTCGACGGGGTGCCGGAGAGCTACCGGCAGCTGCGGGCGGGCCGGGGACTCGGCGATCTGCCCCTCATCGTGCTGACCGCGGGGAAGTTCCAGCCCAAGGGGGCCCCGCCCGAGAAGGCGGAGGAGTGGAGCCGCATCTGGGTTCAGGAGCTGCAGCCGCAGCTGGCCCGCCTCTCGACGCGGGGCCGCCAGGTCATCGCCGACAGCGGCCACCTGATCCCGTTCGAGGCGCCGGGCGAGGTGGTCAAGGCCGTCGGCGAGGTGGTCGCCATGATCCCACCCGCGCCGGCGCGCGAGGAGTAGAGGGGGGACGGCCGGCGCCGCCTACCCGAGCTCTTGCGCCATCGCCGCGAGCTTCTGGATCGTGTTGAGGTTGCGGCCGGTGCCGGTCTTCTGGAAGGGGACCTTCAACTTGCTCTGTCCCATCCCGTCGGGGAAGTGGATGTAGAGCTCCCGCCCTTCGAGGACCAGCTCCTCCCCGCCCGGCGCCACGACGGTCTTCAGGCTGTCGGGCGGCGGCGGCTCATCCACGAACACGACGATCACCCGGTTCGGCGCCACCTCGGGGAAGGGGTTCTTGTTCACCACGTCGAGGAGCTCCTGCCCGGTGCGGATGAGCGCGCCGAAGGGTTTGCCCATCTTCTGCGCCAGCGCCTCTTCGAGGCGCTTCTTGACGCCCGCCTCTTTCAAGGCGCTGCGAAACACGACGTTGCCGGACTGGATGTAGGTCGCCACGTCCTGGAAGCCGCAGTCCTGGCACAGCTGGCGGAGGTCGGCCATGGACAGCTTGCCGGTGCCGCCCACGTTGATGGCGCGCAGGAGGGCCACGTAGGTCTTCATGAGGGCCTCGATGTATCACGTCTCGGTGCTGCCAGAGGGACGGAGAGGTCAGGATGTTCGAGCGCCGGCTCGGCTACTGGAGCTCGAGGGTGCGATGCAGGAAGTCCAGCCCGCCGCGCTCATCGCGGCCGATGAGCCATAGATCGATCGTCTGCCCCCGGGCCGGGAGATCCCGGTTCAACCGGAGCACGGTCTCAACGCCATCCCCGGTGCTGTCGGTGCGGTAGCGGCCGGCGGTGGTGAACCAGGTCACGTTGAGCGTCTCCTTGGTGGTGCGGGTCGTGCCGCCGACGCCCGGGGCCTCGTAGGTCTCGGCGCTGTCCTGGGCGAAGGTGGCGCGCAGGGTGAGGGCGTCGCCCTCGTGCACGACGAGCGGCTCGCTCTCCACGAGCGGGCTGGCGGTGACGCTGCCGTCGGCCGCCCGGGTGATGAGGGAGACGTCGGCGAGCCTTGGATTCTGGTTGGGCGGCGCACCCTGCGCGTAGCGCAGGCGATAGATGCCCTCCAGGGACTCGCTCGCGGTGGCGAGGCGCAACCGGACGGGCAGGTACACGCCGCCCGTGGGATCGGGCGCGCCGAGGACGGCGGGGTCCACCGCGGGGACCTGGGCGGTGATCGACAGCCCTTCGCCGAGCGGGATGAGATAGGGCGCGGTGTCGCTCGACACGCACGCGGGGTTGGGGAGCCCGGTGCCGGGGATGGGCGGCTCGGTGCAGGCGGCCCAGCGGGCCGTGATCGCTCTGCCGCCGGGATCGACGGCGACCGCGGTCAGGGTCACCGAGGCCCCGGGGCCGGCCTCGGCCGGCTGGCCCTGCACGCCGAGGAGGCGCAGGCCCCGCACGCGCGACGAGTTGTCGTCGAAGTTGTCGCCGCAGCCGAGCAAGAGGAGGGACATCCCGAGGAGCGAGCAGCGCATCAGAACTCTCCCCGCGCGCCGATGACGGGCAGGAAGGGCAGCCCGTTCACGAAGGCGATCTGCTTGTAGTTGTAGTTGTAGACGGCGGTCTCGGCGGTGTGGGCGGCGTAGAGGTTCTCGATGTCGAGGTAGGCCACGAGCCGCCAGCGCTTGAAGGTGAAGGTCTTGTCGATGCGCAGATCGAGCTGGTTGAAGCTCGGCAGGCGGCCGCTGTAGGTCTGGCCGTAGATGGGGATGTAATTGCCGCTGTTGCTGTCGAAGTACGAGCGCACGACGGGGGTGTAGGGGTTGCCGGTGGCGTAGCGGAAGCGCAGGCCGACCTGGAAGCCGTACGGCAGCTTGTAGCTGGCGATGAGCGTGAGGATATGGGTCTGGTCGTACTGGAAGCGGCGCCACGGCGTCCCGAGCTCGGGGTGATCGCGCCGCTCGCTGCGTGACAGCGTGTAGGACACCCAGCCGAAGAAGTTCTTCCACAGCGCCTGCCGCAGGAGCAGCTCGCCGCCGTAGGCGCGGCCGATGCCGTCGCCCGTGAGCGGCGGCGCGCCGATCGTGAGGCCGCGGACCACGAGGTCGCGCAGCTCCTTGTAGAACCCCTGGACCTCGACGTGCAGGGTCGAGGTGATGTTCACCTTCACGCCGAGCACGTAGTGGAGGCCGTACTGCGGCAGGAGGCGCGGGTTGCCGAACACCGAGGAGAGGTCGGCGGAGCCGGCCGGCTGGTGGTAGACGCCCACGGCGGCGTCGAGCGAGACCTTGGGGTGCACCTGGTAGCGCACGGTGAGTCGCGGCTCGGGGAGGAAGGCGGCCTGGGTGAAGTGCCGGGGCGTGCCCGGGTAGCCGCTGAAGCTCAGGGTCTCGAGGCGCACCTGCGGCCGGATGGAGAGCCGCTTGTTCAGGAGCTCGAAGGACAGGGCGACGTGGGGCGCGGCGTGGTTGGTGTAGAGGAGGAAGTGGTCGGTGGCCACGCCGCGTGTCGCGTCGGGGCCGCCGAGGCCGCCGAAGCCGCCGCTGTCGCCCTCGCGCAGGCCGCCGTCGACGTTCTGGGTGGCGTTCAGGGTGTAGCGCGTGCCCTCGTAGTCGAGCCCGGCGTCGAGGCGCAGCCAGGCGGTGAGGGGGATGCGGGCGAGCGCGCGCAGGTTGTATTCGATCTGGCCGTTCTGGATGAGGAAGGGCAGGCTGCCGAGGCCCACGCCGAGGTTGTAGGGCAGGTCGTAGCCGACCGAGGGGGTGAGGGTGAAGGTGGCGCGGCTCGCGAAGCGGTGTGTCCAGCGGCCGAGGATGCGGTGATAGTAGGTGTGGGTGTCGAAGGCCTGGGTGAGGGTGGGATCCGGGTCCTTGAGGAGCAGGCTCAGGCGGTCGTCGGAGCCGAAGGCGAAGAGGTCCACGTCGTCCCGGGACGTGGGGCGCCAGCGCAGCTTGGCCTGGTAGTCCCAGTAGCGCGGCGAGGTCTGCACGTCGCTCGTGAGGAAGGCGGGCAGGAAGAGGTTGATCCAGCTCACCCGGCCGGCCACGGAGAAGGAGAGGCGGTCGTTGATGGGCCCCTCGATGCCGGCCGAGACGTCGATGAGGTCGATCTGGGCGAAGCCGTGGTAGCCGTCGGTGCGCGGGGCGCGGCTCTCGATCTCGACGACGCCGCCGAGCCCGCGGCCGTAGTCCGCGCCGTAGCCGCCCGGCAGCAGGGTGAGCGACTGGACGAGCTCGCTGTTGACGGTGGAGCGCAGGCCGCTGAAGTGAAACAGGGTGGGGATGAACACGCCGTCGACGTAGGTGCGGGTGTCGTTCGGGCCGGAGCCCCAGACCACGACGAGGCCGCCGTTGAACGGCGGGCGCGCGACGCCGGGCAGGTTCTGGATGGCCTTGATGGTGTCGCCCTGGGTGCCGGGGATGTGGCGCACCTCCTCGATGGGGATGCTCTGCTCCACGGTCTCCTGCACGACGCGGCGGGTGCGCACGGTGGTGGAATAGGGCTCCTTGGCCGTGACGTAGTAGGTCACCTCGAGCCGCTTGCCGGCGTGCAGGGTGACGGGCACGTCGAGGGCGCCGATGGTGGAGCCGCGCAGGTGGACTTGATGGGGGCCGGGCGGCACCTCGTCGAAGCGGAACTCGCCGCGGGCGCCGGTGACCGTGGCGAGGGCGCCGTCGCCCTTGTCGAGGGCCACGTCCACGCCGGCGAGCGGGACGCGGTCGCCGCGCCGCAGCACGACGCCGGAGAACGGGACGGTGCTCGCCGCGGGGGCGGGCGGCGGCGTCACGGCGCGCTGGACGAAGCGATAGCGGTAGGTGACCTGTGAGGGCACGGGCTTCTGGTCCTGGGTCGCGGGCTCGAACACGAACTGCCGCGCGGCGGCGACCGCGGCCTCATCGAAGCCCGGGCCGGCCGAGCGCTCCACCGTGACCTGGGTGACCCTGCCGGCGGCGTCGACGTCGAGGTGGAGGAGCACCTCGGCCTCGCGCGTGGCCAGCTCGGCCGGCAGCTCGGCCTCGACGAAATGGACGAGCCTGGGCGGCTGGAAGGCGGAGGGGGGCGCGGGCGCGGCCGCCTCCGAGGGGGGCGGCTCCGGTTGGGCGCGGAGCAGCGAGGGCCAGAGCAGGGGTAAGAACAACAGTAGAGAGGGCGGCGCTCGCATGGGCAACGATGGGGACGGATTCTATGCTGTTTTGGCGCCCCGTGGTGAGGCCCTGGCCGGGGGGCCGGCCCACGGCCGGGTCAGTAGCCGGAAAGGCGGGCGAAGCGGTCGCGGTGGAACGCGGCGTCGCCGAAGGTCATCTGCGCGACGCGCGCGCGCTTCTCGAAGAGGCCCATGTCGTGCTCCTCGGTCATGCCGATGCCGCCGTGCATCTGGATGCCCTCGTGCGTCACCTGGAGGAAGGCGTCCGAGCACTTGGCCTTGGCCAT
>DATAGU010000203.1:0-33159 GCA_036263495.1 Polyangia bacterium | reverse complement strand
GATCGACCGTGACCTCACGATGATCGACCGTGACCTCACGATGATCGGCCGTGACCTCGCGGTGATCGACCGTGACCTCGCGGTGATCGACCGTGACCTCGCGGTGATCGACCGTGACCTCACGGTGATCGACCGTGACCTCACGGTGATCGACCGTGACCTCACGATGATCGACCATGACCTCATGATGTCTCATCGTGACCTCGCGATGATCGACCGTGACCTCATGATCTTTCATCATGACCTCGCGGTCGATCGTCACATCTCGCCGACCGGCGATCCCCCCGACCCATAGCCGCGTGCTAATCTGCCGCACGATGAATTTACTCCGTTCCCCGCTTCTCCCCGGCACGCGCCACGGGTTCTCGACCCGGCTGGGCGGGGTCTCGACCGGGCGCTATGCGGCCCTCAACCTGAGCACGGGCTGGGGTGACGACGCGTCCGCGGTGGCGGAGAACCGGCGCCGTTTGGCGGCGGCCGGCGGCTTCGATCTGGAACGGCTCTACCTCGCGCGGCAGGTCCACGGCGCGGCCTGCATCCTGGTCGATGACCGCACCCCGGCGGAGCTGCGCGAGGTCGAGGCGGACGCGCTCGTGGCGACCACGCCAGGCGCCGCCGTGGGGGTCCTGACCGCCGATTGCGTGCCCATCCTCTTCAGCGATGGCGAGGGCCGCGTGGCCGCCGCGCATGCGGGATGGCGCGGCACGGTGGCGGGGGTCGCGGCCGCGGCGCTCGCGAGACTCGTCGCCAGCGGGGCCCGCCGGGAGCGGATCCGTGCCGCGCTCGGCCCTTCCATCGGCCCCTGCTGCTTCGAGGTGGGAGAAGAGGTCGCGGTCGAGTTCGAGCCGCTCGCGCCGGCCTCCATCCTCCGCGGCCCGGGCAAGCCGCACGTCGATCTGCGCCGGGCCAACCGCGACCTCCTCGTGGCGGCGGGCCTCGCCCCCGAGCAGATCCACGCCGCGGCCCCCTGCACGCACTGTGAGCGCGAGCGCTTCTACTCCTACCGCCGCGACGGCCGAGGCATCGGCCAGATGCTGTCGTTCGTCGTCGCGGGCATCATGACGGACATCGTGGCCGACCGGGGCATGTAACCCCCCAGGGAGGCGCCACCGGACGAGCATGGCGGCAGACCGCATCGAAGAACCTCATCAGGTCCTCTACCTCGTACGCACCATCCGCGTCCCGCGCGAGACCCTGTTCGGCTACCTCCTCGACCCGCGAGAGATCAAGAAATGGTGGCGGCCCACCGAGGACCACGAGGTGGCGCTCGTGGACCTCGAGCTGCGCGACGGCGGGAACTGGCGCATCGGCATGAAGCCGCCCGATGGCGAGCCCTACTACGCCTCGGGGAGCTTTCGTGAGATCCGCGCCCCGCGCTGGGTGGTGCTCACCTGGAACTGGGAGGGGCCGCGCACCTGGGCGTCCGAGCCGGTCGACACGCCACCGCCCGAGAGCGTGGTGGTGTGGCAGCTGCGCGAGCGCGACGGCGGGCAGGCGACCGAGTTCTTCTTCTGGCACAATGGTCTGCTCGATGAACGCGATGTGGAGGAACACAAGTGGGGCTGGAGCGGCATCCTCGACAGCCTGGAGCGCCATGTGGCGTTCTGAGCCGCCAGATCCGTGCCTGGTTCTTTACTCCTCCATGGGGGGCTAACTACGTGATGATGTGGAGAGGTTGAATCGATCCATGCTCAAGGCTGGCATCTTCGTCGATGCGGAAAACGTGATGCGCTGCGGCGGGTGGGGCATGCGCTATGACGTGCTCAAGGAATTCGTCGCCGCGCAGGGCGCCCAGGTCGTTCGCGCCAACGCCTACATGGCGATCGACAGCGAACGCGAGGCCAACGATCTCGACTATTACCGCAAGAAGGAGGCCTACCGGGCGAGCCTGCGCGGTTGCGGCTTCAAGCTGGCGCTCAAGAAGGTGCGCCGCTATCGCAACGAGGACGGCGAGATCGTGATGAAGGCCAACGCCGACATCGAGCTGGCCATCGATGCCCTGCTCCAGTCGCGCAACCTCGATTACCTCGTGCTGATGAGCGGCGACGGCGACTTCGTGCGCCTGGTGACGGCGCTGCAGAGCCGTGGCTGCCGCGTGGACGTGGTGTCTTTTCACAACGTGAACCCGGAGCTGCGCGAGGCCGCCGACAACTTCCACTCCGGCTTCCTCGTGCCCGGGCTCCTGCCCGTGGAGGAGGGCCGCACGCGCGGCTACCTCCACACGGTCAACGAGGAGAAGTACTTCGGCTGGGTCACGGTGCAGACGGGCCTGGCCATGGACGAGATCGAGCAGGACATCTTCTGTCACGGCAACGACCTCGAGGGCGGCGCGCTCTCGAACCGGGTCTTCGCCGAGCTCAAAGGGAATCACAACATCATCGAGTTCACGCTGGTCGAGGAGCCGCGCGGGCGGCGGGCGATCAAGGCGGCGCGGGTGCGGCACCTGGATTCCAACGACCGGCCGGCCCTGCCGGCCAGCGCCTACGGGACCTCGTCACGCACCACGGTCTCGTCCCTCATCCAGCAGCCGCCCAAGGTGGATCCGAGGCCCACCGAGTGATGGGCCGGGGCCACACCGCCGAGCGCCTCGCTCTGCGTTGGGGCTTCCTGCTCCTGATGGCGGGCGCCATGGCGTGTCGCTCGGGTGCGGCGGCGCCCCCGCCCGCGCCCGCGCCGCCGCCCGTACCGGTGGCGGCCGGCGAGTTCCAGAAGGGCGTCTGCTATGCGCACGCCTGGCGCTGGGGGGGTGACGATGGCTACGGCAGCGAGACCTCGCGGCGCACGCTCGAGCGGCTGCACAAGCTCGGCGTGCGCTGGCTCTCGCTCACGCCCTTTGGCTTCATGCCGGGGGCCGATTCGACGACGATCCGGTATGCGCAGCACCGGGGCGGCGAGAGCGACGCGCGGCTCGCCGAGGAGGCGCGGCACGCCCACGCGCTCGGGATGAGGGTCGTGCTCAAGCCCCACCTGTGGATCCGGCATGGGGCCTGGCAGGGGGACCTGGCCTGGCACGATGACGCGACGTATCGCCAGTGGTTCGACTCGTATCGCGAGTTCACGCTCCACTTCGCCGCGCTCGCCGCGCGGGAGAAGTTCGATCTCTTCGTGATCGGGACCGAGCTCAAGAGCGCGACGCGCCGCGACCCCGCGGGGTGGCGCGCGCTCGTCGCCGAGGTGCGCAAGGTCTACTCCGGGCCGCTCACCTACGCCGCCAACTGGGACGAGGCCGACGACGTGAAGTTCTGGGGCGACCTCGACTACGTGGGCGTGAACGCCTACGCCCCGCTCGTCTCGCGCCCCGGCGCCTCGCTCGCCGACCTCAAGGCCGGGTGGCAGCGCGTCGCCGGCCAGCTGGAGGCGCTGGCGCGACGCACCGGCAAGCGGATCCTGCTCACCGAGGTGGGCTATCGCGCCGTGCGCGACGCGGCGATGACCCCCTCGTCCTGGCCCGAGCGCGACGACACGCCGGCGTACGACCCGGCGCACCAGGCGGACTGCTATCGCGCCACGTTCGAGGTGCTGTGGGGGCGGCCGTGGCTCGGCGGGATCTACTTGTGGAAGTGGTTCACGGACTCGCAGGACGAGTCCGGCCCGACGGACTTCTCCCCGGCGGGCAAGCCGGCCGAGGCGGTGCTGGAGGGCTACTACCGGCAGGCCCCCGAGCGCGGGGGACGCGGAGGCAGCGCCGCGGCCGTGCAGGCGCGCTGAGCCGTGCCGGTCGCGCTGGAGGGAGAGGAATCCCTCTTGGCGCTCTCCCAGGAGCAGCGTAGACTACGGCCTCCGTGGCTCTCCTGCGCCTGTAGCTCAGACGGATAGAGCAGCGGCCTTCTAAGCCGTTGGTCGGGGGTTCGAATCCCTTCAGGCGCGCCGGTACGTCGGCACCTCAGGATCGCGAGTTCTCTAGCGGGCGCCGATCAGCTCGACCTCGAAGAACAAGGTCGCGTTGGGGGGGATGACGCCGCCGGCCCCGCGGGCGCCGTAGCCGAGTTGGGGCGGGATGAGGAGGTTGCGCTTGCCCCCCACCTTCATCGTCGCCACGCCCTCGTCCCAGCCGGCGATGACACGGCCCATGCCGAGGGGGAACGCGAAGGGCTGGCCGTGGTCGCGCGAGCTGTCGAACTTGGCCCCCTTCTGGCCGTCCTTCCACAGCCAGCCGGTGTAGTGCACCGAGCACGTCTGGCCGCGCTGCGGCGTCGCGCCGGTACCGACGAGGGTGTCTTCGTACTGGAGTCCGCTGGGTGTTTGGTTCATGGCCTCGCCATGCTAGCGGCTGCCAAGGAGCGATTCCAGCCTAATTTGGGGCGTATGAGGGGGGAGGGCTTGCTTAGTGGCCGTTGGTGGCGCCATCGCTTTCGAACAGCTCGCCCTTCATGCCGAGCACATTGCAGATGGGCAGCGGCTCGGCCTTGCCCTTGAGCTTGACCGGGGCGAGCGTCTGCACCTCGATGAAGTCGGCGACACGGCGCATGGTCGTCTCGCTGAGGATGATTTCGCCCGCCTTGGCCGCCCCGCACAGCCGCGACGCGGTGTTCACGGCGTCGCCGATGGCGGTGTACTGCAGGGTCTTGGTCGAGCCGATGGCGCCGGTGACGACCATGCCGGTGTTGATGCCGATGCCGATGCGGATGGGCTCCTGGTTCTCGGCCACGCGCATGCGGTTGAACTCGTGCAGCGCCTTGCGCATGTCGAGCGCGCACTTGACCGCCGCGAGCGGCGCGTTGGCCATGGGCACGGGCGCGCCGAAAAGGGCCATGAGTTCGTCGCCCACATACTTGTCGAGCGTGCCCTCGTGACGGAACAGGACCTCGACCATCACCTCGAAGTACTCGTTGAGCATGGCCACGATGTCGGCCGGCGGCTTCTTCTCGCTCATGGCGGTGAAGCCGCGGATGTCGGAGATGAGGATGGTCACCTCTCGCAGCTCGCCGCCGCGCTCGAGCTTGAGGTCGCCCTTGACCACCTGCTCGACGAGGTTTGGCGAGAGCAGGCGCTGGAACAACGCGCGGGTCCGGGTCTCGTCGGTGATCTTCTTGGCCAGGCGCGCGTTCTGGATGGCCACCGCGGCCTGGTTGGCGATGGCGGTGAAGAGCTGCAGGTCCTTCTCCGTGAAGGCGCCGGTCGCGAGCTGCGAGTCCATGTGCATGATGCCGAGCAGCTCGTCGCCGTGCAGCATGGGCACGCACATGGTCGAACGGATGCCCTGCATGATGATCGAGTGGGCCCCCGAGAAGCGGGAGTCCATCATGGCGTCCGACGACAGGACCGCGCGCTTCTGCAGCATGACCTCGTTGAGCACCGAGTTCGACAGGATGACCTGCTCGTCCTCACGCCCGGGGCGCCGGTGTTTGACGTGGCGCGGCACGAGGCGGCCATCGCCCTCGACGAGGAGGATGACCGCGCGGTCGGCCGGCAGGAGCTGCAGCGTCTTCTCGAGGATCGTGGGGAGGAGCTCGTCGAGCTCGAACACGCCCACGATGGCGGTCGACAGCGCGTGCGAGATGCGCAGCTTCTCGTAGTCGCGCCGCAGCATCTCCGCGTCCTGGATCTCCTTCTCGGGCAGGAAGTCGCGCGAGTGGGTGGCCTCGATCTTCTGCCGGATGTGGCTGTCGTTGACGCCGGGCGCGAAGGTGACGTTGTGCAGCGAGCTGTCCTTGTCGCTGTACTCGAGGTAGGTGACGTGGGTCGAGCCCATCACCACCTCGTCGCCGTGCTTGAGGATGTGCTCGCCGATGCGCTGGCCACCGATGTAGGTGCCGTTGAGCGAGTTGAGATCGCGAAGGAGGAACTGCCCGTCCTTGCTGCGGATGATCTGGGCGTGTTCCTTCGAGATGATGCGGTCGAGGATCTGGATGGTGTTGCCCGGGTGACGGCCGAGCGTGTTCATCTGCCCGAGCTCGTATTCCTGCTTGTGCCCCCCCGAATGGACAATCAGCTTCGCCATTTCATGCACCTGTTTCGAGAACCAAATTGTACGGGGTCATATTTCGGAGTGTAAAGAGCAAAGGCGCTGCCAGGCTCGACTCGGTGGGGTCAAGACCGGGGCTGCCTGGGCGAGGAGGCGCCGCTGGTTGCAGGCGAGATGGCGGGCGGATAGCTTCACCGGATGCGCCCCTGTTCGCGCGGCCGCGGCCGCTGGATGGCGGTCCTCCTCCTCGCCCCCCTGGCGGCCTGGGCGGCGCCCCCGGCGTCCCCGCCAGAGCCGCACTTCGTCAGCCGTGGCGGCGACGCCATGGGGACGTTCGTGCAGATCCGTGTGTACACCACCGATGAGGCCGGCGCCGAGGCGGCCATCGACGCGGCCCTGGCCGAGATCGCCCGCCTCGAACGGCTGATGACCACGTGGCGGCCCGACTCCGACCTCTCCCGCGTCAACCAGGCCGCCGGGGTAGCGCCCGTGGTGGTGGCTCCGGAGACGTTTGAGTGCGTACAGCGCGCGCTCGAGTTCTCCCGCCTGTCCCAGGGCGCGTTCGACATCAGCTACTACGCCCTCAAAGGGCTCTGGAAGTTCGACGAGGACCTCGACCCTCGCCTGCCCGACGCCCGGGAGCTCCACCGCCGCCTCGGGCTCATCGACTATCGCCACATCCGCCTCGATCCCGGCGCGCGCTCGATCTACCTCGAGCGCCCCGGCATGGCCATCAACCTGGGCGGCATCGGCAAGGGCTACGCCGTGGACCGCGCCACCGCGATCCTGCGTGACCGCGGCTTCCGGGACGCCGTCGTGCAGGCCGGCGGCGATCTCATGCTGGCCGGCTCCCAGGACGGCCGGCCCTGGAAGGCCGGCATCCGCGATCCGCGCGGCCCGCGCGAGGACTACTTCGCCATCGCCGCGGTCACCGATCACGCCTTCTCGACCGCGGGCGACTACGAGCGTTTCTTCATCAAGGGACGGCGGCGCTACCACCACATCATCGACCCGCGCACGGGCTACCCGGCGCGCGCCGCCCGCTCGGTCACGGTGTGGGCCCCCGACGCCACCACCGCCGACGGGCTCGACGACGCGATCCTCATCCTCGGGCCCGAGCGCGGCCTCGCGCTGGTCGAGTCCCTACCGGGCGTGGGCGCGGTCATCGTGGACGCCGGCAACCGCGTGCACGTCTCGTCCCGCCTCAAGGGCCTGATCACCCTCGTGCACCCCCCCACCCCGGGCCTGTAGGAGCCGGTGCTCAGCCGGTCGCCACGCCGGCGACGCGCTCGAGCGCCCGCTTGACCTCTTCCACCACCCGGCGCGGCGAGATGGGCTTGGGCAGGTAGCCGTCGCAGCCCGCGTCGCGGGCCCGCTGTTCGTCGCCGCGCATGGCGTGCGCGGTCAGGGCGATGATGGGGATGGCGCGCGTCTCGGGGTCGGCCTTGAGCCGCCGCGCGCACTCCCAGCCGTCGATGACCGGGATCGACAGGTCCATCAGGATGAGATCCGGCCGCTCCCGCTCCACGGCGGCGAGCGCCTTGCCCCCATCCTCGGCCTCGATCACCCGGAAGCCGGCGTGCGCCAGCACCCCCTGGAAGATACGGCGATTGTGCAGGTTGTCCTCGACGAGGAGGATGGTGTGCGATCGGGATGTACCGCCGGAATCGATGTCCCCGCGCTCGCTCATCGCAGTGACACTATCATGGTCTCGGGGGTTTTCGCACCGATGGCGGCAACGGCGGGACGGGCGGCGGGGTGATCGGCCGGCGCGTCTGCCGCGGCCCGGTCCCCGCGCCGGGCCCGGCGATGATCGGAACCTCGCGCGTGGTCGGCGCCGGCGGCTCCTTGGGCAGGCGCAGGGTGAAGGTCGAGCCCACGCCGAGCGCCGACTCCACGCTCAGCTCGGCGCCGAGGAGCTCGGCGAAGCGGCGCGCGATCGCCAGGCCGAGACCGGTGCCGCCGTACGTCCGCGTGTAGGACCCGTCCACCTGGCGGAACTCCTCGAAGATGATGCGCTGATCCTCGGGCCGGATGCCGATGCCCGTGTCGCGCACGCGGATGAAGGCCTGGCCGCCCGCGTCCTGGCCCACCGCCACCTGGACCTGCCCCTCGGGCGTGAACTTGATCGCGTTCGACACGAGGTTCGTGACGATCTGCTTCACCTTGGGCCCGTCCGTGCGCAGGGTCACCGGCCGCGGTGCGTCGAGCTCGGGCTGATAGGGCCGATGCTTGGCCAGCGGCGCCGCCTCCGTCAAGACGCCGCGCACGAGCTCGCGCAACTCCACCTCGTCGTGGTGCAGCGTGATCTTGCCCGACTCCACCTTGGCCAGATCGAGGATATTGTCGATGAGCGTGAGCAGGTTGCGCGTCGACTCCTCGATGCCCGTGAGCGCGTCCTGCTGCTCGGGCGTGAGCGGGCCGTAGACGCCGTCGGCGATGAGCTCGCTGTAGCCCATGATGGCGTTGAGCGGCGTGCGCAGCTCGTGCGAGGTGTTGGCCAGGAACTCGGACTTGAGCCGGTTCATCTCCTCCAGCTGGTCGCGCTGCTTGGCCAGCGCCACGTTGCGCTCGCGCAGCTCGCGCGCGAGGTGGATCTGGTGCGCGTAGGCGAGCACGTTGCTCACTGCGATGGCCAGCTGCGAGGCCGCGTGGGTGGCGAACTGCACCCGGTCGGTGGGCGGCAGCGAGTCGCGGAAGAGCAGGATGCAGCCCGCCAGCTCGTCGCCCATGTGGAGCGGCACCACCAGGCGGCGGCTGTCGTACCAGGCCGCCTCGCGCGACAGCTCGTCCTCCGTCGGAATCTGGCCGATCTCGCGCGCCACCACGCCGACGCACCACGAGACCTCGAGCGCGAACTCGACCGACTCCTCGTCCACGAGCAGGATGGCGGCGGCGCGCGACTCGGAGCCCTCCATGAGCGCGCGCAGGGCCTTGTCGAGGAGCTGCGCAAGCGCGCCGCTCGCCCGCCCGCTCGCGTGCGCGGTGGGCAGCATCTTGCCCCCCATCACCGTCCACTCGCCGGTGTCCATGCGCGGCGCCATGGCCGAGCTGCCGCGCTGCCGCACCGGCGCGTTGAGGAGGGCGGTGAAGGCCGCCGCCCGCTGGATGGTGAGCGTGCGCCGCGCCACCTCGGCCTCGAGATCGCGGTTGAGCGCCTCGAGCGCGGCCATAGTCTCGGCCAGGCGCGCGGCCATGCGGTTGAAGGCGTAGCCGAGCTGCCCGATCTCGTCCTTGGACTGGATGTTCACCCGCGTATCGAGCCGCCCGGCGCGGATGAGGTCCGCCCCGAGCGTGAGCTCGGCCACCGGGCGCGACACCTTGCGGCTGATGAGGGCCGCGGCGAACACGCCGAGGAGGAGGATGCCCATCGCCAGGTACACGCCCCAGAGGATCACCTCGATGACCTGCCGCTGCCCCTGCTCGAGGAGCAGGCCGACGCGCGCCACCCCCACCACCTCGCGCCGCAGCGAGCCGATGCCCGGCTCCACCATGGCATCGGCCGGATCGCGCACGAACGTCACGATGGGCGCATAGAGATCGTGGAACGTCGCCCGCGGGATCTTGATGGGCGCCGCGTCGGGATTGCCGAGCATGAGCCGCATGGCCTGCGGATCGGGCGCCGGGTGCTCGGAGTTGATCTTGGAGCGTTCCAGGATCTCCTTGCCGCGGCGGTCGTAGATCGCCACCATGCCCACGTCCTCCTCGTCGAGCGTGGTGCGCGACGCCAGCTCGCACAGCGCCTGGTCGCCGGCGTAGGCGGCGATGTCGGCGTGCGTGGCCAGCCCGGTGAGGAGCGTCTTGGCGCGGCGGTCGCGGTCGAGGTCGATGTGGATCGTCTGGCGCCAGGTGAAGATCCCGGCCGAGGTGAGCGACGTCGCGAGGGACAGCGCCGTGATGTAGAAGAAGATCCGGGTCCGGAAGCGGCGCGTGAAGCGCGGCGCCTGCTCGCTGTCGACGCGCGACAGGGCGAAGCGCGGCGCCTCGTCGAGCGTAGGCAGGGAGTTGTCGCTCGAGATGGGCTTCATTCGAAGCGGGCCTGCAGGTTGCGCAGGGGCGCGAGGTTCGCCTTGAGCCGGCGCGCCACGTCCCCTTTGACGGTCAGCTCCACGGGCACGGCCTGCGGGGAATCGAGCAGCTCCACCTTCGACACCCCGTCGAGCAGCTGGTGCACGACCTCGGCGGCCTGGCGCCCGAGCGCGCGCGGGTCCGCGTCATAGGCCAGGAACGCCCCCGACTTCACCTGGTGGCGCGTCACCCCGAGGATCGGCAGCGCCCGCTGGATCTGGAGCCCGAGCGCGTACTGGAACACCTGCGGCGTCATCACCTCGAGGTCCGGCACGAGCAGGAGGGCCTCCACGTAGGGCGCCATGCGCCGCAGCGTCCGCACCGCATCGGGGCCATCGCTCACGCGCTCCTTGACGAGCTCGATCTTCAGGCGCCGCGCCGGGGGCACGATGAACCGCTGCACGTGCTCCTCGGTCTCGCGGCCGTACACCAGGCCCACCCGGGTCACGTCGGGCAGGGCGCGCTGGAGCGCCTCCAGGGTGAGCTCATAGGAGGGCCCCGGCCCCGGATCCACCTGGATCACCCCCGGCGGCGGCGAGAACACCAGCGCCGCCACCACGGTCGCGGGCACGCCGCGGAGCGCATCGACCGCGCGCTGCCCCACCGCCAGCACAACGTCGGTAGAGCGCACCGCGCGCCGGATGTCCGCCGCGTTGTCCTCCTTGAGGAGCTTGGTCTGCGCACGCACGCGGCAATCGGCCTCGAACTCCTCGGCGATCTGCGCGTAGATACCGCCGTCGGGCCGCACCACCAGCACCCGGCCGCTCGCCTCCTCGGCCCCTGTCGGCGCGGACGCGAGCCCCCCCGCCATCACGAGACACAGACCGGCCAGAATCGATCGTATTTTCAGCGAAAAAGTAGATCGAGCGGCCCCGAACCGCCCGCTCCGAATACACGAGCCGCGTACCATGAGAACGCCGTTCCCACGCCTTGATCCGCTCAGGCCTTCCGGCCTTCGCTCACCGCGGGCGTCGCCCGCATCGGGTCCCATCGATGCGTGTGAACGGCGGAATCCCATGTACGGGGATACATGCTACCACAGCGGCGCGGTCCGCGCCGATGGACGCTCACAGGTCAGCCCTCCGGCCGACGTCCCCCCGGACACCGGACCGCTCGGGGCGCCCTCCCCCGTCCCTACTCCGAGGACTTGGCGCGCAGGTGGGCCAGGAGCGCGCGGCCGAGCTCGCGCAGGTCCAGCGGCTTGGGCACCACACCGTCGAAGCCCACCGTGGGCAAGAGCGCCCCGGACTCCCGCTCCCCGAGCGCGGTGCACGCCACGACCGGGATGTCATGCGTCTCCGGCTCGGCCCGCAGCGCCTCGAGGAGGTCGATCCCGTCCTCCCCGGGCAGCATGATGTCGAGCAGAATCACATCCGGCGGCTCGCGCAGCGCCTCCATCAAGCCCGAGCGCGCGTCCGCGGCCAGCCGCACATCCAGCCCCTGCTCCGTCAGGGCCACATCGGCCAGCTCGAGGAAGCTCGTGTCGTCGTCGATGACGAGCACCCGAGGGCGAATGCCCTTGTGCTCCTTCTTCGGCAGTTCCAACTCCGGCTCCGTAGCGTCCTGGAGATGATCCATCCGCTCCTCCGGCATATGAGGCCCGCTTTGCCGGATACCAACTCGATGCACGTCGGATGCCCAACCGGGGCGGGCCGGGGTCGCGGGGATCGCGGTGCTAGCGGAAACTCTATGTATAAAGATTGCCATGGGGCCCCCAGCAAGTGAGAGAATGTTGCACTGTACCCCAGATGAGCGCCTGCGTCTTTACCAGAAACGAGGAGCGGACGGCGGGAGGGATGGCGGGGGGGCTTACTTGGTCGGGATCTTGGGCTTCATCTTCGCCGGCGGCTTGAGCTGGCGGCCGATGAACCCAGCCAGCGCGCCGCCGAGACCGCCCGTGAGGAAGCCCACGAAGGCCCAGCCGGTGGCCGGCTTCACGAGGAAGTGCGGCGTGGCCTCGGTGGGATAGTGCCAGGCGAAGACGAACAGGAAGCCCGCCGCCATCGTGAGGTAGGTCTTCACCTTGGTCGTCGCCAGCTGATAGTCGATGAACAGCCCCACCAGCACGCACAGCGCCGCCGCGACGAGGAACAGGCGGGGATCGAGGCCGGCCGGGTGCACGGTGATGGTGAGCCCGTCCTCGAGCAGCTCGTCCACGCCATCGAGCGTCACCTTGATCGTCGAGCCACGCACGTGGTCGAGCCGGTGGATGTTCTCCGTGTGCTCCTGGCGCTGGGTAGTTCGGCCGCCCGAGCGGGAGGTGCGGACCGATTGGAACTTGCGCGCGATCTCGCCCGAGATCTCGTCGACCACGTCACCCTCGCCCGTCACGGTGAGGTGATAGGAGGCCTGGGCCTCGCCGCCGCCCTTCAGGCTGCCCCCCACCGACAGCTCATAAGGCCCGCTATTCCCCGCCAGCGTGAAGGTCTCGCTGACGTGGTCCTTGGTATCGCCGAGGCGTTTCTCCGCCAGCACCGGCCGCGGCAGCGAGGCACGCAGCGAGGGATAGCCGACGGCGATCGCCCAGATCGTGAGGAACGCGGCGAAGAGGTTGCGATCGCGCGGCTTTTCGAGGAGCGAGAACACCGGCACGGAGGCCCCGGCGATGGTGCCGCCCACGATCACCGCCACCAGCATGGGCCCGGCGACGCTCTCGTTCAACCACTGCTGGTTGTAGGCCACGTAGGCGAGGCCCATCAGCACCAGCGCCGACACGGGCTTGACCCAGCCGTGCCAGTGCTCCTCCACCCACATGTCGAAGCGGCTCATCTGCTCTGGAGGGGCCTTGGCCGGAGTGGCCGCCGTCTCTCCGGAAGGGGTGCCCCTGGATTCTCTGCTGGTTTGCTTTGTAGCCCGCGCCATCGCGGCGCGAAACATACTCGGTCAAGCCCACAGGAGCAAGGCCGAGCACGCTCCCGCGCTGCGGATTCGGAGGACCGGGGAGACGTCAGGTGCCGACTGAGGCCGCGTCTGGGCCGAGGGCGTTCTTGGACGACAGCGCGGCGATCCGGCGGGCGGTGAGGTGGAGGTAGGCCGGCTCGATGTCGATGCCGATGTATCGCCGGCCGCGCGCGAGCGCCACCACGCCCGTGGTGCCGGAACCGTTGAAGGGGTCGAGCACGAGGTCGCCCGGCTTGGACGAGGCGGTCACGATGCGGTCGAGGAGCGCGATCGGCTTCTGGGTCGGGTGCCGGCCTTCGCGCTTCTCGCCCTGTCCGGGCGCCGGCAGGGTCCACACCGTGCCCTCGCCGTCGTCCGTGAGCGCCCACAGGTCCCGCATCTGCTTGCCGCCGTTCTGGGCCTTCATCATGGGGTAGTTGAAGGTGTGGGCGAGCGGCTTGGTGCGCGCAGGCGCGGCCCAGATGACGAGCTCGGTCGAGTGGGTGAAGAAGCGGCAGGCCAGGTTGGGGCTCGCGTTGGGCTTGTACCAGGTGACGGTGTTGAGGATGTGGAAGCCGAGCTCCTGCATGGCGAAGCCGAGCGAGAAGATGACGTGCTGGGTGCCCGAGACCCAGATGGTGCCCGAGGGCTTGAGGACGCGCCGGCAGGCCTGGAGCCAGCGGCGCTGGAAGGCGTGATCCACGCCGAACCCGTGCGAGGCATCCCACCCGCCCTTGTCGACCGAGGCGCGCCGCCCCGACTGGCAGGTGGTGCCGCCGTTGGACAGGTAGTACGGCGGATCGGCGAAGACGAGGTCCACGGAGGCGTCGGGGAGGCGGCCGAGGAGCTCCACGCAGTCGCTCTGAATCAGCCGAAAATCAGAGCCGGCATGAAGCGCCGGGAGTGCGTCCCACGAGAAGGAGCCAGCAGGCCGGGTGGCGGTAGCGCGACGTTGCATGCGGGGGATCTTCGGTCAGAGATCGCCTCGGGGCAAATTTTTGTCTTTTGATCCCCAGGGGTTCGCGATCTTCAAGAGGCAAAAAACCGATCGAAATCGATCTCTTAGCCCGCTTGAAAAAAATGCCGCGGGCAGGGGGACAGCGGGCGATCCCGGAGCGAAGCGTTCGCACCGCGTGCGAAGACCTCTTTGGGCCTGGGACAGGCGTTCGCACCACGTGCGGACACCTGTTTTGGCGCAGGACAGGTGCTCGCACGCGGTGCGAACGGTCGCCGCGGCGTTGGGAGGCGCTCGCACGCGGTGCGAACGCCTGTCCGGAGAAAAAAGAGGCGTCTGCACGGAGTCGCGCCCCAAATTGGGTGAGGCCGCTCACAGATGCCGGGGGATGAAGGCAAGGAGGGGGCGAGTCGGGAGCGACTCAGCGGGGTTTCAGGGGGGTGTGGAAGGGAGAGGAGGAGAAGAGGACGAGGGTCGGGCCGGGGATCAGCGCTCGCCGCGCCCCGTGTCCCGGCGACGGCGCGCCACGAGCAGGGCGGCCGCGCCCATGAGCAGCGCCAGGGACGCCGCCGACGGACCCGAGTGCTGCGGGGCGACCGAGCAGCCGCTCTGGCCACCCGAGGACGCGTTCGGCACCACGATCACGTCCACCGTGTCGGTGGCGCTGGCCTCGCCGTCGTTGACCGTGACGCGGAAGGTGAGCGTCGTGCGGGTCTTGACGCTCGGGGCGACGAACGACGCGATCGGGGTCGTGGCGTCGGTCAGGGTCACGGCCGGGCCGTTCACCTGCTGCCACGAGTAGGCGAGCTGATCCTGGTTGGGATCGCCGCTCCGCGTGGCGTCGAGGAGCACGGTGTTGCCGGCGACCACCGTCCGATCGTTGCCCGCGTCGGCGGTCGGCGGCAGCTCGCAGCGCGAGGTGTCCTGCACCAGGGCCGAGAACGGCCGGTTGGTGATGCCCTGGACCCGGAAGTCGTCGAGGAGCCAGCCGAGGTCCGAGGTCCCCGCATCGGTGCCGACGCGGAAGCGGAGGCGGACCGTGCGACCCGCCAGCGCCCTGCCGAAGTCGAGCGTGACCGGATCGAAGTCGAACCCTCCGTCGGCGAGCGTGGGGCTCACCTGCACGAAGCCGTCGCGATCCGCGAGCGGGTTGCCCGACCCGTCTGCGATGGTCCCGTTGTAGCCCGGGTCCACGTTGTACTCGGTGACGTCCCGCCACGTGCGGCCGCCGTCCTCGGTGAGCTCGATGACCGCGCCGTCGTAGTTGGTGGTGCCGTCCGACTCGAAGCTGAAGAGGTGGCTGAAGTTGACGACGAAGTTCTGGTCCGCGCCGACCACGAGATCGGGCGAGACCAGCTGCACGTCGCTGACGTAGGGCGCGTCGGCGCCGTACCACACGGTGTTGGCGGCGTCGAACGGCAGCCGCGACCAGAGGAGGTTGCCCTCGAAGCCGGTGCGCGACCAGGCGGAGCGGGCGCTCTCGACGTCGTCGTTCGTGGAGACGCCGCTCACGTCGTCGACGTTGATGCGCCACGCGCCCTCGCCCGCGACCGTGGTCTCGCAGGCGGCGTCGTTGGTGACGGACACGTTGACCCGCAGCGTGTCCGGCGCGCGCTGGGCGGCGCTCAGCGCCACCTCGAAGGTCACCTCGGCGCTCGCGAACGGCTCGATGCGGCTCACGGTGGCGGTGGTGCCGGCCGGGAAGGTGATGCCGGTGGTGGCCGGCTCGGTCAGGCGGATGGTCACCTGCGCGTTGGTCATCGCCACGGCGCCGCCGTTGGCGACGGTGACGGTCAGGCGGCCGCGCTCCTCGCCGTCGAGCACGCCGTCGTTGTCGCAGGACTTCTGGCTGTCGTCGAGCCGCATCTCGCCGATCTCGATGCGCGGCTGCACGGTGAAGCTCTCGACCACGCCGTTGAA
Organism: Polyangia bacterium; assembly: GCA_036263495.1. Classification (GTDB taxonomy): domain Bacteria; phylum Myxococcota_A; class Polyangia; order Palsa-1104; family SHYY01; genus DATAGU01. The sequence continues at coordinate 17,431 of DATAGU010000203.1, read as the reverse complement.
GGTGGCGGAGTCGGGGTTCGACGGCACGCTGGCGCAGCTGCCCGCGCCGCGGCGCGCGAAGGCGTTGGCGACGATGGTGAGGTCCTGCATGTCGCGCGCGGCCACCGCGGCCAGGATGGCGTCCCGCTGCTCGGTGTAGGTGGCCTCGGGCGGGGTCATGAGGAGGCCGGCCACGACGTAGTCGGCCATGCGGCGCCGGACCTCGTCGAAGGTGCGGGAGTTCGTGGCCAGGGCCTGCTTCTGCAGGGCGACGTAGGCCTCGAACATCATGGTGGCCCAGACCTCACCCGCGTTGTGCACCTCGGAGTTGACGCCGCCCGTCTGGTGCGGGTAGGTGTCGGGCAGCGCCTGGTCATCGGCGATGTTGCGGAGGGTCAGCGCGTTGAAGGCCATGTTCGCCGCGTAGGGCTGGCGGCGGATGCCGTAGTAGCCGTCGGTGGTCGAGTACGTGGCGAGTGGGTAGGCGCCGTCGAGGTTGTCGCCCTCGCGCAGGACGGTGTGGAGCGCGAGGAAGTCGCCCCAGCCCTCGCTGATGGAGGCGCACTGGTGGGTGCCGCACTGGGCGAGGCGGTGGTGGATGTAGTGGCCCCACTCGTGGGCGACGACGGTGTTGTCGAGCGCGCCGTCGCGCTCGACGCCGACGAGGCGATACATGGTGGCGAGGACCGGACCATTGCCGAGCGCGGCGCGGAGGCTCGCGCCGTCGGCCTGGGTGACGGACAGCACGGCGATGTTCACCGGGCCGGCTGGATCGCCGTCGCCGAGGCCGGGCGGGTTGCCGGCGCGGTTGTTGGCGAGGATCATGCCGATGGCGCCGGCGTTGGCGGCGTTGACGGCCTTGAGCTTGAAGGTGCAGGTGCCGCGGTCGATGAGCGCGATCTGGCCGGCCACGTTGTTGGTGATGGGCTCGCAGCCGTCGCTCCGCGTGCCGGTGCCGTCATCGGCCGCGACGACGTTGGCGGTGAAGTTGAAGTTGGTCTGGCCAAAGGAGGCCGAGCCGGTCGCGACCTCGCCGCCCGGGGTGAGGGTGAGGCGGCGGGTCTCGGGGCCGGACCAGACGAAGACCTGCATACGCGGCGAGGCGCCGTCGGCCGGGGTGAACATGTTGGCGTTGTTGCGCTGACCGTTGTAGACGCGGTCCTGGGCCTCGGCGCGGAGCACGTCGCCGCCCACGCCGCCGCGGCGGAAGTTGTCGCGCTGGGCGTTGCCGGCGGTCTCGTTGAAACCCGAGTCGTACCAGTAATCGTGCAGCCAGTTGATGGTGTAGAAGAGCTGCGTGGTGGAGGACATCGCCTGCGGATCCGGGATGGAGGCCTGCGCGATGTCGGCCGGGAACGGGACGGAGAGGAGGTCGTAGGTGCGATCGAAGGTGTTCGTATCGGTGACGGTGGCGCGCAGATCGCCGTTGGTGAAGCCGTCGGGCAGGAGGCGATCGGCGTAGGCGTCGACGTTATTGCCCACGGTCTCGACCGAGCCGTCCGGCAGCCAGGGGTCGGCCTGGCCGTTCGGGTTGTGATTGAAGGCCTCCATCGTGACCAGGTTGGGCGCGATGAAGGGGGGCTCGGGGTCGTCGGGGTTGTTGGTCGGGTGCGGGGTGAAGTCCGCCTGCGGGCCATCGAGGGGGCGCCCGGTGACCGGATCGGCCCACACCCGGTAGTCGAAGGCCTCGTCGGCGATGAGGCTCTGGCGGCTCAGGATGCGGCCGTCGTTGGCGGCGACGATGTAAGCGAAGCCGTCGGTGGCGTCCTGGTTCGACGGGCCGGCGAGGAACTCGACGTAGTACGAGGGGACCAGGCGGCCGTTCTCGGGGAAGTAGACCTTCTTGACGCGCGCGGGATCGGTGAAGCGCACGTCGTTGGCCGAGATCTGGAAGCGCTGGTAGTTCTCCTGGGGCTGCTTGAGGTCCACCATCTCGGTCGGCGAGAAGGAGCGGCCGTAGAGGTGGGTGAGGGCGCCGGCCAGGGCGTGCTCGGGGTTGAGGCGGAAGTTGCGGTCGACGACGCGCGCGGACGCCGGCTGCAGGGTGCCGGAGAGGGCCACGAGCTCGCGGTTCGGCCGCATGAGCACCTTGACGGCGCCGTTGTGGACCTCGATGCCGTTGATCTTCTGACGCAGCGCTACGACGTACCCGCCGGCGCCGAAGTTCTGCGTATACGCGACCTCGGTGGTGGACAGGTCGGCGGCGCGCAATTTCTGCGCCGGCGCATAGCGGGCCAGGTGCCAGCGCGCCGCATCCTCGGGGGACTTGTCCGCGGGGGCGGCCTTATGGCCCGTGGCCCAGAGGAACCTCGGCACGCCGCGCTCATCCACTGAAGAGACATGGCCACCCGCGGCGGCCGCGACGCGGCGCGGCGGGGCGCCGGCCGGGAGCGAGGCCAACGTGCTCGGCTGCTTCAGCTGCACGGTAATTCGGGTGGGGGTGTCCCCTTGGCAAGAAGCCAGCCCGGCGCACAGCCCTCCTACCCACAGAAAACGCTTCCACTGCTGGTTCATGTCGTACCTCCGTACACTCACGTCCCCTTTGTACCCTAGCTAGCGGAACAAGCGAACAGCATCTTGGAAAAAGTTTGCTCATAGCTGTCTCGGGCGCTCGGTCTGGCGCACCGCAGCATGAGGGGATGGGGTGTGACTGGGCGGGGTGGGGAGAGGCTGGCTGCTCTATCTATATAGATGGAAGGAGGCGAGGAGGTCCGGCCGGGAGGGGCCGCAGGTGTTCAGGTCGTGGGCGGATCAGCCCCAGCCGAGCCGCTTGGAGAGAATCTCCTTCATGATCTCCGAGGTGCCGCCGCCGATGGTGATGAGGCGGACGTCCCGGAAGATCCGCGAGATCGGGAACTCGTCCGAATAGCCAAAGCCTCCGTGCGCCTGCAGACAGCGATCGGCCACGCGGTTGGCGAGCTCCCCGGCGAAGAGCTTGGCCATGGTGATCTCCTTCACCGCGTCCTGCTTGCGGTTGTAGAGGTCGCAGGCGCGGTAGGTGAGCCAGCGGGCGGCCTCGATCTCGGTGGCGAGATCGGCGAACTGATGGCGCCACACCTGGAACTTGAGGATCGGGCGCCCAAAGGCGGTGCGCTCCTGGGTGTAGTTGATGGTCAGGTCGAGCGCGTGCTGGGCCCCGGCCACGGCGGCGACCGCGGCGATGAGCCGCTCGCCCTGGAAGTTCATCATGATGTAGTAGAAGCCGTGGTTCTCCTCGCCGAGGAGGTAGCGGCGCGGGATGCGGCAGTCCTCGAAGGAGAGCTCGGCCGTGTCCGAGGCATGGTTGCCCATCTTCTTGATCTTCCTGGTGACCTTGAAGCCCTTGGTGTCGGTGGGGAAGGTCACGAGGGAGATGCCGCCGTAGCCCTCGGCTCCGGTGCGGACGGCCAGGGTGATGAAGTCGGCGCGGGTGCCGTTGGTGATCCAGCACTTGGCGCCATTGATGACGTAATCGCCTTCGACCTTGCGCGCCGTGGTGCGGATGGAGGCCACGTCCGAGCCGCAGTTCGGCTCAGAGACGCCGAGCGCGGCGATCTTGTCGCCGCGGATGGCGGGCGCGAGGAACTCCTCCTTCTGCTCGCGCGTGCCCAGCTCGTTGATGATGGGGGTGGCCATGTCGCTCTGCACCATGAGCGCCATGTTGAGGCCCGCGGAGCCGGACCGGATCAGCTCTTCGCCCCACACGGCCGAGTACCAGTAGTCACCGCCCGAGCCGCCCACGTCCTCGGGGTAGTGCGCCCCGAGGAAGCCCATCTCGCCGCAGCGGCGGAACACCTCCCGCGGAAAGGACTCGGCGCGCTCCCATTCCTCGGTGTGAGGGGCCAGCTCCTTGGCCACGAACTCACGCAGGCTTTTGCGAAAGATGTCGTGCTCTTCGCGAAAGAAGGTCATCAACATGGACGGTTTTCTCCTCGGTGATGGGCGGAATCGAACCATTGAATGAAGGTTCAGTCAACGTCACGGGTACGGGCCGCCAGAGGGAATCGGGTAGAGCACAAGGGACGTGATGGGAGATGGCGCGTCCGCAGGGGCTCGCCCAGTGCCTTTACTCACCAGGAGGCCGCCGGGTAGACTGCGCGCGTGGCGAGCCAGCTCCTCATCGTCGACGACGATCCCTGGATCCTGCGCATGGTATGCGAGGTGCTGTCGCGCCGGGGGCACGAGGTCCGCGCGGCGCGCAACGGCGTCGAGGCGCTGGCCGCTGCCCTGGAGACCGTGCCCGATCTGGTGGTGACCGACATCTTCATGCCCCAGATGGACGGCTGGACGCTGGCCGCTGAGCTGCGCGCGCGCGCCGAGCTTGCCGCTGTGCCGATCTTGTTTCTCTCGGCGGATCAGTACTCGTCGGACCTGCAGCAGCGCGACTGCGTGCGCGACTTCGACGGCTTCCTGTCCAAGCCGTTCCGTCTGACGGAGCTGGATCAGCGAGTCGGGTCCATGTTGATGCCCCAGGTCGCCGTGCCGGCGGCGGCGCCCGCTTTGCCGAGGACCAGCCCGGCGCCGGCGCTCGCCCCAGCGATTTCGAGTGGTCTACACGGGACGCTCGAGCAGGTGGGCATGGCGTCGGTGCTGACCATGGCCCAGCTCGAGCGAGCGGGCGGCCTGCTCATCGCCCGCCGCAATGGCGAGACGGCTCGCCTGTTCTTCCGGCAGGGGCGGCCCATCGCCGCGCGCTTCGAGGGGGATCTGCGCAAGGGCGCGCGGGTGATCTATGAGCTCCTCACCTGGTCGCAGGGACAGTTCGCCTTCCACCGGATGGACGTGGACGTGGAGGACGAGATCGGTCTGTCGACCGACGAACTGCTGCTCGAGGGCGCGCGGCGCATCGACGAAGGCATCGATCCGTCGGCGTAACGTTCGGTCGGGGAGGCTTGAGGCTTGGGGAGGGACGCCCGGGCGCCCTGCAGCGCCCGGACTCAGGGCAGGGGTAGGGAAGGACTAGTAGGTGGAGACCTCGGCCATGAGGGCGTTGGCCGAGTTGTGGCCGCCCACGATGAAGACGCGGCCGTCGTTGAGCAGCGTGGCCGAGTGCCGCTCACGCGCGATGGCGAGCGCGGGCCCGGCGGTGAACGTGCCGGTCGACGGATTGAAGATCTCGACGCTGGCCAGGGCCGACAGGCTCTGGAAGAAGTCGGAGCCGCCAGCCAACACCACGCGGCCGTCGCTGAGCACCGTGGCGGTGTGCGCCTGCCGGCCAGCGAGCATGTTCGCGGTGAGGGCGGAGGTACCGGTCGCCGGATCGTAGATCTCGGCGCTCACCAGCGAGTCGGCGCCGGTCCGGGTCGAGTTGCTGCCGCCGGTGACGAGCACGCGGCCATCGTTCAGGCGGGTCGCGCGGTGGAGGATGCGCGCCGTCACGAGGTTGCCGGCGACGCTGAAGGTGCCGGTCGCCGGGTCGTAGATCTCGACGCTCGCGAGCGGGATGCCATTGGAGCCACCGAGGATGAGCACGCGGCCATCGGCCAGCATCGTGGCGGTGTGGAGCTGGCGCCCGACGTTCAAGCTGCCGGTCGCGCTGAAGGTGCCGGTCGCCGGATCAAACAGCTCGGCGCTGGCCAGGACCTGGCCGTTGTTGCCGTTGTAGCCGCCGACGATGAGCACGCGGCCGTTACCCAGGCGGGTCGCGGTGTGGGCCTGACGCGGGGAGGCCATGCTGCCGGTCGTGCTGAAGATACCGGTGCCGGGGTTGTAGGTCTCGGCGCTGGCCAGACTGTCGCTACCGGTCTGCTCGCCGCCCGTCACGAGGACGCGGCCGTCGTTGAGCAGGGTCGCAGTGTGGAGCACGCGCGCAGCGTTCATGCTGCCGGTGGCGACGACCAGGCCGCGCGCCGGATCATAGAGGTCGGCCCGCGCCTGCGCCGGACGGGCGAAGTCGGTGTAGGGCGAATCGGTGCCGCCGGCGATGAGCACGTTGCCGTTGTTGAGCAGAGTGGCGGTATGGGTCGAGTGGCCCACGGTGGCGAGGCCGTTGACGACGCTCACGGTGGCGGTGGCGAACTGGCTCGGCGAGTCGGAGCTGGCCGCGGTCACGGTGCAGGTGCCCGGGGTCGCCGGGGCCGTGAAGGTAACGGGGGTCGTGCTGTTCGGGGTGGTGGTCGGACTGACGCTGCCGCAAGAAGCCGACCAGGTGACGCCGGTCGTGGCGGCGCCGGTGACGGTGGCGGTGAAGGTCGTCGTGCCACCCAGGGCCACGGTCGCGGAGGGCGGGCTCACGGTCACGGTCACGCTCGTGGGCGTGTAGAGCTCGGCGGTCAGCGCGTTGGAGGTGTTGTGCCCACCGGCGATCAGGACCTGCCCCGCCTGGAGACCACCCAGCAGGGTGGCGGTGTGACGCTCACGCGCGGTGCCCATGTTGCCCGCCGGGCGGAACTGGCCACCGATCGGATCATAGAGCTCGGCGGTGATCAGGGCCGTCTGGGACTGGAACGAGGGCGAGCCGCCGGCCACGAGCACCTGGCCATTGCCGAGGACGACGAGGCTGTGGAGCTGGCGCCGCGCGGCCATGCTGCCGGTCAGGCTGAAGGTCCCCGTGACGGGATCGTAGAGCTCGGCGCTCGCCAGGCTGTCGAAGTTGCCGCCGCCGGTGACCAGGACGCGGCCGTTGCCGAGGAGGGCGCTGCGATGGAGGAAGCGCGCCTGCCGCAGGTTCCCGGTCGGAGTGAACCGATCCGTGGCCGGATCATAGATCTCGGCGCTGGCCAGCGCGCCGCCGACGCCGTAGCCGCCGACGATGAGGACGCGGCCGTTGCTGAGGAGGGTCGCGGAGTGAGCCTGGCGAGCCACGCCCAGGTCGCCGGCAGTGCGGCGCCACTGGCCGGTCGCCGGGTTGTAGATCTCAGCCGTGGCGGTGAGGGCGGTCCTGGAGTAGCCGCCGACCACCAGCACGGTGCCATCGTTGAGGAGGGTGGCAGTGTGCCCCTGGCGAGGCACGGACATGCTGCCCGTGAGCGAGAACTGGCCGGGCCCCGGGTTGTAGAGCTCGGCCGTCTCCAGGCTGTTGGAGCCGGTGTTCTCACCACCAGCGATCAGGACCTGGCCGCTCGCCAGGCGAGTGGCGGTGTGCAGGGCGCGCGCAACCGACATGTTGCCGCGGAAGAAGAAGGCGCCAAGGTTGGGGTTATAGATGACTGAGATCGACTGCGCCGGCCGCGCATAGTCGTTGAACGGTTGGGGGACGCCACCGGCGAGGAGCACGGTGTTGTCGGTGAGGAGCGTCTCGGTGTGAGCCGATTGCCCGACCGGCAGCGCGCCCGTATTCTGGAAGGCCGCCGTCTCCTGTGCCTGGTGAATCGAGAGAGGATCGCCGCCCTGGGGGCCACATTGGGCGGCACACAACAAGAGTGTGATGGCACTAGTTTGGATCAGAACTTTACGCAGCATTGCGATCTCCTTTCATCCCAGACTGCTACCGGTAATACGTTTGCGAATTGCAGAATGTCTCGTACGTAAGTCCAGAATCAACCCAAGCATCCAGATTGATTGTAATTTTCCTCCTTCTCACGACGCACCTCATAATCAGATCCCGTAGATCAGCCTGGCTCTCACGAGTAATGAAGGATACACCAAACACAGGCCGAGTAACATCCGCAAAATCCACAGACGGATGCTGTTCTCATTTATTTCTTGGTGGTCGCGATGCGGTCGCCCGACGATCGGATGTCCCCCTGTGGGAGCGCTGCTCACAATTCATGTGTTATGGATGGAACCGTCCCAGTGATACTTTGCACCCGTGACGTAAAGTAAGACGTCCTATCCTCTTGGCCACAGGGGAGCCGCAATTTTCTTTACGGATCCTTCAAAAAAATTCAGTTCACGACGAAATCATTGTGAGTTTTGGTGGTGACAAGGCGGAGCAGGAATCCCCCACAACGACCACGTGGGTAGAACTGTCACTTAGGGGCGCCCGCCTCACACCCAGCCACCTCCATCACCGCTCAGTGAAAGCAGCTTCATCCAATAGGGCTCTGATCACCTCTATCGGCGAACCACGCCGCGGCTTGCTCTTGCTGCGCATGCGATGGAAGATGCGCGCCATGAACGTCCTTCTCGTGCGACACGCCAAGGCGGCCGATCCAGAGATGATGGCGGACGCTCACCGGCCCCTCACGGCCCGCGGCCGCCGTGATGCGTTGGCCCTTGGCAAAGCCCTCCGTCGCGCCGGCGTCAACCTCGACGCCTTGATCACCAGCCCGCTCGTCCGCGCCGTCGAGACGGCGGAACTGTTGGCGATCGGCCTCGAGTTCGACGAGGCCCTCGAGGTGTCGCCGTCGCTGTCGCCAAGCCAGCCGCCCCAGGCGGTCCTCGAAGGAGTTCTGCTCACCCACGGAAAAGAAGACCTCATTGCCGTGGTCGGGCATGAGCCGCAGCTCGGCCTGCTCCTGCGCGACCTCATCGGGGGATACGCGCCCGGATTGCGCAAGGCATCGGCCGTGCTGGTCGATTGGCCAACAAAAGATCGCCCTGGGCGCTTCGAATGGGTGCTCCACCCCGATCTCGATAAGCCCTCCAAACGGTTCGAAGACATCGGTTGACGGCGCGCCGGGCCGAGGACGGCCTCCAGGCCGCCCGAGCCTCACCCCGCGGCGCTCGGCTACCGCACTCCCATGAGCTGCCACAGGTGCGCGAGCACACCCTGTAGATCCAGGAGCGGTTCGGCCCCGGCGTCCACCGGCTCCACATGATCGACCAGCAAGGCCAGACGGATCCGCTCCACCTCGACCAGCAGCAACAGGTCTCCCGGTCTCGGCACCCGCTCCTCAGACGGGCCAGCCGGTGCTGCGACGGGGCGCATCACCCCCAGGGCTCGGCCATTCGCGCCCGCCCCCATCCCTGCCCCCATCTCCGCCATCACCCCCGATAAATCCACCACCGGCACCACCTGGCCGCGCACCTGCGACACCCCCCGCACCGGGCCCGGCGCCGTCGGCACAGGCGTGAGATTCCCGAGCGGCAACACCGCGCGCACCTGCTCGGCCGGCAGGCTGTACCACCGCCCTCCAATCATCACGACCACGCGGCTCATGCCCCGCCGTCGCCCCTCCCGCCCGTCGACTGACGCACGATCTCGAGCAAACGACGCCACGGCGCCTCGAGCGACCGGCCGCCGCGGCACAGCGTCCACGACGCCTCCCGCTCGCCCATCCGGAGATGGACATAAGCCTCCTCGTCCTCGCACGTGCGCGGCCCGTTGCCCCCCTTCAGCACCGTCGTCACCGCGACCAGCAGCCGCTGGCGCTCCTCGGGCGTGAGGCGATACGTCCGCGCCCCCGCCGGCGAATCGACGAGCAGCGCCCCGCCCACGAGCCGGATCCAGGCCAGCTCCCCCTCCCGCAGGACGCGCAGGTTGAAAACCTCTCCCTCCGGCGCCGGCGCCCCCCAACAAGCCCCCGCCCACACCCCTCCGACCCCCAGGGCCAGCACGAACACCAAGGCTCCAAGCCGTCCCTGCATCACACCGCCACGGGGGACACCCGCCGCCGGATGAGACGGACGGAGAGCAGCCGGAACAGCACCTTCGACACCTCGAACGAGCTCATCCGGCTCTCGCGCTGGATGTCCCGCACCGTGTGATGGCCATCGATCAGCTCCAGCACCCTCATCTCCTCGCGGGTGAGGCGCGCCCGTTCGAGGTCGCCCGGCGCCACCTCACTCGGCAGGAACACCGCGTCGAAGTCCTCGATCGACCGCTCGATGAGGTGCCACTCGTCCACGCGACGGAACCCCGCGAGCAGGATCCCGCCCACCGTCAGATCCAGCTGCGCCTTCTCCGCCAGCGGCCCGAGATCACTCGTGGCCATGAAGGCAAAGCGCCCCGTGCGCCAGCGCAGCGCCTCATAGAGCCGCTCGCAGGTCTGGCGCCGCAGCGCCTCGCGAATATCCGCGGCCGCGATCGGCCGCAACCGCCCGAGGCGCTCACCGAAGAAACGACGGTCGTCGCTGCCCGTGCCCCGCACCGTCGGCAGCGGCGCATGGCCCTGCGGCGCCGGCCCCAGGGCCTCCAGCTCCTCCCGCGGGATCGCCCCCACCTCCACCAGATAGCGCCCCAGCCCGTACTCCTCACCGAGCCCCTCGCCCCCGGCGAAGTCCACCTTGCCCCGCCGGAAACACGCCAGGACCCGCGCCCCGTCGCGCTTGATCGCCAAGATCCCGGTCTGCCCCTGCTGGTCGAGCAGCGCCAGCACCTCGGCCAGCGGCACCGCCGCCAGGTCCCCCTCCAGCACCGCGCCCGCCGCGTCGCCATCCGCCTCGGGCCAGACCGCATCGAGCACCCGGCGCACGAGCGACTCGCTCAGCCGCGCCTCCAGCCGGTGCACGAGATCTCTCCCCTCGGCATCGTTCGCGCTCGCCTCGGCCAGCGCCGCGAGCAGCGCCTCGCGCGCCTGCCCCACCTGCTGGCGCCGCCGCTCCTCGGGCGGGAGCGAATTCGGCGGCGCCGCCGGCACCGCGATCACCGCCGTCTCCCCGCCCGGCCGCCCCACCCCATCGCGATACTTGGCGATGGTGTGCCCCACGACCGACAGGAGCGCCTCGGGGGAGAACGGCTTGGTGATGTAGTCGACGATGCCGAGCATGCGCACGAAGCGCTCGCCGACCTGATCCCCCTTGGCCGACATCAGGATCACCGGCACGTCGCGGAGATCTGCCGTCTCGGCGAGCGTGCGGCATACCTGATAGCCGTTCATGCGCGGCATCACGAAGTCGAGCAGGATCACGTCCGGCGGCGCCGCGTGCGCCATCGCGATGCCCTGCTCCCCGTCGGGCGCCGTGATCACCTCGTACTCGGCCTTGGACAGCACCAGCTGCACCACCCTGAGGATGGTCTGGCTGTCATCGATGACGAGGACGCGCTCTCGCGGCACGGCCCCTGAGCGTATCAAACAGGGATCGGAAAATACAAGCCAACTCGGTCATTTAGGTACCGCCCGCAAGGCGAGCGGCACCTCCCGGGCGGCGCGGCTCAGATCGTCGCCACCGCCAGGTACACCTTGTTGTTCGTCTGATCCACGGTCTGGAGCGTCGGCCGGGCGGCCTCGGGCAGGAGCGCGCGCAGCGACTCGAACCGCGAGCGCTCGATGATGAAGAACACGCGGCGACCGGCGTGCTCCTTGAAGTAGGCCTGCAGCTTCTCCGTGTTGCGGTCGCCGAGGAACACCGTCTTCTCCGCCTGCGGCAGGCGGTGATCGTAGATCACGTTCTTCGAGTAGAACGTCTCCCCGCGCCAGTACATCTGCCAGGCGATGAGCGGCTCGTCCGGCCCCTTGCGCAGGCGGTAGTACGTCGCGATCACGTGCTTCTGACTCCAGTGCGGCGAGAGATCCGTCAGGTGCCGGTCGATCGCCCAGCTCGTCCACAGGCAGGCGAAGCCGCCGAGGAAGAGCAGCCCGAGCGTCGGCGCGCGCCAGGCCCGCGGCCCGAGCCCCCTGCCCACGAGCACGAGCAACACCAGCGCCGTCGCCACGCCCACCAGGATCCAGCCGTTGTCGAGCGGGTGCGGCCCCTCGGACACCGCCGGCTGCCACCACTCGGCGATGAGCAACGTCACGAGCGGCACGAGCCCGAGCGCGTACCAGCCCCAGCGCGGCAGCCGCGGCTCCACATCCGGCCCCGTCAGCGCCTCCGTCCCCACCCTTCCATGCCCCGCCTCCTCCTCGCCGATTCTCGCCCCCGCCCGCGCCCGCACGAGCGCCACCGCCCCGAGCCACAGCGTCGCCAGCGCCGCCGCCACCGAGAACGCCGTGATGCGCGCCGTGTAGTCGTACTCCGGCGCCGTCGGCCAGGCGCGCCCCCCGTTGGGCGCGTTCACGTAGTCGTAGTCGAACAGCCACGAGAGCCGCTGCGGAAACAGCGCCAGATCCCGCCCCACCAGGCCGAGGAACGGCAGCCCCACCAGCAGCACCCCGAGCGCGTCGACCACCGTCGGCCGCGTCACCAGCTCGTCGAGCATCAGCCCGGCCAGGATCGCCAGCGCCGGCAGCGCCGGCAGGATGTAGTGGTGGAACTTCGTGTTCACCAGCGTCATCACCGCGAACATCACCAGGAACCACGCCAGCGCATAGCCGCGCAGCCGCGCCCGCCCGTCCGTCCCCGCGAGCCGCCGCAGCGACAAGAAGAAGGCCGGCGCCACCACCCCGATCCAGGGATACATCCCGTGCCCGACCTGCAGGATGTAGTACTCGAACGTGCCGCGATCCCCGTGCCGGCCCGCCGCCCGCCGCACGTAGTTGTCGCCGATGAACTCGTTCCAGAAGCCCATCCCGTGGCGGATGAGCATCGCGTGGTACCAGGGGAACGCCACGGCGATGAACAGGACCAACCCGAGCCCCACCTCGAGCGGGTTGTGCGCCACCGCGCGCCACACGCGCTGCCAGATCCCGCGCGGCGACTTCCACGGCGCCGCCCCCGCCGGCATCCCCGGCCACAGCCGGCGGATCTCCCCCTGCGCGAGGAGATAGATGAACACCACGATCACCGGCAGCCCGACCCCCGCCGGCCCCTTGGCCAGCGTCGCCAGGCCGCACATGAGAAACGCCAGGTGGAAATACAGCTGCCGCCGGCAGCGCGCCCGCGTCGAGGCCACGAGGTACGCCACGAGCGCCCCGATCCACGGCAGCATCGGCACGAGGCCGATCGTGCGCAGCTTGAAGTTGCCGAGGAAGAGCTCCATCTGCACCTGGATCGAGATCAGCAGGAGCTGCGGCACCACCGTCAGCACCACCAGCCCGAGCAACACGTAATAGATGCGCGCGTGCGGCCACGACACCCGCCAGCGCCCCACCCGACGCTCGCGCCGCGGCAGCTCCGCCTCGACCTCCTCCGCCGGCAAGAGCAGCCCGAGCCCGGCGAAGCACAGCGCCACCGCCATCGGCGCCACGAACGCCATGTCCGTCATCGCCTGCCGCGCCACGAACGCGAACTGCGACGACGTCGCCAGCACGATCACCGACCAGGCCGCCGGCCGCCGCCCCGCGAGGCGCCGCACCAGCTCCCAGACCGCCCACAGGCAGACGATCGCGCATAAGAGGAAGGGCAGCCGCGCCGCCCACTCCATCGCCCACCCCGACGCCAGCTCCCCGTCGCTCGTCCCCGGCAGCCCCGAGCCCGGCAGCGCCGGCCCCCCCGAGGTCTCGAGCCGCGCCGCCGTCATCCCGGCGGCGATGAGCCAGAACGTGAGCACCGGCTTGGACCAGAACTCATTGCGGTCCTGCGGCGAGCCCGGCCACCACAGACTCACGTAGTCGCCGCGCATGCGCATCTGCCGGGCCACCTCGGAGTAGTGCGTCTCCCACGGGTCCCAGAGCCCATAGTTGCCGGCGAAGGGGACGTAGAGGACCGCGACGAACAGCGCGAGCCCGAGGAGGAGCCGCCGATCGAAGCCCCGACTCACGTTCGGGGCCTGCGGCTGTCCCGCGCTCGGTTCCGTGCCTGGAGGGGCCGTGTCTGGGGCCGTGCTCATGGCCGTCGATCTAGCACTACTGCGCCCCGTCCTCACCTATTTCCCCTGCCCTGCCCCGGATGTTTTCACGGCGCCCCAAGACCCGCGCCGCCCGCTGCTACAATCCCGCGCCGTGCGGATCAGTCGCTTCCTCCTCGCCCTCCTCGTCCCCATCGTCCTCCTCGTCGGGGGCACCCTCGGCTACCACCTCATCGAGGGCTGGCCCCTCTTCGACGCCTTCTACATGACCGTCATCACCCTCACCACCGTCGGCTACGGCGAAGTCCACCACCTCTCGCACGCCGGCCGCGTCTTCACCGTCATCCTCCTCCTCTTCGGCGTCTTCACCGTCTTCTACCTCGGCACCGAGCTCATCCGCGGCGTCATCAGCGGCGAGCTCGGCGAACTCCTCGGGAGACAGCGCATGGAACGGAGCCTCGCAGGGCTGAAAGATCACGTGATCGTCTGCGGCCACGGCCGCATGGGCCGCTTCGTGTGCCGCGAGTTCAGCGCCATGAAGCTCCCCTTCGTCGCCATCGAGCGCAACGCCCAGGCCCTCGAAGGCCTCCATTCATCGAACGGCAAGGCGCTCCATCTCGTCGGCGACGCCACCAGCGACGAGGTGCTCGATCGGGCCGGCGTCACGCGGGCGCGCAGCCTCATCTCCGCCCTGCCCTCGGACGCCGACAACCTCTACATCACCATGACCGCGCGCCTCCTCAACGAGCGGCTCTTCATCATCGCCCGCGCCGAGGAGGACGTGGCCGAGCAGAAGCTCCTCCGCGCCGGCGCCAACCGCGTCATCTCCCCCTACGTCCTGGCCGGCCACAAGGTGTCCCAGGCCGTGCTCCGGCCCTCCGTGGTCGACTTCATCGAGCTCGCCAGCAAGACCACGCACCTCGAGCTCCAGATCGAGGAGATCCAGCTCGCCTCGGGCAGCTCCATGGCCGGCCAGCAGCTCCGCGACAGCACGCTGCGCCGCGATCTCGGCGTCGTGGTCCTGGCCATCCGCAAGCCCACCGGCGCCATGGTCTCCGATCCCGCGCCCGAGACCGTGCTCGAAGTCGGCGACACCCTGGTCACGCTGGGTCGCCGCGACCAGCTCGATCGCGTGGCCGCCCTGGCCCGCGGCTGACCCCGCCGCGCCCAGGTCCGCCTCGCCCCCCGCAAGAGGCATCGGCCCAGCAGGAGCGCTGCCCATCGCGTTCTTGGAGGGTCCGGACCCTCCGCGACCGCTAAAAATAGCGTTCAGGGAGGGTCCATCCCCTCCAAGACCCCGAAGAACATCGATCGCGAAGGGTCGAGACCCTCCAGGAACGCTATTTTCAGCGCCTGGGAAGGGTCGGGACCCTCCAAGACCGCTATGAAACCCTTGCTGTCTGGGTCGTCCCCGACCCGCGTCAGAATTTTCCACACCTCGGCGTGTACGGGGATATGCTCCGTAGGCCAGCTCGGAGAGCGGCAGGGTCTCAACGCCTTCGATGGAGGACGCACCATGGCCAAGCACGGCTTCCTAGTCCGCGGGCTACTTCTCGGCATCTTGCTCATTCCCCAGGTCGTGCAGGCCTCCGCCTACATGCGCGTGGTGAGCTGGAACCTGCGCCACGAGGGCTGGCCCGACGACCTCAACTACACGGGCGACGCGGCGCAGATCTGGAACCAGTACGGCACGACCAGCACCTCGACCAACGGCTGTGACATCGTGTTCGCGCAGGAGGTGATGTACGAGTCGGCGGCGCAGGGCATCACCTCGGAGCTCACCCGGATCTCTGGGTTCCCGTGGGCCTACGCCGTGACCCCCCCGCTCGGCCGCAGCGCGAGCTACAAGGAGCTGTACGCGGTCATCTATCGCACCGACCGCGTGAGCCTGCTGTCGAACACCATCTACAACGACGTGAACGACGTGTTCGAGCGCGAGCCGCAGATCGTCAAGGTGCGCGACAAGTCGACCGGCGCCGACTTCACGTTCGTCAACTGGCACTCCATCTTCGGCACCACGACCGAGCGCCAGGCGGAGGTGAGCGCCGTCTATCAGGTGTTCCAGAGCGTGCAGAACAGCGATCCGAACGACCAGGACGTGATCCTGCTCGGCGACTGCAACACGAGCGCCACCACCTCCTGGTGGTCCTCGCTCATCGGCCTCTCGCCCCAGGTGTCCTACCGGGTCAACGACCTCACCACCATCAACACCTCGGGCGGCTACGTGAGCGCCTACGATCACTTCTGGCTGCAGTCGACCTACGTGACCGAGTACTCGAACTCGGGCCGGGATTACGTCGCCGATCCGTTGTCGTTCCAGGCGCTCGGCACCGGCATGTCGGATCACGCGCCCGTGTGGCTGCGGCTCTACTCGACCAGCGACACCGATTGATCGCGATGCCTCCTGCGTCGCCGGCTCCGCGCCGGTAGCATGCAGGACGTGAAGCACGCCCCTCCTCCCAAACCAAGACGCTCGCCCGGCTGGCTCCTCGTGGCGCTGGCCGGCGCCTCCCTGCTCGCGCTCGTGTGGCTCCTCTGGCAGGCGATGTCGCCGCGTGTGCCGGCGCTCGGGCCGGAGGCGATGAAGGGCGCCGCTGGAGCGACGGGGGAGGCAGTGCCTCCGGGGCAGCTTCAGGGGGAGGCGCCGCGGGGTCCCGGCGCCCTGCCCTCTCAGGGAGACGGGGACGGCCGCGCGGGGCTCTGGCTCGAGGCCCGGTTGCTCGTGCCGGGTCCTCTCACGCAGGGTGTGCAGCTCCGCGGCAAGGGCCTCGTGGGGCCGGCGTTCGTGAGCGCGGACGATCGGCGGCAGTGGGAGGAGGCGTTGGCCGAGCGGGCGCCGGGCGCGGGGCCGGCGCGGCTCGAGGAGCTGGCCAACGTGCGCGAGTGGTTGCCCGCGCCGGTGACGGTGGGCGATGCGGGCGCGGGTGCGGTGCGGCTCGGGCCGGTGGCGGTGCCGGCGGCGCCGCGCTATCGGCTGCTGGCGTGGATGGAGGATGGGACGTTTTACTGGGGGGACTTCTTTCCGGCTCATGTCCCCGAGCGCGAGCTCCTCGACGCGGGGGCGCTCGCGGCCACGCGGCCCACGGGGGTCCGGCTGCGTCTCGTGCACGCGCGGTCCGAGCTCGAGCCCTATGCCGCGCGCCTCGATCGTGTCGTGACGGAGGCGGGGGCGGAGCGGGCCTCGTCCCTCTGGCCGGTGATCGAGCACCTGGCCCCGGAGGTGGCGCGGGCGCTGCGTGGCGAGGCGGAGGTGCCGCTCGCCGTGGAAGGGGAGACGCGGCTCGCGCCGCTGCTTCCGGATCGCGCGCTGCGCGTGCGGGTGACGAGCGCGGTGGCGGGCGCGGGAGAGCCGGTGGAGATCGCGCTGGTGGAGGGGGAGGTGAGGGTGGCGGAGATCGATCTCGCGCGGGTGTTTCCAGGGTCGGACAAGGGGCTCGTGGAGCTGCACGGGCGGCTGCGCCTCGGCGACACGGGTCGGCCGCCGCCCGAGGCGACGCTGCGGTGGGAGCGGGGGACGGGGAAGGAGGGCGCGGGCGATGGGGGGTCGCAGCCGGTGGGCCGGGATGGCAGCTTCGTCGTGGCCGGGGTGCCGGCGTGGCGGCCGTCGCACTTCGTGGTGATGCTGCCGCCGCCGCGGCGGGGACGGCCGCTCACGCCGCCGCAGGCGGAGTTTGACTTCGTGCCGTCCGAGGGCCAGGGCCCGGGGACGCGCGGGCGGGCCGAGGTGACGTGGCGGATCCCGGTGTACCGCTGGCTCGTCGTGCGGCTGGATGCGGCGGCGCGGTTCCGGATCGAGTCGCCGGCGCGGGCCCCCTATCCGCAGTTCCTGCTCGAGCGCCAGGACGCGTCGGGGGCGTGGCGGGCGCGGGCGACGGATCATTTCTTGTCTGAGGCGGGGGGGATGGCGGTGTCGATCGCCGAGCCGGGGCGCTACCGCGTGATCGCCGCGGCCTCGCCGTATCTTCTGTATCGAACGCCTGAGGTGGAGGTGGCGGACGGTGATGTCGAGAAGGCGGTGGAGCTGGTGTTCGACGGCGCGGC
>DATAGU010000202.1:0-1977 GCA_036263495.1 Polyangia bacterium | reverse complement strand
GCAGGAGGAGCGCGTGGCCGAGGCGCTCGAACTCGCACGGGCAGGCGACTTCGCCCGGCGGTCCGTGCGCCTCCTCTCGGGGGGGGAGCGGCAGCGCATCGCGTTGGCGCGGGCGCTGGCGATCCGGCCGCGCGGCCTTCTGCTCGACGAGCCGTTCGGCGCCCTCGACGCCGAGCTGCGGCGCGAGCTGCGCGGCGAGCTGCGCGACCTCGTGCGGCGGCTCGGCGTGACCACGGTGCTCATCACGCACGACGCCGAAGACGTGTCCGCGCTGGCGAGCCGGGTGATCGTGCTGCGCGCAGGGCGGGTCGAGCAGGCGGGGACGCTGCCCGAGTGTTATCACCGGCCGGCGAGCGCCTACGTGGCCACGCTGCTCGGCGAGGCGGCGCTCTTGCCCGTGACGGAGCGGCAGGGGGAGCGAGCCCGGTTGAGGGGAGCGATGGGAGGAACGGAGGGCGCCTGGGTCGCGGTCGTGGGTGAGGGAGCGCGCGTGGTGGTGCGGCCCGAGCAGCTCGTCCTCGTGGCGGAGGCGGAGGGGGACCTGAGCGGGCAGCTCGTGGATATCCGTTTTGTCGCTGGACGTTGGCGCGTGACGGTCGAACTGGCGGGTGGAGGGAGGGTGGTCGCACTGATGGAGCGACCGCCTGCGGATCACAGAGTGGGGCTCCGGATCGTGAGCGCCGAACCCCTGGCGGTGGTGCCGTGAGGTGCCGTGGTCCGACGCATCCGGCGCCATCGCCCTACCGAGGCGGCGGAGGCGGATCCGAGGGGATCGAGATGCAGCCCTGCACCGGGTGATAGGCCGGCCCGAAGATCGTGTTGATGTAGGCGCGGGCCGCGATCCGGATACGGGAATAGGACGACGGGTTCGGGTGGGCCACCTCGACGCTCGGGCTCCAGATGAACGAGCAGCCGAAGAAGCTGTCCCAGGTCCCGGCGAGCGTCTTGGCGCCGAGCGTGTGCCAGCCGGTGGCGTCGTAGCCGTAGGCGACGCCCTGGAGCCGCGCGGCCTCGCAGAGCGCCTGGCTGTCCCGCACCGACGTATCGACCCAATCGGCGCTGATGGAGACGTTCTTGCCGAAGGTCTGGGCCGCCTCGACCACGTAGTAATTGAGGCAGGCGGCGCTGCCGTAGCTGCTGCCGGAGGTCGAGCACACCGAGCTGCCGGCCGTGGAGCCGAGGAGGCCCTGGTAGTTCGCGATGCCGGGGTCGGTGCAGAGCGCCTCGGTGGTATGGCCCACCTCTTCGATCCCCTGCGCGGACGACGGGTCCTCGGCGACGCCGCAGCCGGCGGCGAAGGTACCGAGCCCAAGGCCGACGAGGGCACCGAGAACGCGAGAGCGAGTGTCGAGTGTGAACATGGGCGGTTCTCCTTGCTTCGTTCGTTGTTTCGTCTGGTGGGCGGCGAATCGCTCGAGGAGCTCGTCGCCGCCGGACGAATCCACGACAGAGCAAGCGATGTGCCGCCGCCGATCTCGCGAGGAGGACGCCGTGTTTTAGAGGGGAGGCGTGGCCCGAAGGCCGATGAGGTCATCTACGCCGCGAGCGCGGCGGCAAGAGTTGCTGGAGCAGGGCGGTAGGGTTTGCCGGCCCTCCTGCAAAGGTTGCCGGTGATCGTGGGTGATGGGGCCGCAAGAAGGTGCTGCGTCAGCGGCGGCGACCCTGCCGTTTGCGAATCCAAGCGATGATGACGCCGAGGTATTCTGGTAACTGTCCGTCGACAGGCGTTTGCAGCTCCTGTAGACGCTGTGCCAGTGCGTCGTCCGACCAGGTCCCGTGAGACCGCCGGGTTTCACTTTCAATGAAGGAGGTGAGCACGGCCTTACGGTTGCGGCAGAGAAAAGGCAGGTTCAGGTTGAGAACCTTGTCGAGGTCCCTCTGCTTCCCCGGATCGTCACAGACGATGCTGCCGTTCGCGTCATATCGGATGAGCTGCTCGATCCGAGGGTCCGTAGGGTCAATGGAGAGGGGGCTATT
>DATAGU010000201.1:0-4551 GCA_036263495.1 Polyangia bacterium | reverse complement strand
CTCCCACGCGCCCCAGCCCGAGGCGTCGGAGTACGCCGGGCCGTCAAAGGCGTAGGTGAAACCCGTGCCGGTGCTGAGCCAGCACTGGATGCCCCCGCTGTGCCGGCCGCAGATGTCGGCCTTGCCGTCGCCGTTGAGGTCCGGGTACTGGATCGTGGAGTTGTACTGCGCCGCGCCCCAGCCGCCCGCGCTCGTCCAGCGCGGGCCCTCGAAGCCGTAGACGAAGCCCGTGCCCGTGCCGTAGTAGCACTGGATGCCGCCGCTGTGGCGCGCGCACAGGTCGGCCTTGCCGTCGCCGTTGATGTCGGGGAAGCGGATCGTCGAGTAGTGCTCCCATGCCCCCCAGCCCGAGGCGTCCGAGTACGCCGGGCCGTCGAAGGCGTAGGTGAAACCCGTGCCGGTGCTGAGCCAGCACTGGATGCCCCCGCTGTGGCGGCCGCAGATGTCGGCCTTGCCGTCGCCGTTGAGGTCCGGGTACTGGATGGTGGAGTTGTACTGGTCGGCGCCCCAGCCGCCCGCGCTCGTCCAGCCCGGGCCCTCGAAGCCGTAGGCGAGGCCGGTGCCGGTGCCGAGGTAGCACTGGATGCCGCCGCTGTGGCGCGCGCACATATCGGCCTTGCCGTCGCCGTTCACGTCGGGGAAGCGGATCGTCGAGTAGTGCTCCTGCGCGCCCCAGCCCGAGGCGTCGGAGTAGGCCGGGCCCTCGTAGCCGTACTGGTAGGTGACGCCGCCGCCGCTGTAGCCGAACGTGGAGGCGGGGAGCGCGGTGCCGCCCGTGACGTTGCCGGCGGCGTCGAGGGTCGCATCGCGGCCGTACTGCTGCACGCTCACGAGGAGGGAGCGGCCGATGCCGGTGCCCTGGGCGTAGCCGAGCCGGTAGGCGCGGAGCCGGCCTCCGCCGACGGTGACGTCGATGCTGCGCAGGCGGTAGCTCATGCGGCCGAGGAGGGAGGTGCCGCGGCCGTAGAGGACGGGGTCGGGGCGCGCCTCGCGGTAGAAGCGCACCACGGCGCCGTTGTAGGCCACGTTGTCGAGGTAGCACTCGTCGGTGCTGCCGCTCGGGGCGTCGCACCAATAATTGAAACTCACGGTGTTGCCGTGGGTGTCGGTGATGGAGCTGAGGCCCCAGCGGAAGACGCCGAGCGCGGTCTGGACGAGCGGGGTGTAGACGGCGCGGACGCCGCTCTTCTGGGTCACGGTCCAGCGGCTCGCGGCGGCGTCCCACTGGATGCGCTGGTAGCTCTGGACGCGGGTGCAGTGGGTGCCGCCGAGGTCGGCGCAGGGGACGAGCTCCTGGCCGTCGAGGTAGAAGGTGTCGCTCGCGTCGTAGCGGGGGGTGCCGCCGCCGGGCGCGCTGCGCTGGATGGCGGAGGCGGTGCTGAGGGACCAGCCGACGCCGGCGAAGCCGCTCGTGCCGGTGGAGCTGTAGGTGAGCTTCACCGAGGGTTCGAGCGAGCGCAGCTTGGGCACCTCGATCTCGATCTCGGTGCCGAAGGCGCCATAGAAGGAGTCGACCTGGGTGCCGGCGCGGGCGGCGCCGCCGACGCCGAGCAGGGCGGCGAGGACGGCCCACAGGGGGGCGATGGAGCGCTTCATGGGGGACCTCTGGTTTACAGGGCGGTCCCTATCTTAGAGAGGGAGAGAGGGGACAGGAATTGCTCAACTCGAAGAAAGTGCGCTGACGGGCCGCCGGCGCTCTGCCGGCGATGCGTTCTTTTGGATGAGGGTGCAATTCTTCGATAGAGACGGAGCACATCCGGCGGCGCGGCCGAGTCTGCACGCCCCCGGGCAGTCCCCCTCGCGTCGGGCGTCCCTAGATCCATCTTCAGATGACGCCGTTGCCGCTCTCGCCCAAGCAGCCCCCCATCTGGCTGCTCCTCGTCCTCCTCGCCTCGATGACGCTGCTCCTGGCGTCGTCGTTCTATTCCTTCCGCAGCTACTCGAAGGTCGTGGTCCTCGTGCGTCAGAGCAACGAGATCCAGCTCGGGCTCGACCAGCTCCTCCTGACGCTCGTCGATGCCGAGACGGGGCAGCGTGGCTACCTGCTGACCGGCAAACCGGAGTTCCTCGAGCCCTACGCGCGCGCCGTGCCGGAGGTGCCCGAGAACCTCCGGCGGGTGGACACGCTGCTCGATGAAGACGTGGACGCGCGGCGGCGGCTGCGCCAGATCGAGCGGCTGGCGCGGGACAAGCTCGCCGAGCTGGCGGAGACCGTCGCGCTCCAGCAGAGCGGCGACGAAGCGGCGGTGCGGGCCCTCGTGCGCTCGGGGCGCGGCAAGCACCTCATGGACGAGATCCGGCGCCTGGTGGGTGAGCTGGTGGCGCAGGAGACGGCCGTGGTGGAGCTGCGCAAGCAAGCGGCGGAGCGGCACGATCGGCTGACCGCGATCCTGGTCGTGAGCTCGGGCGCGACCCTGCCGCTCGCGCTGGCCATCGCCTGGGCACTCCGCCGGCAAGCGCTGCAGCGCCTCGGGTTCGAGCGGCAGCGCGAGGCCCTCATCGAGGAGATGCCGATGGGGGTGGCGCTGGCCAAGGCGCCCTCGGGCGAGGTGCTCTACGGCAACCGCAGGTTGCATGCGCTGCTCGGACAGACGGGGTTCTCGGAGGATCAGATCGCGGGCGTCCTCCCCCAGGCCTGTACGCTGCGGCACCCGGACGGTCAGGCCTACCTGCCAGAGGAGCTGCCGCTCGGGCGGACGACGCGGGGGGAGGAGCTGCGCAACGAGGAGATGATCATCGACCGGGCGGATGGGTCGCAGGTCATCGCGCTGTGCAGCGGGGCGCCGATCCGGGGGCACAGGGGCAAGACGGAGTTCGGCGTGATCGTCTTGGCGGACATCACGGACAAGAAACGCACCGAGCGCGCGCTGGCCGAGACCAACGAAGAGCTCATGCGCCTCAACGCCGGGCTCGAGCAGCGCGTGAGAGAGCGCACCGCCCAGCTCGAGGAGGCGAACCAGGAGCTCGAAGCGTTCAGCTACTCGGTGTCGCATGACCTGCGGACGCCGCTCCGCGCCGTGGCGGGCTTCTGCCAGGTGCTGGAGGAGGACTACGCCGACCGGCTCGACGACGAGGGGCGCCATGCGCTGGCGCGGCTCCACGCGGCGGCGCTCCGCATGGGGCACCTCATCGACGATCTGCTGGAGCTGTCGCGGGTGACGCGCGTGGAGCTGCGGCGCGGGCCGGTGAACCTGACCGAGCTCGGCCGCCTGGTCGTGAATGAGCTGCGCGAGCGGCAGCCGGAGCGGACGGTGGAGGTGGTGATCCAGGAGGGGATGGCGGCGGTGGGCGACAGCCGCCTGCTGCGGATCGCGCTCGGCAACCTCCTCGGCAACGCCTGGAAGTTCACGGCCCAGCGGGCGGACGCGCGCATCGAGTTCGGCGCCGCGCCGGGGCGGGAGGGCGGACCCACGGTCTATTCCGTGCGCGACAACGGCGCGGGCTTTCCGATGGAGTATGCCGGCCGCCTGTTCACGCCGTTCCAGCGGCTCCATTCGGCCGCGGAGTTCGAGGGCACGGGCATCGGCCTGGCCCTGGTCAAGCGCATCATCAGCAAGCATGGGGGGCACATCGAGGCGGAGGCCGCCATGGGCCAGGGGGCGACCTTCCGGTTCACGCTGGAGGCCGCTCGCTGACGGGTGGCGTCCGCATGGTGACGCCTGGAGGCGTGCGCGGTGTCACCGTGAGCGTGCGCGGTGACATCATAAGACCGCATGGTGACGCTCTGAGCGTGCGCGGTGACGCTTGGAGACCGCGCGGTGACGCTTTGAGACCGCGCGGTGACACTATGAGACCGCGCGGTGACGCTCTGAGACCGCGCGGTGACGCTTTGAGCGTGCGCGGTGACACTTCGAGCGTGCGCGGTGACGCTTGGCGTCCGGATGGTGACGCCTGGCGGCTGCGCGAGGGGGGTTTTGGATGCAGGGAAGGTCTTGGAGGATGCGGGGAGGGGGTGTGTCAGCCGCCGTTCATGGCGTCAGCGGGAGCGCTGGGACCAGGGGACGAGGGTGCTGGCGACCGAGATGCCGGGGATCCAGCCGCGGTAGGGGATGTGCCAGAAGATGCCGCTCAACTGGCCGCCGAGGGGGGAGGTGGCGGCGAGGAAGCTGAAGCCGGTGTAGGTGTAGCCGGGGCCGATGCCCGAGGTCGTGCGCAGGAAGCCGAGCGCGTCGTGGAGCAGGGCGTGCTGGTACACCGGGCCCGAGCGGAACACCGCGGACAGGAGCTGCGAGGAGGTGCCGCAGCCTGCGCCCACGAGGCCGCCGCAGGGGTTGAGGCGCAGGGCGTCGGCCGCGCTGAGACGGCCGTCGGTGAGCCGCTCGACCAGGCCGCCGTAGAGCTGGTGCGTCGGGCTGCCGTAGTAGCCGAGCGCCTGCGACTGCGCGGTCTCCTGCGCCAGCTTGTCCGGGCTCAGGCGCGAGGTGATGTCATCGGCGAGGTTGCCGCCGTAGCTGCGCGCGTCGCCCTGCACGCGGCGCTCGATGGCCTCGAAGCCCGGCGGCTCCTGGATGTCCTTGCCGCTCGCGTCGGACGCGGACTGCGAGCGCGAGG
>DATAGU010000200.1:0-4454 GCA_036263495.1 Polyangia bacterium | reverse complement strand
CATCGAGCCCCGCCAGCGTCGCCGAGTGCATCGAGCGCATCGAGCCCGCCCAGCTGGCCGCGGGGGCGGCCTCACCCTGGCGTTGGAGGTCGAGCCGGCGGCCATCGAGCCCGGCGCGCATCGAGCGCATCGAGCGCATCGAGCCCCGCCCCGCATCGAGCGGTCGGCCTCACCCTGGCGGTGGCGTTGGCGACGGCGGCCATCGAGACCTGCCCCAGCTCGCCGCCCGAGGGGTGATCGCCCGGCCTCGCCGAGCGCATCGAGCCCGCCCAGCTGGCCGCGCGGGCGGCCTCACCCTGGCGTTGGAGGTCGAGCCGGCGGCCATCGAGCCGGCGCGCATCGAGCGCATCGAGCCCCGCCAGTGTCGCCGCCCACGAGCCCGCCAGCTCGACGCCCGCCACCAGCTCGACGCAGTGAGACAACCGCCGCGCCCCATCCCCCGTGCTCCTGCTCGGGCGCCGCCGCGTGCTGCTCCTGCTCGGGCGCCGCCGCGCCCCATCTCCTGCTCGGGCGCCGCCGCGTGCGGCCCTGCTCGGGCGCCGCCGCGCCCTTGCTCTTCGGTAACACGGATGTGTTGTTGTTGGCGCTCGGGCACGAAAACAGCCTAGAGGTGAGCGCTGGCGGTTGCAACACTTTCTTCGGTGCTCTGGTAACATTTTGTTACCATTTTGTTACCACTTCCGTCGGTGACGGTGTGAGCATTTGAAACACAAAAAGTTGTGTAGCCGGCTGCCGCCGAAGGGGATAGATTTTGTTCGTTCGGAGCGAGCCACCACGCACACAAGGGGATTAGAGTGGCGAAATTGCATCTGGGAGAGGGCGCGAGTCGCGACCTCTTTAGCTGTTCGCCGCCCCGTCGGAAAAGCGCAAGGATACGCAATAATGCAATCACCCTCTCCATCTAATGATGAGTTTCTCAGTACGCTGCGGACGTCTGGCGCAGACGACACAAAGACCTGGTTATTTGAGTTGATGGTAAGAGCTTCCGAGGAAGGCGCGCGCCGTACTCTGGCCCAACAAGTTGAATCTCTAGAGCCGCTTGGCGCCATCCTTGGATGCACTCCCGACGCGGCGCGGATGCGCATCAGTCGCGATGGAGAGCTGGCCTCGCTGGGCATGCGCGTCGGGCATCGCCTTCTCTTCCGACGCTCTGAGGTCCTAGCCTTGCTCAGTCGGCGGCAGGGGCAGGGCAAGAAGTCGTAATCCTCTTATCGCAGAACAAGAACTGACGATGAGCCAAGAATTTAATCGACCACATTTAGGCCGACTCGGCTGGTGTTTGAAGCAACCAATTAGTGAGATGGAGGCATATGTGATTGATCTTCGCTTAGGTGATTGCTTTGCAACAAATGGCTTGCCTTCGCTGGCGGACCGATCGGTGGATGTCACCATCACCGATCCGCCTTTTGATGCTCGGGCTCACAGGGCGGCCGTTGAGCTGGGCCCGCGTGTCGCGGGCAAGCGGAGCGTTGCCGGCGAGCTGCCCTTCCCTCCGCTCGATGCGGCCAAGCTCGTGGAAGTGGCCCAGCACTTCGTCCGCGTCACGCGGAGCTGGATCGTGATCTTCTCCGGGGAGCGACAGGTCGAAGCGTGGGCCGCGGCCCTCGAAGCGGCTGGCGCGCGTGTCGTGCGGTTCGGGCTAGCTCTGCGCACCAATCCCCGGCCGCAGATGTCGGGCGACCGTCCTGCCCCACCGGCGGACTTCCTGGTCATCGCGTATGCCACGCCGGGGCGCATGAAGTGGAACGGGCGGGGCAAGGCTGGCGTCTGGAAGTCTCCCCCCGCAAGGTGGGACACCGGCGGCAAGACGGCGCATCCGACGCAGAAGCCGCGCGCGCTTATGCGCGCCCTTGTCGAGGACTTCTCCAACCCTGGTGAGCTGGTCTGTGATCCGTTCGCGGGGAGCGGCACCACGGCGGTCACCTGCAAGGAGCTGGGGCGGCGCTTCGTGGGGTGGGAGATCGACCTGGGTTTTCATGCCGTAGCGTGCGCCCGCGTGCTGCAGGCCGTCGAACAAGGACAGCTTACCACTCCGGGCGCCTCGGCCGGATGAGGCAGCTGGCCGGGGCATCGGGGGCCGCGCGCATGAGCGTCGCCCATGAGATGGGCCTACTCCTGGGCGTGATCCCAGCGCTCTTCGATGCCGCGATCAGGCTGGCCGATCACGTCGAGCGCCTGACTCTGCCCGACGGCCAGATCGTGGTCACGGTGGCGGGCCGCCCCGCGTTCCGATCGCCTGCCGATGCCTTCGCGGTAGCGGAGCGATGTGCAGACGACCTGCGCATGATCTGCGAGCAGGCCGGCCACGGCGCGGCCGGCGGTGTCCCTGTGGATCACCTTGGCACGTTTTGCCCGTTCACAGTGGAGAGCTGCGCGGCGATCAAGGCCGAGCTGGCCCGGGTGCAAGCGCTCGCCATGCAGGCGCGGAGGGGAAGCGAGGAGGCCGCGGCGTGAGGGGCATGAGGCCCCCGGGGGGTGAGGGTAACGGCAGCGCCACCGGATGACGCGCTGCGTAGTGCGCTCGGGCAAGAAGCCACCGGATGACGCACTGCGTAGTGCGCTCGGGCAAGATGCCACCGGATGACGCGCTGCGTCGCGTGCTCCGGCAAGGGGAAGCCCGGGGGATGGGAGCGTTATGGTCCAAGTCCTTGAAGATCGACCAGTTTTTGACACCGACCGACCAAAACTCATCAATGGACCGACCAATTTCCAACACATCGGCCGGCCGCACACCATCGGCAAGGCAGCCCCTTCCCCGGCCGGATGCCGCAATTGTCGCATGCGGTCAAGGGGATGGCTCGACCGCAAGGCCATGAGGCCGGCGTTCTTGCAGCAAGTGGACCAACAGATGGACCGACCGTTGCTTGGCCGACCGACCCGACCCCAACGGGGAAGGAGGAACGCCATGCCATACGCTCATTCTACGAACATCGACAAACTCTTAGAGGCCATCGACCAGCACCTCGGGCGCGTCCAGCACGCTTTCATTGCCTTGATCGCGCTGGTCTTCGCGGCCGACGACACCAGCTTTCACGATCCGGCGCTGTTCTCACCGGAGAGCGGGGCTCAGGCCGAGGGGCGGGAGCGCCTTTTCTCCCTCATCCGCATGGCGCGCGACAAGGGCGAGGAGGTGGCGCGGGCGCTCGACGCCGCCCAGACGGCGCTAGTCGACCGGGCCGCCTACTACGGCAAGGTGATGGCAGAAGACTCCCCGAACGCCAGGGTCGCGGAAGGGCTCGATGAGGCGGTCTTCGTCCTCGAGAGCGCGGGCGCCCGGACCATCGTCCTGCTCTTTGATGCCGAGGAGATGGAGCGCCTGGGAGAGAAGCCCCTGGCGCGGCTGGTGGCGCTGCAGGAACGCGCCGTCGAGCGGCTCAAGACGCGCACCATAGAGGAAGCCGGCGAGGCATATCAGGCGATGTCCGAGGCCCTGGCGCTCGCCAAGCTGCTGGCCGAGGGCGCGGAGTCGCGGGACTGGACCGACGACGACCAGGAGGGCGGGAGCGGCGCGGGCGAGGCCGGCGAGGTGGGCAGCGAGGGCGCGGCGGGCGAGGGCGACCAGGAGGGCGAGGGCGAGGCCGGCCAGAGTGAGGCCGACCGGGATGGCACCGCGGGTGCGACCGGCGAGGGCACCGCGGGCGGGGAGGTGTAGGCCATGACCACCGCACCGCCCGAGGGCACCCGGCCCGAAGACCCCGAGGAGGAGGAGGTCTATCCGCCTGACTTCATCTACGCCCTGATCGACTTCATGGAGGATGTCTGCCGCATCGAGGCCCACGTGTGGGCCGCAGAGCAAGCGCTGCGCGACGCCAGGGTGATCGACGAGCGCCACCTCGCAGACGGTGGCCTAGAGGCCACCCTCGGGAGAGAGCGGGCTTACTTCCTCCTGGACAGCGCCGCGGACGCGGCCGAGGAAGCCGCGGAGCGCGCCCACAAGCTGCGGCCCGAACTCGTCGCCTACTGCTCGCGGCAGCGCATCGAGCTCTGGCGCAAGCTGGATGCGGAGGATGAGGCCAGGGAAGCCGGCCGCGGCGTTATGGGCGAAGCCGGCCAGGAGGGCAACGCCGGCGACGTGACCGAGGCCCCGCCCGGCCCCGCCAAGGTGGTGGAGCCCAGGCCCGAGGCGAGCGAGCCGAAGGACCCGGGCAGCAAGTCCGGGCGCAAGGGGCGCAGGAAGGGAGGGCGTGCATAGCGTGCATAGCCACTGCCCCCGCCCTTACTTCGCCGACTGCGCGCGCACCATCCCGCGTGCGTTGCTGGAACCCATACGCACCCAGTTCCGCGAGGCCGACGCGCCGGAGAAGGTCCGTGCGGCACTCCAGGCGCTCGAGGAGGCGCTGGAGCCCGACGCCCCGCCGCTCCTGCCGCTCGCGTTCACCGACTGACTTCAAGGAGGCCCCATGACCGTAACCACTTGCGCCCCGACCGTGGAGGTCGATGTAGCGGACATCCAC
>DATAGU010000199.1:0-21428 GCA_036263495.1 Polyangia bacterium | reverse complement strand
GAATGCCGTCGCGAGGTGCAGCCAGCGACGGTGAGGCAAGGAGGGAAGGAGGAAGCGTACTGGAAGTACGCGACCGACTGACCGACGCCGCATCACCGTCGCTGGCTGCGCCGCAGCAGGCAGGCAACTGTGGTGTTTCGGTTCAAGCCAGGGAGACGAGCGCCGCCTCTCTCCACGGCCCCTGCACCTTGGCCCTCCGGGATCCGTGCTACCGTAACGGCATGGCGTGGAACTGTGGATACTGTGCCCATCTCGTAGACAATGACCTCTCGAGCTGCCCGCAGTGCGGCACCGCGCGGAGGGTGCCGGCCAGCGCCGCGGCCGACGTTGCATCCGGCGCCGCCGCCTCGGAGCCGGCGGCGCAGCTCTTCTCCGATCCGGCGCCCGCATCGGCGCACGGCCCGGAACAGCGCGACCTCCGGATGGAGGGGCACCTGTCGGCGATCGCGCTGTGGTACCGCATCGGCGGCATCATGGGGCTCGCCGCCACGAGCTTCCTCCTGCTCCTCGTCCTCTGCGGCGACATGGGAGAGTGGCGGGGGATGGGCGGCTACAACCCGCGGCTCAAGGTCATCCTCACCGTCGCCCTGGCGGCGTTCACGGTGTTCTTTGGCGGGAGCCTCCTCATCGGCCGCTACCTCAACCGCTACTCGAACGTCGCGCGCGTCATCGCCGGCGCGTTCGGTGCGTTGGGCCTGGCGCTCAACGTCATCAGCACTCTGAGCACCGTGTTCCAGGCCAGCCGCGGGGTCACTCCGACCTGGATGGCGCTCTTCTCGTCGGCCAACCTGGCCTTCGGTAGTCTGTGGTCGGGGGCGCACCTGTGGGCACTGTTCAATCAGCGCGCCGCCGTGATCTGCACGCCCGGGTATCGGGCGCTCATCGCCCGCAAGCCCATGGAGCAGCCCAAGACCTACTCGAGCCCCTTCTTCTGGTTGCCGTTCGTCTGGCTCGGGCTCTGCTTCGTGGCCGCCATCGTCTTCGGCGTCCTGGCCGCATCCTTCGTCCACACGCTGTCCCAGTAGGGCGCCGCCTCACGAGCGCTCCGTCGGAGCCCTCCCCTCGCGCGCCAGCCTCCCCGCCGCCTCCATCGTCACCGCCGTGAACCGCACCTCGGCCCCCGGCCGTCTCGCCGCCAGGCGGCCGTGGTCGGCAGAGAGGACCACCGCGATCACGGGATAGCCGCCGGTCGTCGGGTGATCTGGGCCGAGCACGATCGGCTCCCCACCGGCCGGCACCTGGATCGCACCGCGCACCATGGGGGTGGGCGCGCCGCTGTCGGCATCGCACCGCCCAAGCGGCGGGCCGACGAGGCGCGTGCCCGTGCGGTCACCGAGGGGCGAGACGCGGTAGCACGACGACAACAAGAGGGGGAGCGAGGCGGCCGAGAACCGCTCGGCATCCGGCCCCGGCACGACCCGGATCGGCCCCTCGGGCGCCCAGGTCGAGGCCGCCGCCGGAGAGCCAACCCTCGCCACTGGCGGGATGACATCTCGCGCTGGGCGCTCGCCCACGGACAATCGATCGCCGCGCCGCAGCGCGCGTCCCGACAGTCCTCCCAGCCGCGCCACGAGGAGCGTGCCCCGTCCGCCCAGCACCTCCGGTACGTCGAGCCCGCCGGCCACGGCGAGGTAGCGCACCGCCGATGAAGGAGAAGGCTCGAGGGTGAACCGCTCGCCCACGGCCGCTACCCAGGGACGGCCCTCGTCCGTGGCCAGGACGAGCGGCGCCTCGCACGCCATCACCGTGATCGCGCCCTGCCACTCGATGGCCGGTGCGCCCGCGGGATTGCCCACGGCCTGGTTGGCCCGACCGAACAGCTCCGGCACGAGCGCGCCGCCCGGTGGGATCCCCTCGTGCATGCGGCCCGGCCTCCCCGCATCTTGCACCGTGGCCAGCCCCATCACCGAGACCACTTCCAGGATCGGGTCCACCTCCGTCCTCGGAGCCGTCGTGGTCATACGGGTCTCATGGGCCCACCGGGACGAAGCGCACCCGGTCCCCGAGCCGCAGCTCGGCCCCCGCCTCGGCGGTGAAGGGGAGGAAGTCCACCGCGCTGCCGATGAGGTGCCAGCCGCCCGCGCTGGCCATCGGATAGATGCCCGTGTACGGCCCGGCGATCGCCACCGCCCCCGCCGGGACGCGCGGCCTCGGGGCGGGCCGGCGGGGCAGGACGATGCGCGGATCCACCCCGCCGAGATAGGCGAACCCGGGGAGGAACCCGATCAAGCGCACCTCGTAGCTGCGCCCGACGTGGAGCGCCACCACCTCGCCGGGCGATAGCCCTGCGGCCGCCGCCACCGCCGCCAGATCCTCCCCGCCATAGCGCACCTTGATCGCCACCTCGCGTGGCGACCCGCGCCCCCGATCCCGACACACGTCGTCCAGCAGGCCCAGCAACGCCGCGGGCTCCAGCACCGGCGGCGCCGCCGGATCGAAGGAGACGGCCGCATGGGTCTCCGTGACCACCGCGTCTCGCACCCCCGGCCACGCGCGTAGCCGCTCGAGGAGCGCGGCGGCGTCCACCTCGGCGGGTACGGGGAAGCGCACCGCTCCATCCCCGAGCGGCACGAGCGATAGCTCGCTCACGCGCCGTCTCCCGGTCTGGGCTTCGCTCGCCGATATCCATCCCCCTCGTCCAGCGCCTCTCGCACGGCGCGTGCGATCGCCTCCGCGCCCGGCGTGTCCCCGTGCACGCAGAGCGTGTCCACCTGCCCTGCCTGCGCCAGCGCCCAGGCCCGCGCCGCCGCCGCCGCCGCATCCGTGATCAACGCGCCCGGCTGGTCCCGTGGCACGAGCGAACCGTCGGCGCGCGTCGCACGATCGGCAAAGCTTTCGACCGCATAGCCGAGACCCGCGGCGCGGGCCGCCTCGGCCAGCGCCCCGCCGGCCGGGCCGAGGACCACGAGGTCTCTCCCGAGCGCGGCCACCGCGCCTTCGATCACCGCCCGGGCCACCGCGGCATCCGCATGCGCGGCGTGATAGAGCGCGCCGTGCGGCTTCACGTGCCGTATGGGCAGCGACACCCGATGCGCCGCCTCCGCCAGCCGCGCACATTGCAGGTGCACCGCCTGCGTCAGATCCCCCGGCGCGATCTCCAGCCGGCGCCGCCCGAACCCCTCGCGATCTACATAGGATGGATGCGCGCCTGCGGCCGTGCCGTGGCGCCGGCACCGGTCGAGCGCGAGCGCCATCGAGCGCTCATCCCCCGCGTGCCCGCCACAGGCGATGTTGGCCAGGTGCGCCGCCTGGTAGAGCGACTCCGGCTCGTCCGGCAGCTCCCCCAGATCGATGTTGAGAAAAGGACGCGGGCTCATGCGTCAAAGAGCATAGACCGGGGGCGCACCGGAGATAGGGCCGGCGAACAGCGCTATCCCCCGGCGGCCTCTGCCACCGCCGGGGACGCGGCCGCGAACACGCGGCGCACGAAGTCGTTCTCGAAGACCCCATCCGGGTCGAGCCGGCGGCGGATCTCGGCGAAGCGGTCGCAGCCCGGACACAGGCGGCGCAGGGTCGCCGCGTCGATGGAGAACTCCTTGCCCCAGTGAGGCCGCCCCTCGAGCTCCACCATCAGCCGTTCGAACTCCTGGAAGTACGTCTCGAGCGAGCGGCTCGGGTACATGTACGCGCCGATGAGGCAGCTCGGTCGCCCGTAGCACGGGCTCATCAGGATGTCGTCTCCGGCCACGAAGCGTAGCTCGACGAAGAAGTTGACGTGCAGGCGGTGCCGCTCGATGAGCTCGCGCAGCTGCGCGAGCGCCGCCGCCGCCTGCGACCGCGGGATCCCGTATTCGGTCTCGCGATGCACGGGCGGCATGATCGTATTGAAGACACGGTCGCTGCGATCGATGCGCTGCCCGGGCCGGAAATACGCGACGTTGATCACGCGATTGAGCGTCGGGATCGCCCCGGGAGCGAGCCGGCTCAAGCGGAGGAGCCCGGCGAACAGCGAGCGCGTGACCGGGGAGTGATCGAGCCAGCGCCGCACCGCGCGCCGGCGCAGCGGCGCGTCCGTGCGACGGCAGGTGAACACCTGCACCGAGTCCGTGTGCGGCATCCACCAGAACTTGACGTGCTCGTGCTCCTCGACGAGCGCGTCCATCTCCGCGAGAGCGCGCTCGAGCGGCAGCGCGAACGCCCGCTCCTCCAGCCGGAACGCCGGCTCACACTGCAGGGTCACGCTCGACACGATGCCGAGCGCGCCGAGGCCCACGCGCGCCGCCGAGAACAGCTCCGGGTCCTGCTCGGCCGACAGCTCGCGCACCTCCCCCGCGCCCGTCACCAGACGCATCGCCACCACCTGCGTCGCCAGGTTGCCGAAGCGGATCCCCGTGCCATGCGTCCCCGTGGCCGTGGCCCCGGCGATGCTCTGTTCGGCGATGGAGCCGAGGTTGGAGAGGCCCAGCCCGTGCTCGGGGAGGAGCGCGTTCAACTGGCGCAGCCGGATGCCCGCCTGCACGGTCACCTGGCAGCGCTCGCGGTCCACGGCCAGCACCTGATCGTGCCCGTCGAGCCGGACCAGCTCGCCATCGGTGAGCGCGATATCGCTCCACGAGTGCCCACCGCCCACCGGCTTGAGACGGACGCCGCGCCGCCGCGCGCCGCGCACGAGCTCGACGATCTCCTCCTCGCCGCGGACCTGATG
Source organism: Polyangia bacterium (assembly GCA_036263495.1). GTDB lineage: Bacteria > Myxococcota_A > Polyangia > Palsa-1104 > SHYY01 > DATAGU01. Next base: position 16,783 of record DATAGU010000199.1, on the reverse strand, counting down.
GCAGGCCGCGACCTCGCACCCATATGTCTTCGCCCAGTTGCGGAACCGATAGCGCGCAGTGCTCATATCGCCTTGCATTTTATGCAGAAACGCCGTCGCTGGGGATATCGGGGTGCGCACCGGCAGAACGAGAGCAGGCGGCCTCTGGGCAGGTGAGGCAGCGATCGATCTCCGGATTCCGTGTTAAGAAACCGACGTGAAGGACGGATACCTGTACGCCAACGGACTGCGCTTCCACTACGTCGAAGAGGGACCGGCCGAAGGGCAGCTCGTGGTGCTCCTGCACGGGTTTCCGGAGTTCTGGTACTCCTGGCGGCACCAGCTCCCCGTGCTGGCGGAGCACGGCTTTCGCGTCGTGGCCCCGGATCTGCGCGGGTATAATCTCTCCGACAAACCGCACGGCATCGCCAGCTATGACCTCGACGTGCTGGCGCGTGACGTGGTCGAGATCATCGCGGCGCTCGGGGCGGAGCGCGCGGTGCTGGTGGGGCATGACTGGGGCGGCGGCGTGGCCTGGCACACGGCCGCGCGCTATCCCGAGCGGGTCTCCCGCTTGGCCGTGCTCGCCTGCCCCCATCCCGAGACCCTGGCCCGCGCGCTGCGGCGCAACCTACGGCAGCTCCGTCGCAGCTGGTACATGTTCTTCTTCCAGCTGCCCTTCTTGCCCGAGCGCTTCATGAGCGGAAAGCGCGTCACCGCGGGGTTGCAGGCGATGACCGTCCGCCCGGGGACCTTCTCTCCCGAGGAGCTGGAGCGGTACGCGGAGGCCGCAGAACGCCCTGGCGCCATGCACGCCGCCCTCAACTATTATCGGGCCTCCATGCGTCGCTGGTCCCGGTTCCTGCGCGAGCCTTCCCCGCTCGTGCGTGCCCCGACGCTGCTCATCTGGGGCGAGCAGGACCGCGCCCTCGGCGTGGAGCTCACCAAGGGCCTTGAGCATCACGTCTCGGCCTCCTGGCACGTGGAGGTGCTCCCGGGCGTGGGGCACTTCGTCCAGCAGGAGGCGCCCGAGGACGTCAACCGATTGCTGCTCGAGTTCCTGGGCTGAGAGAGCTCGGCCGCGCAGCAACACCAGCGATGGAGAAACGGTTCATGGAACGTGAAGCGGCACCGGCGCTGGGCGAGACCGCACCGGACTTCACACTCAGCGATACCGAGGGGGCGTCCTGGCACCTGGATGAGCGCGTGGCGCAACAGCGGGTGCTGCTCGTCTTCTACCGCGGCCAGTGGTGACCCTATTGTCGCCGCCAGTTGGCGGACTATGGCCACCTCGTGAACGACTTCACCGGCGAGGGCGTACAGATCGCCGCGCTGTCGGTCGATGACCCGGAGCGGTCGCGGGACCTGCGGGCCCGCCTCGCTCTGCCCTATCCGCTCCTGACCGATCCGGGGCGGGACGTGGTCCGGGCCTGGGGTCTATACAACCCCAAAGAGGCCGGTGGCATCGCCCGTCCGGCCACCTATCTCCTCGGTCCCGGGCGCACGGTCCTCTTCCGCAACATCGACGAGGTCGCGGCCCGCGCCCAGCCCTCCGAGATGCTCGCGTACCTGCGAGAAGGGAAGGAGCCCCCCGCCCGCCGGCTCAGCCCCCGGCTGGGCGACTTCGCCGGCTCCCTGGTCGGCATGCTGCGCTTTGGCAAACGCAGCCCGCGTCAGTGACGCGTACGGCTAGCTCTCCTTCTTGAGCCGCGCCTTGAGCGCCGCCAGGCGCTCCTCCAGCTCCTGCTCCCCCGCGGCCTCGGCGATACGCGCCGCCAGACGCTCGGCCTCGTGCTGACGGTACTCCTCCGGCGCGAGCCCCACCTCCTCCAGCGGCCCAATGGGTGTCTTGGGATAGACCGGCCGCGGCTCGTTCAAGATGGCCTCGCGGTGGCGCACCACCTCGCCGAGGAGCGCGGCCACGGACCGTGCTGCATCGAGACGAGCCGTGGCCGTCGCGGTCGCGCGCGCGGTCGCCAGCCGTTCCCCGCCGAGGAGCTCGAGCGCCGCGGCCAGCGCCGCCACGGTGGTCGTGCGTCCGAGACCCCGCAGGGCCACCCCTTCGGCCTCCGCCGCCTCGTCCAACGGCCCCGCGTCGCTCGCAGGGCTCATGCCCTTCAGCGCAACGATCGCCAGACCCACGGCGCGCGCCTGCGCCACCAGCTGCGGTCGTGGCCGTCCCACCACGAGATCCGCGGCACGCCACAGCAGCGGCGCCTCGGATGTCTCGCCAAAGCGCCGTGCGCGGATGCCCGCCGCCGGGCAGCGGGACCGTAGCACCGCCGTCGTCGCCTCGTCGGGGGCATCGAACAGGGGTTCGATCCCCGGGGACAGGCTCAGCTGCAGGATCACCGGCCCGAGCTGCTCGCCAAGCTCCCGCGTATCCACCAGCACCACCGGCCCCGTGCCCGTCAAACCGAAGCGTTGTCGCAGCTCCTCCCGATCCGCGGCTGCCGCCTCCTTCCAGACCGGCGACAGCGGCCAGCCCGTCACCACCACCCGCGCCTCCGGAACCCCGAGCGACACCAGGGCGCTCCTGGCACGCTCATCGACCACCGCGAACCGTTCGCCCGCCTCCCGCCACCGCTCCCCCGGCGCGAGCGCCTCCACCAGCGCCACGCGCGGCGGCGGCACGGCCGGCGCCTCCGGATCGAGCACGCAAGCCACCTCGGCCGATCCAGACGTCACCGGCACCATCCCTTCGGCTGGCAACACCGTGGCCACAGCCACCTCTGCGAGGCCATGATCGGACCGCCGCGCCTTGGGCAATAGAACGCGCATCCGGATCCATCTATCCCGGCGCCTCCAGGAGCGCAACCGGTCCCGAGCGGCGGCACGTCCAACGACCGCGACGGAGCCGGGTGCCGCGGGTGCACCGCCTGCCGAGGGCGATGCAGGCCGAGAGGGCGTCGATACAGCCCCTCGGATACATCCCCATGTCAGGGGACCCCGGAGCGCGATACAGCCACAATGCACCTGCGTCCGCGCCTCCCGAGAAATTTTTTTCAGCGTCCCGGTCCAGGGAAAACCCACACAGACTTATCCACAAATCATCCAATGTCAGCCCACATCAGCCACATTACCTCAATGGACCTGTGGATAGTGCTGTTCTCACCCCCTGGAGAAACCCTGTGAAAACTATGTTCATAACGTTGTTGCCAAACTCTGCATAAGCTTCCCTTCCAAAGTTTTTTTTCTTGCCTTGTTCGTGCCGCTGCGATGAACTTGCGGCCACAGCGAGCGCACAGTGTCTTATTACAGTCAGACACTCTGTATCTCGCGAGGCATGAGAGGGCACAGCGAACCGGGGTGGGAATCACACGCTGTCCTTGCGTGAGCACCGAACAGCAAGAGCTCTGGGCCTCTGAATCGGGGGGAATCATGGTCTTTCAACATCGATAGTTCGATGTTTATTGGGCCTTCATTGTCCGGCGCCGTGAAGCGACTGAACCGAGACCGTGGATCCCTGTGCTCAGGGAGAAAGACGAGCAGGATCCGCCGGTTGAGCAACGACCGCCGCGAACGGCCGATTTCATCGGGCACTGTTGGTTGTGTGCAGAAGAAAAGGATCTCTTCTGCCCGACCGTCCACCTGCAACGCCACGGCGTTGCACAGAAGTGGCCGGGGCAGGTGCCACGAACACCTGCCCCGGCCCGAGGAGGATTGAACATGGCAACCACTCCCCGTAAGGGGCACCCTACCAGACGAGCGGCATCCGTCAACCAGCCCATCCCCGACGCGGAATCGAGGGAGCCGGCACACACCGGGTTCGATCCCGACGAGGCCCTCGGGAGGCTGTGGTATCAGTTCGCGCGGGTCGAGGCGCTCGCGCAGGCGGCTTGCCAGGCGCTCGAGTTCCTGCCCGGCGGCCAGGACCAGGAATCACGTCGCGGCACCGAGCGGCTCCACGCGCTCGTCACGGCGACCGCCGAGGCGGCTATGACGGCCCTCGACGCGGTCGATGAGCAGATGTCCCGTCTGAGCGCTGCCAGGGCGGAAGGGATGGAGGACGATCCGTCGGAGCCTCCCTCAACCTGAAGAAGCATCAAGGAGGGCCCACGGCAGCGGCGGCCTCTCTCGGGAAGGTCCGCAGGGCACGCAACACGCGACGCGCGTAGAAGGCGGACAGCACGGCGGCCAAGCCCGAGAGGCCGGCGGCGGCAGTGTAGAGCGTGCGCCCTCCGGCCCGCTCGAGGATGGCGCCGGCCCAGCTCATGCCGAGGAGCGAGCCCAGGCCGAGTGCGCCGGCCAACAACCCCTGGCCCGAAGTCGCTCGAGAGCCGCCCGACCGCTCGTGTATCAGGGTCGTGGCGGCGGCGTAGAACCAGCCGAAGGTGATGCCATGGAGAGGCTGGAGCGCCAGGATCGCCGCTGCCGAGTTCGCCCGCCCCAACAGCGACCAGCGAACGGCGGCGGTCGCCAGGGCGACTGGGAGCAGGCGCGCGGCCCCGAGGCGCTTGATGGCCGCTCCGCTCCCCGCCAGGAGCAGGATCTCCGCCAGCACACCGACACTCCAGGCCAGCCCGACGAATCGCGGACCAAACCCAAGGCCAAGGAGATGCATCGAGAAGGCGGCGTCATAGCTCGCGCCGGCCATCTGATAGATCGTCACGGCGGCGAGCAGCAGCCAGAGATCATCCGTGCGCAGGAGGGCCAGGCCTGCACCGAGCGTCCGTGGCGTCGTCTCTGGAGGAGGCGATCTCCTCGACGCTGCAGAGGCCGCGCTCGCGGCATCGCCGAGGGCCGGCAGCCAGGCGCAGATCATGGTGAGCGCCAGACTCATGGCCGTGACGGGCAGGATCTGGCTCATCCCATAACGCTCGGTCAGTGCACCGCCCGCGAACGCAGCCAACAAGAAACCGAGCGAGCCCCAGAGCCGAAGGCGTCCATAACTGCCGCCCTGGCGACGGACGCACTCGTGCGCCGTGGCGTCGATGAGCGAGACGAGCGGGGCGCGACAGAACGCGAAGGCCAGGGTCGCCAGCACCACATAGTGCACGGCCACCGGGGGCAGCGCTCCGTCCGCCAGCACCGACCGGGAGCGACCGGCCAGAAGGAAGAAACCGAGAAACGAGATCGCGGTCGCCGTCGTGGCCCAACGCAGCAGCCGTCCACGCGCGTGCAGCCAGTCGGCCACCCAGCCAACGAGCGGCGGCGTGAACAATGAGGCTACGGGGAAGAGCGCCTGGATGCGCGTGGCCTGCGAAGGCGTGAGGCCGATGGAGGTGAGATAGGCGGCGAAGTACGGCATCCAGAAGCCGAACGAGCCGATGTAGAGGAAGTAATAGAGCGCGACCGCGAGGGAAGGCGACATTCGTTGGGTTCACCGAAGGGGAGCGGGGACCGGATCAGGGAGCGAGGCCCATCACATGGAGGGATGCCTACAAGTTCATGTGCCCGCCAGAATAGCAGCTTCGCTGACGCGAGGCATGCCCGAGGCCCTGGTGCCCCTTATCCCGAGCCTCCGAATGACGACCCAGGAGGGGTCACTGGATATCGCAATGTATGGTCACATGCGGTAGGATCCGCATGTCATGAGGCGATGTCCAACGTGCGGACGCCTGCTGTCGCCGGATCACCCGCTGCTTGATGCGGTGATCGGCGCCCAGCGCTGCGTGGAGCAGGCACAGCGCACCACCCACCCGGACGAACTCGCACGGCATGCCCGTAACTTCGAACGGGCCGCCGATCGGGCGCGCGCTGAGCTCGACCGTCTGAAACAGCGCCTTGATGTGCTGCGCTCTCGAGGTGCCCGGGCAGCAGCAGCAGAGAGACCGCCGGCATACCAGATCCCCCTAAGACGGCGCGATCCCCCCACACCTGAGTTCCTGGCGATGGCGCAGGGGAGATACCCCCCGGCACAAGGGCGCCTGCGCCTGCCCTACCACATTCCGGGCAGACCCTCCTGGCCTGACCCGCCCCCGCCGGAGTGGCGCGAGCTGCGGCAGAAGCTATTCGATAGCCCAGAGCCACGCTGACCGTCCCCGCCGCGGCCCTGGCAGCCCCCAGATGTCTGGCACACCACCCACCGCTTTCATCGTCGGGTCCATTGGCATTCAAGAGGCGCCGCCGTTAGGATGCAGGCGGAAGGCGCAACTCTTGCCGCACCGTACCGATAAGCCGCTGTCATGAAGAACTTCACGCCATCGCCTACAGAGCCGCCGGGCGGTGAGAGTGGACGGATGCCGATGCCTCCCCAGGGCATCGACATCGACGTGGCCGCGGCCGCGGCGGCGCTGCGCGCGCTGTGGGAGGCCGGGGATCCATCGGACCCAGCGCTGCGCCAGCAATGTGAACACCGCCTGGTCTGGCTGCGCGGGCTCTGGCGCGAGCACGCCTCGCGCTTCGACCCCGAGACCATCGGCACGCTCAAGAGCATCGCCGAGGCCCTGCGGCGGCCCGTGCCCCGCCCTGCTCCGCCCCGCCAGTCGCCCGAGGAGGTGCTGCACGACACCTTCGGCTATCCCTCCTTTCGCCCGGGCCAGGCCGAGATCATCGATGCCGTCATCAAGGGCCGCGACTGCATCGGCGTGATGCCCACCGGCGCCGGCAAGTCCCTCACCTATCAGGTGCCGGCGCGCATCCTCGGCGGGACCACGCTCGTGGTCTCGCCGCTCATCGCGCTCATGAAAGATCAGGTCGACGCCCTGAACGATCTCGGCATCCGCGCGACCTTCCTCAACTCCAGCGTGGACCCCGACGAGCGGCGGCGACGCGTCCAGGGGCTGCGCAGCGGCGCCTACGAGCTCGTCTACGCCGCGCCCGAAGGCATCCATGCCTCGGTCGGCTGGGCGCTCGATCGGGTCGAGCTACGTCTCATCGCCGTGGACGAGGCGCATTGCATCAGCCACTGGGGCCACGATTTCCGGCCCGCGTACCGCAACCTCGCCGGGCTCAAGGAGCGCTTTGGCGGCATCCCCGTGCTCGCCCTCACCGCCACGGCCACCCGCGCGGTGACCGCCGACATCATCGCCCAGCTCGGGATGGACGACCCGATGGAGTTCCGCGGCTCGTTCTATCGGCCCAACCTGCACCTGCATGCCTACCGTAAGGGGGAGGATGGCCCACGCCTGCGCGACTCCATCCTCCACCTCGTGAAGTCACGGCGGGACCAGAGCGGCATCATCTATTGCCTGTCCCGCAAGTCGGTCGAGTCCACCTCCGACTTCCTGCGCGAGCATGGCATCAAGGCCTTGCCCTATCACGCGGGCATGGAGGCCGCGGCGCGCAACGCCTCGCAGGAGGCCTTTCGCGACGATGAAGTGGACGTCATCGTGGCCACGGTCGCGTTCGGGATGGGGATCGACAAATCGAACGTCCGCTACGTCATCCATCGCGACATGCCGCGCTCGATCGAAGGCTATTACCAGGAGGTGGGCCGGGCGGGCCGCGACGGCCTCGCGAGCGATTGCGTGCTCTTCTACTCCTGGGCCGACGTCATGAGCTACGACCGCTTCGTCACCGACGACCTCGAGCCCGAGGTGGCGGAGAGCTTCCGGCGCCAGGCGCGCGAGATGTTCCGGATGGTCGACGCCCGCCACTGCCGCCACCAGGCGCTGGTGGCGCACTTTGGCGAGCGCATCGAGCGGTGCACCGGCTCCTGCGACGTGTGCGCCGGGGGAGACGTGGTGTCCGAGGCGGCGACGGCCGTGCGTCAGAAGCCGCGCCGGCCATCCGCCTCGCGGGCCGAGGGGGCCCAGACGACAGCGCCACCGGCCAAGGCGGCCTCCACGTCACCGGCGCCCCCAGAGAGCCCGCCGGAGCAAGAGAACGTCGAACTGTTCCTCCGCCTCAAGGCGCTGCGCAAGCGCCTGGCACAGGAGCGGAAGCTGCCCGCTTACGTGGTCTTCAGTGACTTCACCCTGCTCGAAATGTCGCGCCGCCACCCCAAGACGGAGGTGGAGCTGCGAGCCGTCTCCGGGGTCGGGCCGAAGAAGATGGAGCTCTACGGCGCCCTGTTCCTGGCGGTCCTGCGGGGAGAGACGACTGAGACCACAGACTGAGGCCCGCCCGGCCCGGCACTTGGTACTTCTCTTCACGCCATAGGGCGCGCCGCCTGCCGACTTGCACCCGCCAATGAAAGAGCGCGCGGCACCGGAGAGGCACCGCGCGCTCACGAGATGAGAGGCGCTTCGAGACTCAGAGACGCCGCGCTACTTGGTGTCCTTGTCCTCGTCCCCTTCGCCGGGCTGGTCCAGGGTGAGCGTCGTCTGACCGCTCACGGCCAGGTAGGGACGCAGCTTGACCATCGTCTTCTTGCCGATGCCCTTGATGCGCACGAGATCGTCCACCCTCTTGAACGGACGGCTCTTGCGATACTCGACGATGGCCGCGGCGCGCGTCGGACCGATGCCGGGCAGGAGCTCGAGCGCCTCCGCGTCCGCCTGGTTGAGATTGATGACGCCGGAGAGCTTGGCACGCGGACGGACCGCGGACGCGGCGCTCTCCTCGCGTCCCCCGCCACTCTCCTTGGCCGCGGCCCGGGACTGGGCCAGGGCCGGGGCAGCGGCGACGAAGATCAGAGACAGCATCACGATGGCACTACGGAACAGACGGATCATCACAGACCTCCTTCTTGGTTGCGGTAGACAAACTCGTCGCGGCGCGCGGACGCACCGCCACGGCCGTCGGGAAAGGGCTCGTAGTCGCGGATTTGCAGCTGCCCGTTGGTCGGGATGGCATCGAGTCGGACGTTGATTGAGTGATCGCGGTTGTTGAACGCGGTGCCGATGCGCAGCCACACCTTGCGACCACTCGGATCCCCCGGCCGCTCGATGATGGTGTAGACCGGGCGCCACTTGCGCTCATTGCCTTCGCCAGATGACTTGCTCTCGTCCATGACGTTTCTCCTCGCTGTACTGAATGGTCGGCCGACGGGAGCTGTCCTTAGCAGGGGGTGTGCCGGACCGAGGGAGCGTCGCGAAGCCCGCCAGGGGCAAGGACTCCGCCGCGCATGGACCCTCCCGGAGCCGGCTGCCGGCCGGCCATCGGACACGGGCCCCGGACAGGAGACGGCCACCGGACAGCAAAGGCAGCAGAGGCAACGAGGGGAGTGGCCGAGACGTCTCCCAAGAGGTAAGGAGCTAGCGTGAACCAGCGACGAGACGCCGAATCGAAGAGCCGCCGCGCCCCAGGGCAGCGGGGGTTCTTCGATTGGGGGCTGCCGGCCCTGCTCTCGCTACTCCTGCACGTCGCGCCGCTCCTCGCGCTGTGGTTCCTGGCCCACGTGCCGCTCCTCGCGCCCCCGCTGCCGATCGAGATCCGCCCGGCGCACCCGGTGGGCCCGCGGCGCGAGACGCCGCCTCCGCAACGAGAGACGCCGCCGCCAGGGCCGCGGAAGCCCGCGGGGGGTCCCGGCCGCGCCAAGGCCAAGCGGGCCTCTCGTCCGGCACCTGTGCCCGCGCCCACGCCGCCGCCCGAGCCACCCGCTCCTCCCGTGCCCGCGCCGACGGATCTGCACGCGCTCGGGCCAGGAGAATCCTCGCGGATCGTGATCCTCCTGCGCACCGACCGGCTACGCTCGTCGCCCTATCGCGCCCCGGTCGAGTCGCTCCTGTCGCTCCTGCCGGATTACCAGACGTTCCTCGCCGGCACCGGCCTCTCGCTCGTGGACCGCTTCGACGCGCTCCTCCTGGCCACGGACAACCCCTACGACGTGACGGCGACGTTCCTGGCCGCGCGCCACGGCGACGACCCGCAGCTGCGAGAGGCCCTGGGACAGCGCACGCTGCCGACCTGGGATCCCCGGGTCGTGCGTTTCGTCGAACCGACGCTGTCCGTGCTGGCGCGGCCGGACGGTGCGGCACGCCTCGACCGAGCGCTCGAACGCTCGGACGCTGGGGTCGCCGCCGACGAGGGGGCGGCGAAGTGGCTCGATACGCTGCGCCACGTCGAGAAGCTGGCCGACGAGCCCGGGGCGCCGGCGCTCCTCGTGACAGTGAGCGGACTCCCCACGGTGGCGCGGCTGCAGGGGCTGCCCACGCCGCTGTCGATGTCTCTCGCCATGGGGGCCGAAGCGGGCCCGGCGCTGCGGCTGAGCCTGCAGTTCACCGATGAGGCGTCGGCCCACACGTTCGTCATGGCCTGGCCGGACATCGTCAAGCAATGGCGGACGTCGACGTCCCTCATCGGCCTCGGGGGAGCGCTCGACCAGCTGGTGGCGAAGCAGGCGAAGGAGAGGGTGCAGGTGGAAGGGCGGATCGGGGATGCGCAGATGCAGCTCGGCCTGACGCTGGCGCAGGCCCTCATGCCGCGCCCGGCCGCCGTGGGGGTCGACGCGGGGAGCGGATCCCCCGCGGCGCCGCCACCGCTTCCGTCGCCTACGTCGCCGCTCGCACCGGCGCCAACATCGGCGCCCGCACCGGCGCCCGCATCGACACCCGCAGTGGCGCCAGAGGGCAAGCGCGTCTCCGGCCCGGTCGATACGCGGCCTCCCACCGCGAGCATCGACGCCGGAACGGCCGGAACGGATTGATCGGCCGAACCTGGGCGGGTGCTATCATGCGCGCTGCATGCGACGGCTCCTGATCGGCGACCGCAAGGTCCGTGTGCGCGACGAGGGCGAGCATCCGCGCCGGCCGCCCGTGCTGCTCGTCCACGGCGCCGGCTCCTCGTCGGTGGTGTGGATGAACGCGGTCAAGCGCATCGCGCCCCGGCGGCGGGCGGTGGCGCCGGATCTGCCCGGCCACGGGCAGAGCGATCCCTGGCACGACGTCTCCATCGATCTCTACCGCGACGCCGTCGGCACCATCGCCGCGAACCTCGGCCTCCAGCGCGTCGTCCTGGTCGGGCACAGCATGGGCGGCGCCGTCGCGCTCCGCGTCGCCCTGGCCTGGCCCGAGCGCGTCGCCGCGCTCGTCCTCGTGTGCACGGCCGCGCGCCTGCCTGCGCCCGTGGAGCTCCTGGCCGCGCTCGAGCGCGATCCCCTCCACATGTCCGAGTGGATGGCGCGCCTCTCCTTTGCTCCGGCGACGCCGCGGGAGCTCGTCGAACGCTGGCAGGCGGTGGCCTGGACCGCGCCGCCCGAGACACTGCTCGCCGATCTGCGCGCCGCAGGGGGGTTCAACGTGAGCGGCGACCTCTCACGCCTGCGCATGCCGGCGCTCGTCGTGGGCGGGATGGACGATCTCCTCACGCCGCCGGCGCTCTCCAAGGACCTCGCCGACGGGCTCCCCAACGCACGCCTCTTGCTCGTACCCCAGGCCGGCCACATGGCACACCTCGAGCAGCCGGATCGCTTCCATGCAGCGCTCGATCCGTTCCTGGCCGAGGTGGCCTGAGGCGAGGGCGGCCTCCCGCGAGTGCGAGGAGGCCTTGTGCGTTAGGGAGCCGAGCCAAAGCTCGGCGCATCCAGGACGCTGGAGCTCAGCGATCTTCCCAGTAGAAGAGCGTGATCGCGAGGCAGTGGAAGGCCTCGTCGCTCGACTGGGTCACGATCTTGTCGACGATCTTCACGCTACGGTGCGCGTCCATCCACTGGGTGATCTTCTCGCCCAGCTGGTCGCGCTCCTGGGCCATGGTGGCGGAGAACACCTTCACTCCATTGAAGCGATTGCGGTCGGTCAGGGTCGGCTCGCTCATCGTGTCGTATCCGTGGCGGTGGAGGCGTAGGCGGGGCCCGTCATCTCTGGGGCCTCGCGGCGATATTGGTCGATGACGCTGTCGATCTCGGCCTGGGTGAGGACGTGATTCTTCTTCTTGGCCGCGCCGAGGACCGCCTTCACCAGGTCGGGCGCGGGGTCGATGCCGTGGCGGCGCAGCCAGTGGACCACGTTGGACTCGCCGGACATGTGGCCCACCTCGATCTGCTGCTCGCGTCCGAACAGCCCGGCCGGGACGCCCGAGTAGATGCGATCGGCGAGGAAGGCGTGCCCCTTGCGCTCGGCCTTGATGATCGCCGCCGCATGGACGCCGGTGGCGGTGCGGAACGCATCGCCGCCGAGGACGGGGTAGTTGACCGGGATGGTCACCTCGCAGGCCCGGGCCACGGTCTGGCTGAGCTCGATGAGCTTGGTGAGATCGCGGTCGGGCAGGTGACCGAGCAGCTTGAGGTTGACGAGGATCTGGTCGAGCGCGGCGTTCCCCACCCGCTCGCCCAGGCCGAGCACGGTGCCATGCACGCGGTCGGCGCCGTACTCGAGCGCATAAATGGCGTTGCTCACGCCGATGCCGCGATCGTTGTGACCGTGCCAGTCGATGCCGATCTTCTCGCCCGTGCCGGCGATGAAGTCGCGCGTGAAGTGAATGAGGTTGCGGATGCCGTCGGGCGTGACGTGGCCCACGGTGTCGCACAGGCAGAGCCGCTTGGCGCCGTGCTCGATCGCGTTCCGGAACAGGCGGGCCAGCACCTCGGGCCGCGAGCGGGTCGTGTCCTCGGTCACGTAGGTCACCGGGAGCCCCGCCTTGGTGCCGAGATCGATGGCCTCGGCCGAGAGCTTGAGCATGCGGTCGACGTCCCAGCCCTCGGCATAGCCCCGGATGGGCGAGCTGCCGATGAAGGCCATGATCTCGATCTCGATGCCGAGCTTCTGCGAGGCGTCGATGACCGGCAGGATGTCGTCGCGGTGGGTGCGGGCGGCGCAGGCCGGCTTGATCTTGAGCCGGCGGTCCCGGATCTCGCGGCCGAGCGTCACCACGTCGCCCACCGCGCGCGGGCCGGCGCCCGGCAGGCCGATGTTCACGTGATCGATGCCGATCTCGGCGAGGAGGTTGATGATCCGGATCTTCTCCTCGACCGACGGATCGGTCACCGATGGGCTCTGGATGCCGTCGCGCAGGGTCTCGTCGAAGAAGGTGAACTTCTGGCGGAAGAGGGGCCCCGGCCGGTCGACCTCGTTCCAGTCGTAGATGATGTCCGCCTCGCTCAGCTCCTCGGGCGCCTTGGCGAGGATGTCCTTGGCCGCGCCCATTACCGCACCGCTTCCACGAGCACGGCGATGCCCTGGCCGCCGCCGATGCACGCCGAGCCGAGCCCGAAGCGGGCGCTCCGGCGGCGCAGCTCATAGACGAGGTGGGTGATGATGCGCGCACCCGAGGCGCCGAGCGGATGCCCGAGGGCGATGGCGCCGCCGTCCACGTTGGTGCGCGAGCGGTCGAGGCCGAGCTCGCGCTCGACGGCGATGTACTGGGGCGCGAACGCCTCGTTGATCTCGATGAGGTCGAAGTCGGGCAGCTTCATGCCCGAGCGTTCGAGCGACTTGCGCACGGCCGGGGCCGGGCCGATGCCCATCACCTTGGGGTCGCAGCCGGCGACGCCCCAGTTGACGAGGCGCGCGAGCGGCTGGAGCCCGCGCCGTTCGCCGGCCTCGCGCGAGCACAGGACCAGGGCCGCGGCGCCGTCGCAGATGCCGGAGGCGTTGCCGGCCGTCACCACGCCGTCCTTCTTGAAGACCGGGGGCAGGCCGGCCAGCACCTCGGCCGTGGTCTGCGGCCGGGGATGCTCGTCCACGGCAAAGGACACGGTGCCCTTGCGGGTCTTGAGCTCGAGGGGCGCGATCTCCTCGCGGAAGCGGCCGGCCTCCTGGGCCGCGGCCCACGAGCGCTGCGACCGGAGCGCGTACTCATCGCAGTCGGCGCGCGCGATCTGATATTGCTGCGCGAGGTTCTCGGCCGTGATGGCCATCGGCATGCCGGTGTACGTGTCGGTCAGGGCGTCCCACAGGGTGTCGCCGATGGGGCCGGCCTTGCCGAGCGGCAGCCCCCAGCGGGCGCCGCGGATGACGTGCGGGGCCTGCGACATGGACTCGGTGCCGCCGCAGAGCAGGATCTCGGAGTCGCCGAGCAGGATCTGCTGGGCGGCGCTCACGATGGCCTGGAACCCCGAGCCGCACAGCCGGTTGAGCGTGAGCGCCGGAGCCGGAATGGGGACGCCGCAGCGCAGGCCCACGTGGCGCGCGAGGTAGATGGCGTCGGCCGAGGTCTGCTGGACGTTGCCGAAGATGACTTCCTCGACGTCTTCGGCGCGGACACGCGACTGGGCGAGCGCCGCCTGGCTGGCGTGCACCGCCAGATCGGTCGCGGTCAGGTCCTTGAGGGCTCCCCCATACGTGCCGAACGCGGTGCGCTTGGCACCCACAATCCAGATTTCGCGGCCGAGTTGCTTGGGCATGGAACCTCCGAGCGGCGCATGTTACCGACCGGGTGCGTTGAACGTCAATGTTCAATCATGTAACGCAGCCGACGATTTGCAACCAGGGGCGCGCGCTTGCAGGAGGCGCCGGCGGCGGTCTATGAACAGACCATGCCCCCCGTGCTCGTGCTGGACTTCGATGGGACGTTGACCGATGTGGATGTCGGCGATGCGGTGTGCGACCGATTCGCGCCGCCGGCCTGGCGGGAGATCGATAAGCGCTGGGAACGGCGGGAGATTTCCCTGCCGGAGGCGCAGCGGGGGATGTGGGGGCTCGTGCGGGCGACCCGGGAGCAGGCGCTCGCCGGCGCACGCGAGGTAGGGCACCTGCGGCCCGGGCTGGAGTCGCTCCTCGGGAAGGCCGAGGGGCTCGGTGCCGAGGTGTGGCTCGCCTCCGGTGGGTTCGACTTCTATATAGAGGCGCTGCTAGGGGAGCAGCGCGGGCGGTTCGCACGCGCGTACTACAACGCCACCCGCTTCGAGGGGGACCAGCTGACGGTCGAATTCCCCCATGCGGCGCTCGCTTGCTCAAGCTGCGCCGTGTGCAAGGGGAAGGTCTGTGACCTCGCACGCGAACGGGGAGGACCCATCGTGTTCGTGGGAGACGGTCACTCGGATCGGTGCGTGATCGGTCGCGCGGACCGGATCGCCGCGGTGCGGGGGTCGCATCTGGCGCGGTGGTGCCGCGAGCATGGGGTGGCCGTGCTGGAGTTCGACAGGCTGGATGAGGTAGAGGCCCTGCTCGAATAAGGGTTGGGTGACGGTATTAAAGAACCCAAGTTCCCTGATCGCTTCTCCAGGAGAACTTGGGTTCTTTAATACCGTCACCACCTCCGGCTGGTGCGGGGGCTCGGGTTTGCTATACACGGGCTGTGATGACCGATGCCGAGCCCGGAGAGCCGCTGCTGGCCGTGCAGGATCTGGCGGTGGAGTTTGCGGGGGCGGGCGGCGCGGTGCGGGCGGTGGATGGGGTCTCGTGGTCGGTCGCGCGCGGGGGCGCCCTCGGGGTGGTGGGGGAGTCGGGGTGCGGCAAGTCGGTGACGGCGCTGTCGATTCTACGGCTCGTGCGGGCGCCGGGGCGGATCGTGGGGGGCACCATCCGCTATCGGGGGCAGGATCTGCTCTCGTTGCCAGAGAAGGAGATGCGCTCGCTGCGCGGGAATCGGCTGGCGATGATCTTCCAGGAGCCGATGACCGCGTTGAATCCGGTGTACCGGGCGGGGGCGCAGGTCGGGGAGGTGCTGCGGGCGCACCGGGGGATGGGGCGGCGCGAGGCGATCGAGGAGGCGGCGCGGCTGTTTCGGCAGGTCGGGATCGCGGACCCGGAACGGCGGGTGCACGACTTTCCTCATCAGATGTCGGGCGGGATGCGGCAGCGGGTGATGATCGCGATGGCGCTCGCCTGCCGGCCCGAGGTGCTCATCGCGGATGAGCCGACGACGGCGCTGGACGTGACGATCCAGGCGCAGATCCTGGATCTGCTCGGGCGGCTGCGGCGGGAGCTGGGGATGTCGCTGGTCCTCATCACGCACGATCTCGGCGTGGTGGCCGAGACCTGCGATGAGGTGGTGGTGATGTACGCGGGGCAGGTGGTGGAGCAGGCGCCGGCGTCGGTGCTGTTCGCGATGCCGCGGCATCCTTATACGGCCGGGCTCTTGCGCGCGGTGCCGCTGCTCGGAGCCGGCGCTCGGACGGAGCGGCTGCGCGAGATCCCGGGGATGGTGCCGCGTCTGGATCGCTTGCCGGTAGGGTGCCGGTTCCAGGATCGCTGCGAGCGCGTGGAGGAGCGGTGTCGTCAGGAGATGCCGCCGCTCGTGGTGGAGGACGGGCGAGCGGTGCGGTGCTTTGTGCCGCTCGCGACGCCGCCGGGAGGGGCGGTATGAGCGTGGGGGGCGCGGAGCAGGCCGCGGCACCGTCGCCGGGGGCACCGCTCGTCACGGTGGAGGGGCTGGTCAAGCACTTCGCCGCGGGCGGCTGGGGATGGCGACGGGCCCGACAGGGACAGAGGGTGATCCGGGCGGTGGATGGGGTCGACCTCGTGCTCGCCCGCGGCGAGATCCTCGGCCTCGTGGGGGAGTCGGGCTGCGGCAAGTCCACGCTCGGGCGCGCGGTGTTGCGCCTCATCGAGCCCACGTCGGGGCGGGTGACGATCGACGGCGTGGACGTGACGGCGCTCGGGCGGGCCGAGCTGCGCCGCTTCCGCAAGCAGGCGCAGATGATCTTCCAGGACCCGTACGCGTCGCTCAACCCGCGCATGCGCATCGGCACGATCCTCGGCGAGCCGCTCACGATCCACGGCCTCGTAGAGGGACGCGCGGAGGCGCGGCGCGAGGTGGGGCGGCTGCTCGAGCGGGTGCAGCTGCGGCCAGAGCTGGCGGATCGCTTCCCCCACGAGCTCTCGGGCGGGCAACGGCAGCGCGTGGGCATCGCGCGCGCTCTCGCGGTGCGGCCCCGCTTCATCGTCGCCGACGAGCCGGTGAGCGCGCTCGACGTGTCGATCCAGGCGCAGATCATCAACCTCCTGCGGGCGCTCCAGGCCGAGGAGCAGCTCACCTACCTCTTCGTGTCGCACGACCTCAAGGTGGTGCGGCACCTGTGCGACCGCGTGGCGGTGATGTACCTCGGCCGGATCGTCGAGGAGCTGCCGAGCACGGAGGCGCTCGCGTCGCCGCGACA
>DATAGU010000198.1:0-39442 GCA_036263495.1 Polyangia bacterium | reverse complement strand
CGGCAAGTACATCCTGCGCCAGGCGGTGCGCGACCTCGTGCCCCGCGAGATCCGCGAGCGCCGGAAGAAGGGCTTCAGCCTGCCGCTCGGGCGGTGGATGCGCGAGGATCTGGCGGACATGTCGCGCGACCTCCTCACCGGCGCCAAGACCCGCAGCCGCGGCCTGTTCAACCCGCTCGCGGTCGAGCGTCTCCTCGATGAACACAAGGCGGGCATCAACCACGGCCTCCGCCTGTGGAACCTGCTCGTCCTCGAGCTGTGGTACCGCGAGTTCGTGGACTCCCGGGCCGCATGACCCCCTCCGGCTCCGCATGACCCTGTCCACTGGCTCCGCCGGCGCCCCGGTGCACTCCCCGGCCCCTTCGCCCGCCTTGGCCGCCTCGCCGGCGTCGCCTTCGTCGGCGGCCGACGCCGCGCACGCGGCGCGGAGCGGTCTCTTGCAGGTGCTCATGGCCTTTGGCCAGGCGCTCCTGTTCATGACCCAGTTCGTGATCTCCCGTCTCTATGGCGCCGCGGTCTACGGCGTCTACGTGACCAGCGTGGGCATCCTCGAGGTGCTCACGCGGGCCGGTTTCTTCGGCGCGGACAAGAGCCTGCTCCGCTACGTGGCCGCCCACCGCATCGCCGGCGAACCCGAGCTCGAGGAGCGCGCCCTCGGGAGCGGCATCCGGCTCGCCACCGGGGTCTCGGCCCTCCTCGCCGTCGTCCTGGTCCTCGGCGCCGGCTCGATCGCGACGTTCCAGGGCAAGCCCGAGCTCGCCGGGATGCTGCGCCTCATGGCGCCGGCCATCGTGGCCGCCGCGCTCACCCGCGTGCTCGCCGAGGCCATGCTCGGCGCCAAGGTGGTGCGCATGAACCTCTACGTGCGCGGCCTCGGCGACCCGATGCTGCTGTGTCTCTGCACCCTGGTCGGGGCGGCGCTCGGCGCCGGGGCGCTGCGTCTGGCCACGGCGCACGTGATCGCCGCCTGCTGCACCAGCTCGCTCGCCGCGGCGGCCGCCACGCACGTGTTTGGCCGGGCGAAGCTGCGCCGGGCCCTCGCCGCGCCGGCCCACCCCGAGCTCGTGCGCTTCGCGGCCCCGATGGGCATCTCCGAGGCCATGAACGCCGTGCTCCAGCGCGCCGACGTCATCCTGCTCGGCTTCTTCGTGAGCCGCGAGGAGGTCGGCATCTATGCCGCAGCCGAGTTCATCGGTCGCATCATCGCCGCCATCCGCTACGCCTTCGACAGCATCGCCGGGCCCGTCCTCGCCGAGGCGCTCAAGACCGGGGACCGCCGCCGCCTCCGCTACAACCTGTCGCTCATGACGCGCTGGGTGACGCTGGTCTCGGCCTTTGTCAGCGTGACGGTCATCGCGCTCCGGCACGAGCTCCTCTCCTTGTACGGCCCGCTCTTTGGCGCGGGCACCGGCTGCCTCGTGGTGCTGGCCCTGGCCCACCTCATCAACGCGTGCCTGGGTCTCGTCCCCTGGGTCATCGCCATGAGCGGGCGCTCGCGTCTGCTCCTCGGCAACAACTTCGGCGCCGCGATCCTGAACGTGACGCTCAACCTGCTCCTCGTCCCGGTCTACGGCATCCTCGGGGCGGCGCTGGCCGCGCTCCTCAGCGTCACGGTTCTGCAGCTCGCGTTCCTCGTCGAGACCTGGTGGCTCGAGCGCACCCATCCCTTCACCCCGTCGCTCCTCAAGGTCCTGGTGGCGGCCGCGGTGACGGGGCTCGGCGAGCACCTCATCGCCGGCCGGCTCCCGGGCGGAGCGGGCCTGCGCGTGGCGACCCTGGTCGTGGCGGGCGGCCTCACGTACGCCCTGGCCCTCGTCGCGCTCGGGCTGGACGATGAGGAGCGGCAGGTGCTCGGGCGGGTCCTGCGCTCGCTCGGCCTGCGGACCTGAGGGGGCGCTGATGGCGCGCCGCCTGGTCTTCTATCTCCAGGGTCACATCGTGCCGGCCTCGCGCGTGCGGGGGCGCGTGATCGCGCGGGCGCTCGAAGGCGTGGGCTACTCCTGCGAGCTGCGGGTGTGCCACCCGAGCGTCTACGGGGACACGGGCCTACCCGCGCCGCTCGGCCGCTGGCGTCCGCTGTTCTATCCGGCGGCGCTCGTGTCCCGCCTCGGCCAGCTCGGCGGCCTCGATGAGGAAGATCTCGTCTTCTTTCAGCGCCCCCTGTTCGAGTGGCCCTTCACCTGGCTCGAACGCCGGGTCGCCCGCGGCCGGCCGAGCATCTTCGACTTCGACGACGCCATCTACTTGAACCCCTTTGGCGGCCCCAAGCTGCGCCGCCTCGTCGATCTCGTCGACCACGTCATCGCCGGCAACCCCACCTTGGCCGAGGCGGCCGGGGCGCCGCACAAGACGACCGTCATCCCCACGGTCATCGATATCGAGCGCTTCCGCCTCCTGCCGCCGCGGCCGGCGCGGGGCCGCGAGGTGGTCGTCGGCTGGACCGGGACCGCCGGCAACTATCGCCAGCTGGCCACGGCCAAGGCGGGCATCGCCCGCGCCCTGCGCCGCACCGGCGCGCGCTTCCTCGTGATCGCGGATCGCCCGCCGCCCCCCGAGCTGGCGGAGCTGCGGCCGGAGTTCGTCCGCTGGGATCCGGGACGGGAGGTCGAGGATCTCGGTCGCATCGACGTCGGCGTCATGCCGCTGCCCGACACGCCCTATGCGCGGGGCAAGTGCGCCTTCAAGTTGCTCCAGTACATGGCGCTCGGCCGGCCCGGCGTGGCCTCGCCCGTGGGCGTGAACCGCGACGTCGTGACCCCTGGGACCGATGGTTTCCTCGCCGCGAACGACGCGGCCTGGGAGGAGGCGCTGGTGGCGCTCATCGAGGAGCCGGCGCTGCGGGCCACGCTGGGGCAGGCCGCGCGTCGCCGTGTGGAGGCGGCCTATTCCCTGCCCGCCGTGTTGCCCGAGTACGTCGGCATCCTGCGGCGACTCGGCTGCGAGCCGCGCCCGCTTCCTTGAGGGAATGAAAGAGGGCCTGCGGACCGCTGTCGTGATCGACAGCGGCCCCACGGACGGCGCCGCACCGTCAACGCTGGATGTAGCGGAGCGGCATGGCGAGCGGGATGCGTGACGTGAGCGACTGGCTCCAGGTCAGCGACTCGAAGCGCGCCTCGAAGCGACCGAAGCGCTCCAGCAGCACACTCAGGCCGATACGTCCCTCGAGCCGCGCCAGCCCCTCGCCCATGCAGTAATGGATGCCGTGGCCAAAGGCGAGGTGCCGCGTGGGGCCGCGATCCATGTCGAAGCGGTCGGGATCGGGGAACTGGCTCTCGTCGCGATTGGCCGATCCCAGGAGCGCGAACAAGAAGGCCCCCCGAGGGATGAGGACCCCCCGGAGCTCGGTGTCTTCCACGACCAGGCGGCTGAGGTTCTGGACCGGTGCGTCGTACCGCAGGACCTCCTCGATGAAGGCCGGGATGCGCCCCGGCTCGGCCATGAGGCGATCGTGGTCCTGGGGGCGCGCGATCAGCATGCGGACGGCGTTGACCAGCAGCCCCGTGGTGGTCTGGAAGCTGGCAGGCACCACGAGAAAGAGGAAGGAGAGGACCTCCTCCTCGTCCATGCCGGCGCCGCCGGTCTCCGGCCGGGAGGACAGGAGGTCGCTGATCATATCGTCCTCCGGATGCTGGCGGCGCGCCGCGATCACCTCGCGCAGGTGCGCCTCCATCTCCAGGAGGTGGGCGCGGATCTCGGCCAGGCGCGCAGGATCGGCGGGGGCCGAGATGATGGAGGCGATGGCCGCCGCCCATCGCCTCAGTTGCGGCACGCGCTCGGGATCGAGCCCGAGGATGTGACAGATGACCGTCGCCGGCAGCCGCAGCGCAAAGTGCTCGATGAAGTCGGCCTCGCCGAGAGCGACGAGCTGATCACCCAGCTCCTGGGCCGTGGCGCTCACCTGCCGCTCGAGACGCGCGCGGGCGCGGGGACCGAAGGCCGGCTGAACGAGCGCCCGTAGCCGCGCATGGGCCGGCGGATCATGCATCACGAGAGAAGAGGCCAGAGGATTGCGATCGAGCCACGCGGGCTTGAGCAGGTCGCTCGCGGCGCGAGACGAGAAGCGCTGCGGATTCTTGAGCACATACAGGACGTCGTCGTAACGGGCGACCACGTAGAACCCCCCGGGATCCACCTGGCACACCGGGCGGTGGCGGCGCAGCTCGGCGTAGAGGGGATAGGGATCGTTGCGGATCGCGGGGTCGAGGAGATTGGGACGTTCCATGATCGGGACCTGCTCCTCTCTGCCTGTGCCCGAGCGCCGGCTCTACACAGCGGAACCATGAACCCATGAAAGAGGGGGTGGCGGGTCGGCCTAAATCAGCCCCTGTTTGCGAAATTCGGTCTCCATGAGCACGGGATCAATCGCCGAGGTGGCACCGATTTTCGTTGCCACCTCGTGGAAGTCTTTGTGCACGCGAAAGTAGAAGCCTTCCTCCTGCGCGAGGTACATGAGCCCCGTGAGGACCGTGCGCTGGAGGCTGTGCTTGACGCTGCCGCCCTCGATGATGATGTAGGCGCCCTCGCAGACGACCTTGGACTTCGTGCCGAAGTTGCGCAGCCCTTCGCGCTCGGCCGACGACGGTACGGGGGCGCTCTCGGCGATGATGCTCACGTAGATGAGGGGCCGGGCCAGCGCGTCCCGCCGCGCCCGCATCTCGCGCAAGATGACGTCGAGATCGGGGAGGGCGAGCTCGGTCCAGCGGACCAGGAAGACGCGATCGAAAGTACCCCGCCGGTACGCCATGGGACCCGGCAGTGTACCGTTGCCGCTGGGCGAAAAGCCAGCCTCATGGTGATGGGGTGGGCGGAGGCGAGCTTCAGGCGGAGCGCGGCTCGGCCTCGAGCACGCTGCGCATGCTACCGGTCGGGAGGATGCGGCGCAGGCGGAAGCCGCCGGCCCAGAGGAGCGCCTCGTACTCGGCGGCGCTCCGTTCCCGCCCGCCGGTGAGGACGAGCATCGCCAGATCGGACTCCACGAGCGGCGTGGGCTCGGCTACGCGCTCGGGCAAGACGGCCTCGACCACCAGCAGTCGCGGCTCGCCGCTCCTTCCGCTTCCTCTCTCGCCGGCGCCCAGGGCCGAGCGACAGTTGGCGAGCAGCCGGATCGCCTGCGCGTCGTCCCAGTCGTGCAGGATCCAGCTCAGCACGTAGCAGTCGCCGCCCTCGGGCACCGAGGTGAAGAAGTCGCCACCCACGAGGCGGCAGCGGTTCGCGAGGCCCGCGGCCGCGAGCCGCTCCCGCGCGGCCGCGAGCACCGGCTCGCGATCGAAGAGGATGCCGCTCCAGCCCGGGCGGTCCCGCAAGAGCGCGGCCATCAGCGTCCCCTGGCCACCGCCCACGTCGACCACGGTGCCGCTCGGCCCGAGCTCGCAGGCGGCGGCCACCTGCGCGGCCACCTGCTCGGTCTCGCGCCGCATCCCCTGATCGAAGAGGCGGCCGAGGTCGGGGTGGGCGGCCAGGTACTCGAAGAAGTCCGCGCCGAACAGCTCGGCGAACGGCGTGGCCCCGCTCTGCACCGCGCGGAGGAGGCCCGCCCGCGCGGGGTACAGCACCTCGCCCGTGAACAGGGTCCAGGCGCGCAAGGTGGCCGCGGCTTCGCCGAGGAAGCCTTGCCCGAGAGGCGTGAGCGCGAAGGTCCCCGGCGCCGGCTCATGGAGCACGCCCAGGTTGACGAGGCCCCGCAGCACCCGCCGCAGCGTCGGCGCGTGGCTCCCCGTGCGCGCGGCCAGCGCATCGACCGCCGCCGGTCCCTCTGCGAGCAGATCGGGAATGCCCAGGCGCACGGCCAAATAGAGCGCCTGCGTCTGGATATAGCCCCGCAAGAGCCGCTGCAGCTCGGCCCCTGGCGATGGCCCTGCAGACGGAAGGAGAGGGGCGGGAGGAGAAGATTCGTCTTTCATGTAGTTATTTCACCCGATGTTCCCATTAGGGTACTAAGGTATTGTAAAGATTGGTCCACTCCAGCACAGGACAAAAGAAATGTCGTCCTCCAAGCAGAGCCAGCGGCGTTTGAAGAGTCGCGACGATCGGCACGACACCCCTGGGCCCGAGGAGGAAGTCATCACTGTCCACATCGGCGCCGAGGACGCGGAGGCGCCGCAGGTCCTCAGCCTGTCGCCCGAGGAGGTCACCCTGCTCTGGACCGGTCCCCACCTGCCGCGGCGCGGCCAGGCCGTGCCCTTGCAGCTCGAATCGGGTGGGCACAAGAGCGGGACCATCCTCGGCAAGGTGCAGGCGGTGATGGAGGAGTCCGGCAGCTCGCGCATCAACGTGCGCCTGGTCTCGACCCCGCTCGATCAGGCGCGCGCGATCCAGCACTGCCTCGAAGATCTCCACCGGAGCGGGCAGCTGGTCTCGCCGCGCAGCCAGGTCGCGCGCCGCGAGGAGATCGTGGAGCCGGACGACGTGCTCGACGTGCTCCGGTCGCTGGCGCGGAGCGGCTGCAGCGGGGCCCTGTGCTCGCGCGAGCAGACCCCGATCGAGGTCTGGGGCTTCGAGTGCGAGGGCGAGACCGACCGTCTCTATTTCCATCCCGTGGCCCCGCTCCAGGGGGAGCACGGCTACGTGCTCGAGATCCAGGGCTTCAACTCGACGTTCCAGATGCCCGCCGCGGGGCTGCGCTCCGAGGGCGGCGGCACGGCCTCCATCGCCCTGCCCTCGACCCTCACCCGCATCCGGCGGCGCACCCACCGCCGCGTGCTCGCCCTCGGGCTCCGCATCCGTTTCGTCCACCCGCGCTGGCCCGAGGTCCAGGTCGAGCGCCAGCTGCGCGACATCTCGCACAGCGGCCTCTCCTTCTACAGCGTGCCGAGCGAGGATCTGGTCTATCTCGGCCTGCGCATCGACAACCTCGAGCTGCTCGTGCCCGAGGGGCCCCCGCTGCGTTTGATGGCCGAGATCCGCAGCCTCCAGCATGGCTCCGAGGAGGACAGGGGCCTGTGCGGCATGCGCGTGACCGTCCCGTCGCCCGAGGACGAGCTGCGCTGGGGGCGGATCGTGGCCGATCTGCTCTACCCCCGCACCACCACGGGCAGCGGGTGGACGGATGCGGTGTGGGAGCTCTACGAGGCCTCCGGTTACTTCCGGCTGTCGGGCAAGAAGCCGCATCATTTCGATCGCCTGCGTCCCCCGTACACGGAGATGTACCAGCGGCTCGACGAGTATCCGCGCGTGGGCTATCGCGTGGTGTGGCCCTCGGCGCGCGGCGTCGAGGGCTCGGCCTCGGCGCTCAAGATCTATCAGGGGACGTGGCTCGGGCACCAGCTGGCCAAGCGGCCTGGCCAATCGCCCGACGGCGCCTCGGCCAAGGAGGTGCTGCGCGAGATCGTGCTCGGCACCCACGAGCCGATGCTGCATGACCCCGACTTCCACTGGCTGCTCGGCTACTGCGAGGCGAGCGTGCGCTGGATGCAGGTGGCGCACTTCGACTTCGCCCAGGGCCACGAGACCACGGGGCAGGCGTCGGTGCTCCCCTTCCGCCTGTTCGAGGGCAACATCCACAGCCTGCTCGAGGCGCCGGACGCGGCGCCGATGGGCTTCACCTCCGGCGAGGCGACGCTCCAGGAGCAGCGGCAGCTGCTCTCCCGCATCGCCGCGACCCGACCGCACGCCTATCGAGAGGCGCTCGACTTCGTGGAGGAGCGCTTCGATCTCGCGCAGCTCGGCATGACCTGGCACCGCGCCGGGCTCGCGCGGGAGCGCGAGGTGATCGTGGCGCGCTACGAGGGCGAGGCCGTGGCCGCCGCCGTCCTCGAGAGCGCGACCCATGGCACGAACCTCTTTCATCTCCTCGATGGGGTGCGCCTCTTCTATCTCGATCCCACCTTCGGGCCGGCGGTGCGCGACGCCTCGTTCGCCTATCTCCTGCGCGTCGCGGCCGCGTGGTACCGCCGGCGCGGCAACGAGTTCTTCGTCTATTACATGGAGCACAACGACCTCGCCCACACCGCGGGCCTGACCGACCTCGGCGAGGGCCGGATCTGGATCATCGCCCGCGAGATCATGCCCGACTGGCTCGAGCACGTCTTCCGCCTGACCAGCCCGCAGTCGGCCAAGGCCGAGGCCACCGGCGCCGCGGCGGTCCCGGCGGCGGTCTCCGGGCAGTCCACATGAGCCTCGAGGCCGCGCTCGGCGGGCTGCGCGGCGACGATACGGCCGCCTCCTGTCCGCTCCGCCTGGACCTCTGCGATCCTGCCCACCGCGCCCGGCTGGAAGAGCTGCTCGCCACGGGCGCGGTCCGTTTCTGCCACGACACGCTGCGGGCGCAGCTGCGGGATCTCGTGCGGGCCGCGGAGCCGGCCCGGGCGCTGTCGGAGATGGAGGTGGCCGCCCGCATCGAGGAGCGGCTCGGTGGGCGCGCGCTGCACGAGTACGGCACCTGGGTCTATTACCCGTGGTCCGGGCGGCTCGTGCACCTCTTGCCCGAGCGCGAGTTCGTGCTCCTGCGCAGCGATCGCAACCGGTACAAGATCACCGCCGCGGAGCAGGAGCGGCTGCGCCGGTGCCGCGTCGGCGTGATCGGGCTCTCGGTCGGGCAGGCCGCGGCGCTCACCCTGGCCCTCGAGGGCGTGGGCGGCAGCTTCCGCCTGGCCGACTTCGACGCGCTCGATCTGTCGAACATGAACCGGCTGCGCGCGGGGGTGCACGAGCTCGGCGTCAACAAGGCGATCCTGGCGGCGCGCCAGATGTACGAGATCGATCCCTACCTCGACATCGCCGTGCTCACCGAGGGGCTGCGGCCCGACGCCGCGGACGAGTTCCTGGTCGGCGGGGGGCGGCTCGATCTCGTGGTCGAGGAGTGTGACGACCTCGCGGTCAAGGTGCAGGTGCGCGAGCGCGCGCGCCATCACGGCATCCCGGTGATCATGGAGACGAGCGACCGCGGCCTCCTCGACATCGAGCGCTTCGATCTCGAGCCGCGCCGGCCGCTCCTCCACGGCGCCCTCGGGGATCTCGACGCCGCCGTGCTCGGCCGGCTCTCGCCCGAAGAGCGGCTCCCGTACGTGCTGGCGTTCGTCGGCGCGCGCGCGGCGTCGACCGACGCGGCGGCCTCGTTCCTGGAGGTGCGGCAGACGCTCTCCACCTGGCCGCAGCTCGGCTCGGCGGTGGCGCTCGGCGGGGCGCTGGTGACGGACGCGGCGCGCCGCCTGCTCCTCGGCCGCCTCACGGCGTCGGGGCGCTTCTACGTGGATCTGGATCGGCTGGTGGCCGACGGCGCGCAGTACGCGCTCGGTCAGGCGCAGCTCGATCCCGGGGTGGCGGCGGAGGCGTGCGCGGCGCCGGACCCTCTGCCGGTGCCGGCGCGCGGCGTCTCGGTCGAGCCGTCGCGTGACGAGGTCCGCTACCTCGTGGCGCACGCGGCGCTCGCGCCCTCCGGGGGCAACGCGCAGCCCTGGCGCTTCGTGGCGCGGGGGCGGCGCATCTCCTGCCTCGTCGATGAGGCGCGCGGCGCGACCAAGCTCGCTCCGGCGCGGCGGGCGAGCTACCTCGCGCTCGGCGCGGCCGTGGAGAACCTGGTGCTGGCCGCCGGCGCGCTCGGGCTGACCGTGGAGGTGATGCCGCTGCCCGACGCGCGCGATCCGCTCCTCGGGTGCGAGCTGGTCCTCGACCGCCAGGAGGCTCGGCCGGCGGCCCGCCCGGGGGCTGCATCGCGGGTGGACCCGCTGTTCGAGCAGGTACACCGGCGCGTGACCAACCGGCGCCGGGGGGATGGCCAGCCGCTCTCGGGGGAGGACGCGAGCGCGCTCGGCGAGACGGCGCGGCGGGCGGGGGCAGCGCTCGATCTCGTGAGCGAGCGCGACGCCCTCCTGCAGCTCGGCGCCATCCTCGGCGAGAGCGACCGGCTGCGGTTCTTCGACCGCCAGCTGCACGAGGAGCTCGCGCGCGAGGTGCGCTGGACGCCGCGTGAGGTCCTGCTCACGCGCGATGGTCTCGATGTCGCGACGCTGGAGATGTCGCCGGCCGATCGCGCGATCTTCGAGGTCCTGACGTCGTGGCCGGTGATGGAGCGGCTGAACCGTCTGGGCGGTGGTGGGGCGCTCGTGGATCGGACACGCAAGGCCACGGCGGCGGGGGCGGCGCTCGGTCGGCTGCGCATCGCCGAGACCGGGCCGCGCGGCTACTTCCTCGGTGGGAGGGCCTTGCAGCGGGTGTGGCTCGAGGCCTCGGCGCGCGGCCTGGCGCTGCAGCCGCACATCCCCGTGTTCTTCTACTACGGCGATCTCGAGACCGATGGCGATGAAGGCTTCACGGCCGAGGACGTCCGCACCTTGCGGAGGCTGCGCGCCCGCTATCACGAGTTCCTGCCGGCCGTCGCCCAGGGGCACACGGAGATCTTCCTGTTCCGGTTGAGCCACGCGGGGCCGCCCACGGCGCGATCCCTGCGCCGGCCGGTGGACGACGTCCTGCGTTTTGTTGACTGAGCCTGACCGGCCCTCTTGATGGAGGGCCGGGGCTCGGTGGGGGATTCAGGGATCAGGCGAGGGGAGGGGCTGGGTGGAGAGGGCTACTGGCGCGCCGGGGTCGTGTCGGGAGCGGTCGTCTCCGGCTCGGTCGTGTCGGGCTCGGTCGGGGATTCGTCGTCGGTGGGCTTGATATCCGTGGGGCAGCGGCGACGGGGGCCTTCGAGCTGGGTGAGGCGGACCATGGGCACGGAGCGCTTGCGGCGCCGGGCGTCCCGGGCCGCCTGCTTGAGGGCGCGCAGCTCGAACCACACCCGCCCTTCGAGGACGTTGATCGCGTCCGACTCGGCCTGACGCGACGCGATCTGCTCGCCGTGGTCGCCGGTGGCGCCGGTCAGTCGCCGCGCCGCGTTCGCCACGGAGCTCACCTCCTCGGCGGTGAGGCCCATGTCGGCGTACACCTCGCCGAGGGCCGGGTTCGTGGCCACCTGGGCGAGGAGCGACCTGCCGACGTCGCGGAGGAGCTCGAGGCTCGCGACCAGCTCGCCGGGCTTGGCGTGGTCGTAGGCCGCGGCCTTGTCGAGCTGCGCCAGGCGGGCGCTGTCGCCGAGCGCGGCCTTCTGGAGCAGCTCCTGGAACGACTGGCGCTTCCTCTGCCCGTCGGCGACGGCGTCCTGCTTGACGCGGGAGGCGCCGGCCTTCTCGGTGACGGTGAAGCGCAGGCCGTGAGCGCGCTCGCTGAGGTCGAGCGCCAGGGATACGCCGTAGTAGGCGCGCTTGGGGCCGTAGCCGGGTAGGGGATCGGTGAGGAGCGTGGGCAGGATCAGGGGGAAGATGGCGAGGGCGTCGGCGAGCACGCGGTCGGTGCCGACACGCTGCCCCATCTCGAGGGCCTTGGGCTCCGCGAGCTGCTGCTGCCAGAGGAGGACGGCGGGGTCGCTCGGGCGGTGATCGGCGAGCTGTTCGCGGAGGCCGAGGAGCCGCTCGTAGGCGCTGATGGGGCTGGGCTCAGGGGCCCCGCCGACCGGCGGGGGGCCTGCGTCGTCCGGGAGAGCGACCGCAGGCGGGGTGGGAGAATCGACGTTCACGTCCTTCATGGTGGCACCTCTGTAAATGCCCCTCACGGGGCCGTTTACTCTTTGTACGGTGCGGGCCATGGAAACTTCCCCGGCCGCGGAGCACTTTTTTTGGGGAATTTTTTTGCGTCTGAGCGGAGGACGATGGCTCAGGTGTTCAGTGCGGGGTGAAGAGATCGGGAGATCCGCCGCTCATACCAGCCGCGCGGCCTCGCTGCGGCTTGCGGCCAGGGAGGGGAGATCGGTGTCCGAAGGAGTGCGCTGCAAGAACTCCTGAAAATGCGGGGCTGCAGCAGCACAGGCGGCGGCGGTCTTACCCACAAAGAGTGGCTTGTAGTCCGTCTCCTCGTCCGCGGGGGTTCCTGGCAGGGTGTGCAGCCAGGTCTCGATGTTCCTCTTGGGAACGAGGATGGCGATCCGCTCGGGGTCCGCCCGAGGTGGAGACTGGTTCTCCGACAGGGCTTCATCCAGCTGGCGTTGCCGGTGTCGAACCGTCTCGCGGTCGGCGTCGATGACGATCACGAGCGCGACACGCTGGGCGTTCGCACGCCTCCGGTAGTAGGCCACCTCCTCCGGGTACTTCCTCTTCACATGCTCGTCCCCGGCGCCTCCCGTGCCGGCGGGTGGGGGGATGAGCCTGATGTTCCGAGGCTCGACGCCTTCGGCGATGAGCCAGCGCCGGACGAAGTTGCCGTGCGCTGTGTCCTCTCCCAGCACGACGTACCGGAGGTCACGCGCCACCATGGAGCTCTCCGCGGGCGACGAGCTCCGATGGCGTGAGCGCCTCGTCGGGGGCCGCCTGCCAACGCTCGACCCGGACGGGCCCGATGTCGTCTTCTCGCGTGAACACGATCCCGTAGTCCTTGGCCATCAGGTCGATGATCTCAGGGTGGTGGGACGCCACGATGAGCTGCATCCCGGGCTGATCCATGAGCGAGAGCAGGAGCGGCTGGATCTCGGGTAATGCGACGTAGTTGTCGGGTTCGTCGAGGACTAGCGTACTGGCGCGGCCCTCGGCCTCGGTGGCGACCGCGATGCCGGCGAGGACGGCGATGAGGCGCTGGCCGTCCGAGAGTTCATTGAAGTCGAAGCGTCCGGTCTTGCCGGATGCGCTTCGCCACTCGGTCACGAGGCGGAACTGCTCGCCCTCCGGGACCAGATGGAACCGCCGGAAGGCAGGGAGGACGGCGGCCACCTGCCGCTCCATGGCTTCACGTCGCTCGGGGAAGCGCCTATCGAACATCAAGAGCCATGCAGCAAAGTTGGCACCATCAGGCGCGAGTGCGGCGGCCGGTGTGCTGGCGAGCACTTCCATCTGTGTAGGTGCAAGACGGAACGGAAGGATGTCGGAGACTGTGGAAAACACCTTCAGGAGCGTGTCGATAACCGAGCTTGCACTTTTGAAAAGTCCAACTAGGGGAAGCGCCGCTAATTCGTCGGGGACGAGGATGATGATATTTTCGGCGTCATCCGGGCCGGACCCTATCCGTATCGTCGGTCCGGATTGCCGTTCCAGCAACGCCGCCGGAGCCCTCACGACCTCTTTCACCACCTGGACGATACCCTCCTCATCCGGCGGTGTGAGTTCGATGGTTACCTCTATGTCTCCCTCAAGGAAGAGTTCGAAGCGCTGCAGCTTCTTCCAGAAGCTCGACCGTCGTGTTTGCGTGGAGGCGGGAAAGCAGTTTCGCGCCTTCTCTCCGTCGACGAGGAATCGCCGGAGGCGCTCGAGCATCTCGATGACAGTCGACTTCCCGGTGCCGTTGAGGCCCATCAGGAGCGCATGGTCGCCCAGTTCCAGATCGAACCCATCCAGGCACTTGAAGTTATCGACCTTCAGCCTCTTCAGCATGGCCAGCTCCCGTCGCGTATGACGTCGATCGCGGCTCCGTCGGGTGACTATATTCTACGCCCTTCGAGTCGGTGTTCCCGGTTGCTCCTCCTTCGTAAAGACGAGGCGCGTGGGGGTCCACGTTCGGGCGCGGCGCTCGCGACGCGCGGTCTCGTCCTCGCGATCGAAGTCCATGGGCACGGGCTCGGCCGTGAACTTGGCGGCGTCTTCGAGTGCGTTGATGTTGATGACGGCGCGGCCGGGGGGGCCGGGCTCGAAGGCGGCCATGAAGACGCCGCAGCGGAGGCAGAACAGGAAGTCCGCGAGTCCGAGACCGAAGCGGTAACGGCCGAGGAGGGTCTGGTCGTCGACGTGGATCTCGATGCTGCCCTGCGGGTCCGAGATGTAACGCGGCTGGTGGCGCGCGCAGAAGGTGCACGTGCATCGCCGGACGGGGAATGCCTCGGGGGTGCGCTGGGTTTCGAGGCGGACGCGGATGTTCTTGCAGTGGCAGGTGCCGAGGAAGGCCATGGGCTCGCTCCAGAATCGCTGGTTGCTACTCTATGGGTTCAGGGATGGATCTCATGGGTGGCAGGCACGCCCTGGACCGCGCGGCGCAGGGCGGCCCGCGCGAGGAGGCGCGTCGAATCCAAGGTGGGGAGGGGCGAATTGGCGTCGCTCACGATGAGCGGGATCTCGGTGCAGCCGAGCACGACGGCGTCGCAGCCTTGCTCCTTCAGGTGCCCGATGACTTGCTGGAAGTACGCGGTCGATGGGGGCTTGAAGACGCCGTAGACGAGCTCCTCCATGATGATGCGGCTGCATTCGTCGCGCTCGGGGGGGCTCGGGCGCACGTACTCGAGGCCGCGCGCGGTGAGCTTCTCGGGGTAGACCTCGCTGTCGACGAGCCAGCGGGTGCCGGTGAGGCCGATGCGGCGATGGCCGCGCATGGCGGCGTGCTCGGCGACGACCTCGGCGATGTGCAGCCACGGCAGGCGCGCGCGCGGCGCGACGTGGGGCATGGCCTGATGGATGGTGTTGTCGGGGCAGATGACGAAGTCGGCGCCGATGCTCGCGAGCTTGTGCTCGGAGGCGAGCATGAGATCGCCTACGCCCTGCCAGTCGCCCCGGTCGATGTGTCGCATGTAGTCGGCGAGCGATGGGGTGTGGAGCGAGACCTCGGGGTGGGCGTGGGGGCCGAGGTATTGGGCGCCTTCGATGCAGAGGGTGCGGTAGCAGAGGGCCGCGCCTTCGGCCGAGCAGGCGACGATGCCGATGTGCTGGGGCATGGCGCGAGTCTACTCTCCGTCTACTCTTCTGGGGGATCCCCGGGCGCGGCGTATCTGCCCTACACTGGGGGGACCTGGCGGGCGGCGGGGCGATCACGACTGGAGGAGAGAGATGTCCGAGCTGGACTTCAAGTTTCCGAACTTCGAGCAGATCCTCAAGCTGATCCCCGAGTCGCGGCTCGCCGACGTGCCGGTGAACGTGGGGTTCGAGGCGTCGATCGGCTCGCCGGTGGACTTCGGCAAGTTCACGCTCGGCGTGGGGGCGGAGTCGAGGGCGGGGATCCGGCTCCTCGGGAAGAAGGGGGATCAGGACGAGCTCGGTGTGTTCGGGGTCCCGCCCGAGGAGGTGGTGGCGGGGACGCTGGCGCCGCCGCTGGGTCCGGATGGGACGCGCGGCTGGCTCCGCTATGCGGTGACGGGGGGGATGTCGGCGAAGCCGGGGATGAGCCTGCCCTATCTCCAGTTGAGCGCGGATCTCCGTTCGTCGATCACGTGCGCGGATTATCACGCGCATGAGTTGAAGGAGGTGGCGCACACGGCGATCGGGGCGGACATCAAGCGCCTTCGCTTGCCGTTCGTCGAGGAGCACGTGCGGCGGCTCTGCCCAGGCGAGGCGATGGCCCTGGTGGCGCAGGTCGGGATGTCGATGGAGCTTAAGGTCTCCTATTCCGATGCCTACACGGCGGCGCTCTCGAAGGCGGTGGCGCTGCTCCAGAATACGCACATCCTCGACGTGGAGTTCGATGCGTCGGTCTCGCTCGGGGGGCGGCTGTCGATCACGGATCGGTTCACGCTCATCTTCTCGCGCCCGGCGGCGGGTCGGCTGCGGGTCGATGTGTTGAAGGCGGCGAACCGGGGGGGCGACGTGAACTTCGCGGTGCAGGCGAAGATCGAGGCGGGCGGGCTCAAGGAGATCGTCGACAAGGTCGCCGATCAGATCGTGAAGGCGCTGGGTGGGAGCGGCAGCGTCGAGGCGCTCCTCGCGAATCCGCCGGTGTCGCAAGAGGAGCAGAAGATGCTGGCGGCGCTGATGCGGGCGCTCGGGGTGACGAAGAGTGATTCGCTCCCGGATGCGTGGAAGGACCTCCGCAAGCGGCTCGAGGACGCGGTGACGCTGCGGATGCAGTTCGGGTTCGAATACGATTACTCGCGGATGAAGGAGCACGCGACGCTGGTCTCGCTCGAGTTCGAGGACGCGGCGCTGCGAGAGGTGCATGGGCCGCTCCTCGAGGCGGACGTGGGGCGGGCGCTGGAGGTGGCGGGGCCGGCGGCGCTGCGCAGTTTCTTTCAGCAGGACTCGATGGTCTGGAAGGAGGCGTGGGGCTTCTCGCTCAGTTTCTTGAAGTGGACGCTCTTGTCGAGTCGGGATGAGCGGGAGCTGCGCGAGGTAGTCGAGTACAACGCGCCCCAGGGGACGGTGCCGCGGCCGAGGCGGGTGGCGTATCTCGGGGCGCGCAGCTACAAGGACGACTACTTCGGGCTGCAGGAGCGCTTCGCGGTGGACTTTCGCTGCGACATGAAGGACTTCGTCGCGGAGCCGACGGCCGACCAGTTCCGCTATGGGCTCTATTTCCTGCTTCGCAAGGAGGGGCATGTCCCGCAGGAGCAACTGTCTGTCCTGGTCGATTCGGCGGCGATCTGGCGGGTGGTGCCGGAGGGGGAGCGGGATGGGGTTTTGGCCCGGGTGTGCGGGCTCGTGGGGAGCCGGAAGTACGAGGTGCGGGTCGAGTTCAAGGTCGATGATGAGTTGTTCCGGGCGCTGGCGCAGCGTTTTGCCAGTGGGGACGTGGAGGTCGCGAGCCGCGCGTTCGCGCGCGCGATGCCGAATCAGGGGCTCCGCATCCGGAGTGATCTGGCGCTGCGCGAGAGGGCGTATGCGCCGCTCTGGGAGGAGTATCTGAGGAGGAAGGGCGACGGGTGGTCGGCGGCGGGGAATCAGGTGGCGGGGGTGGTGGCGGAGACGTTGCGCAAGAGCGGGCTGCCGCAGGACGTGGTGGATGCGGCGTACAACGACGAGCGCTCGGGGGGCTTCGGGACGTTCCAGGATCTGCTCGTGCAGAATGCGCAGCTGCCGGAGTTGTCGGCACCGCTCGGCGGGGTGTCCTATCGTTGGGAGGAGTTCCGCAAGGGGATGGGGATGATCGCGTCGGCGGTGGAGCGTCGCGCGCCGGCCGACTCCTTTATCCGGGAGGCGTTCCGTCACATGTCGGGGGCCTGGTCGCAGCTGTTCTATGTGCGCGCGCTCGGTGCGTTGGCGGTGTCGCTGGTGAGCAAGAGTGAGCTGAACGCGATCCAGCGGACGCTGACGGTCACGGTGGATGACCGCAAGGTGTTGGTGCTCTCCTCCGCGCAGTGACCGAGGTGCTCGGGCGGGGCTGCGCCGGACGCTGCGGGCCCCGTACTCGCCACAGGGCTGAGAAGATCCGCCGCAGAGCGGAAAATATCCGCCGCGGGGCTGAAAGAGTCAGACGCTGAGTCCGAAATATCCGCCGCGGGGCTGAAAAAGTCAGACGCTGAGTCCGAAATATCCGCCGCGGGGCTGAAAAAGTCGGACGCTGAGTCCGAAATATCCGCCGCGGGGCTGAAAATATCCGCCGCAGGGCTGAAAAGGTCAGACGCTGAGTCCGAAGAACGAGACGCTGCGTCCGAAGAACGAGACGCTGCGTCCGAAGAACGAGGCGCTGCGTTTCATGGGCGGGGCGGTGCCCTTGCCCTGCCCTGACGGCGGTTGACACCATCCGGGCCATACCCCACGATAACCCCCGCTTTTTCGAGGACACGGATGGACAAGACCTTCGCCGACGCCGACGCCGCTCTCCATGATCTCCGCGACGGGGTGACCTTGCTTTCGGGGGGCTTTGGCCTCTGCGGCAACCCCGAGAACTGCATCGCCGCGATCCACAAGAAGGGGACACGCAACCTCACCATCGTGTCGAACAACTGCGGCGTGGACGACAAGGGGCTCGGGGTGCTGCTCGCGGCGGGGCAGGTGCGCAAGATGATCTCGTCGTACGTGGGCGAGAACAAGATCTTCGAGCGCCTGTTCATCGACAAGAAGCTCGAGGTGGAGCTGTGTCCGCAGGGGACGCTGGCGGAGCGCATCCGCGCGGGCGGGGCGGGGATCCCGGCGTTCTTTACGCCCACGGGCTTCGGGACGAAGGCGGCGGAGGGGAAGGAAACTCGGGTCTTCGACGGGCGCGACTACGTGCTCGAGCACGCGATCCGCGGCGACTTCGCGATCGTGAAGGCCTGGAAGGGGGACCGCTGGGGCAACCTCGTCTATCGGAAGACGGCCCGCAACTTCAACCCGATGATGGCGACGGCGGCGGCGATCACGATCGCGGAGGTGGAGGAGCTGGTCGAGCCGGGGGAGCTCGACCCGGACACGATCCACACGCCGGGGATCTATGTGAAGCGGATCTTCCAGGGGAAGAATTACGTGAAGCCGATCGAGCAGCGCACGGTGCGCAAGCGTGGTTGACGGGGTGGGGGACGCGGTGGGGCGCGCGGGGCGCGCGGGGGCGGGCGCGTGATCGCGATCGCGACGGTGCGCGATCCGGGCGCGGCGGACGTGGCGCGTCAGGCGCTCGCCGACGCTGGGATCCCGGTGGAGGTGCGGCGGCTCGGGGCGAATCCGTACTTCGGGACGCTCACGGGGATCGAGCTCGAGGTGCGGGTGCCGGCGGAGCGGTTGGCCGAGGCGGAGCAGGTGCTGGCGTATCTGTCCGAGGAGGCGGCCGCGGCGCTGCACGGGCAGGCGGTGGTGGCGCTCGAGCCGGAGGCGGCGGCGCGCATCGCGGCGATGCGGGAGGCGGCGCCGCCGGCGGAGCCGAAGTCGCGCGCGCTCGGGGCGATGCTCGGTCTGTTCGTGCCGGTGCTCGGGCCGATCTACGCGGGCTCGCCGGGGCTGGCGCTGGCGTCGCTGTTCATTCATCTGCCGTTCTTCTATGGGCTGTTCGCGGGGCCGCTGGCCTTCGGGGAGCTGGCCATGAGCAGCTGGCTGGTCGGTCGCATCGTCGATGTCATGGGGACGCAGCAGGCGCTCGCGCGGCGGCTGGAGCTGCACGGCGAGGATGCGGAGGCGACCCCGCCTGTGCACGGAGAAACGCCTTTGTCTGAGGACGAAGGCCAGAGGGAGACGGATCATGCCCCTGTCTCGTGAAGAGCACGCAAGGCGCGTGGCCAAGGAGCTGCGCGACGGTTTCTACGTCAACCTGGGCATCGGGATGCCGACGCTGGTGGCGAACTACATCCCGCCGGGGATGGACGTGGTGCTGCAGTCGGAGAACGGTCTGCTCGGGATCGGTCCCTTCCCGTATGAGGGGGAGGAGGACCCGGACCTCATCAACGCCGGGAAACAGACGGTGACGGAGATCCCGGGGAGCAGCTATTTTTCGTCGGCCGACTCGTTCGCGATGATCCGCGGGGGCCACATCAACATGGCGATCCTCGGGGCGATGCAGGTGTCGGAGAAGGGCGACCTGGCGAACTGGATGATCCCGGGGAAGATGGTGAAGGGGATGGGCGGGGCGATGGACCTCGTGGCCGGGGCGCGCGGGGTGGTGGTGATGATGGAGCACGTGGCCAAGGGCGGGGAGAAGAAGATCCGGTTCGAGTGTAACCTGCCGCTCACGGCGGTGCGCTGCGTGAACCGGATCATCACGGATCTGGCGGTGATCGACGTGGAGAAGGACGGTCTGTGGCTGCGCGAGCGGGCGCCAGGGGTGTCGGTGGCCGAGATCCAGGCGGCGACAGAGCCGCCGCTCCACGTGGACGGCGAGGTGCCGGAGATGTCGTTCTGACGACGTTGTAGTTGTGTTCGAGGCGCGTGGCCTCGCCCATCCGTTTTCTTCCAGGGTTTGGTTCATGGCACATTCTGACGACAAGTTGGCGGGCGGCGAGTTGGCCGAGGCGCGGGCGCGGTTTCTGGCCAGTCTGGAGAAGGCGCGGACCAAGTCGCCGCTCCGGCGTTCGGCCTTTGCGACGGACGCGGGGATCGCGCTCGAGGACCTGTATACGCCGGTCGAGGGGGCGGTCGATTATCTGCAGGACCTCGGCTTCCCGGGGCAGTACCCGTTCACGCGCGGGGTGCAGCCGACGATGTATCGCGGCCGCTTCTGGACGATGCGGCAGTACGCGGGCTTCGGGACGGCGCGGGAGTCGAACCAGCGGTATCGGTATCTCCTGTCGCAGGGGCAGACGGGGCTCTCGGTGGCGTTCGATTTGCCGACGCAGATGGGGCGCGACCCGGACAGCCCGCTGGCGCGCGGGGAGGTGGGTCGGGTGGGGGTGTCGATCGCGTCGCTCGACGACATGCAGGTGCTGCTCGATGGGCTGCCGCTCGGCGAGATCTCGACGTCGATGACGATCAACGCGACGG
The DNA here is from genome assembly GCA_036263495.1 of Polyangia bacterium. Classification (GTDB taxonomy): domain Bacteria; phylum Myxococcota_A; class Polyangia; order Palsa-1104; family SHYY01; genus DATAGU01. The sequence continues at coordinate 19,466 of DATAGU010000198.1, read as the reverse complement.
CGGCGACGCTGCTGGCGCTCTATGTGGCGGTGGCGGACGCGCGGGGGGTGTCGCGGGGGCAGCTGCAGGGGACGATCCAGAACGACATCTTGAAGGAGTACATCGCGCGCGGGACGTATATCTATCCGCCGCGGCCGTCGCTGCGGCTGACGGTGGACACGTTCGCCTTTTGCAAGGCCGAGCTGCCGAAGTGGAACACGATCTCGATCTCGGGGTATCACATCCGGGAGGCGGGGTCGGACGCGGTGCAGGAGGTGGCGTTCACGCTGGCCGACGGGATCGCGTATGTCGAGGCGGCGCTCGAGGCGGGGCTGCAGGTGGACGAGTTCGCCACGCGGCTGTCGTTCTTCTTCAATGTGCACAACAACTTCCTCGAGGAGGTGGCGAAGTACCGGGCGGCGCGGCGGCTGTGGGCCTGGATCATGCGCGAGCGCTTCGGGGCGAAGGACCCGCGCTCGTGGGCGCTGCGGTTCCACGCGCAGACGGCGGGGTCGACGCTGCAGGCGCAGCAGCCGCTGTGCAACCTGCTGCGGGTGACGCTGCAGGCGTTCGCGGCGGTGGCGGGCGGGGCGCAGAGCCTGCACACGAACGCGTATGACGAGGCGCTGGCGCTGCCGACGGAGACGTCGGCGCTGCTGGCGCTGCGCACGCAGCAGGTGATCGCGTATGAGTCGGGGATGGCGGACATGGTGGATCCGCTGGGCGGGAGTTATGCGCTGGAGGCGCTGACGGACGAGATCGAGCGGCGGGCGCGGGGCTACATCGAGCGGATCGAGAAGATGGGCGGGACGGTGGCGGCGATCGAGTCGCGCTTCATCCAGCGCGAGATCGAGGTGCGGGCGTACGAGTACCAGCGGGCGATCGAGGAGAAGCAGAAGGTCATCGTGGGCGTGAACGAGTTCACGATGACGGAGCCGCCGCCGGCAGGGCTGCAGCGGATCGATCCGCGGCTCGAGGCGACGCGGGTGGAGGAGGTGCGGCGCACGCGGCGGGAGCGCGACGACGCGGCGGCGCGGGAGGCGCTGGGGGCGCTCGAGAGGGCGGCGCGCACGCCGCCGGCGTCGCCGGCCGAACCGGGGGCGGACAACCTGGTGGCGCGTATCCTGGCGTGCGTGAAGGCGCGGGCGACGGTGGGGGAGATCGCCGACCGGCTGCGCGCGGTGTTCGGCGAGTACCGCGAGTCGGCGAGCTGAGCCGGGTGACGATAGCGAAAAAAACAAGTTGCTCCTCGAGGATGGGGGGCGACTGGGGTTTTTTCGTACCGTCTGCGGCGCGCTGTACTAAGAAGATGGGCCGAGCAACCGCAATCGAGGCAGGACCGTGGACGAAGAGACGACCGCACGTATAAATGAGCTGAAGGACGAGGCGATCTCGGCGAGCGAGGAGGTGTCGGCGTCGATCGAATCGGGCGAGGACCGCCGCCAGCTCGCGGCCGGGAACAAGGTGCAGGAGCTGGCGCGGCGCTATGCCGAGCTGCTCGAGGATGTGGTGCCGGGGGACCGTGAACGGGTGGAACGGCTGGTGGGACGGCGCATCACCGATCTCAGGCGGCAGGCGGAGGCGCTGACCAAGCGTATCGCCGGGAGCAAGGCGGAGCGGGCGAGGGACGCGGGGTTCGTGCCGTTCCTCGAGCAGCGCGCGCCGCCGAAGTCGATCGAGCCGCCCCGCGCGGCGCCGACCCGTCACTCGCCGAAGTTCGCGGTGGGCGGGGAGGCGGAGGCGTGGTGCGGGAAGTGCCGCGAGTTCACCGTGCACCACATCGTGGCGATGGTGGGGGACCAGCCGAAGCAGGTGCTCTGTATGCGGTGCAAGAGCCGTCACAGCTACCGCACGGAGCCGACGGCGCGGGGCGCGGCGCAGGCGGGGCCGGCGCAGGCGCCGGTGCAGACGGAGGTCTATCGGCCGCAGGTGGATCCGGCGGCGGCGCGGCGGGCGGAGCAGAAGCGCCTGCTCATCAAGGAGCTGGAGGAGGCGGTGGACCCGCGCCCCTTCGATCCTCGGGAACGCTACAAGGCGAACGAGATCATCTATCACCCGGAGCATGGGCGCGGGAAGATCGAGAACGTGAACCGGAACAGCTTGCTGGTGCGCTTCCGCGAAGGGCTCCGCCCGCTCGATCTCAAGTAACGAGCTACACCGGCTCCAGATCCTCATCTCCAAGACGTACGATGGTGGCTTCGTCTTCCGAGGGAGACTCGGCGAAGTCGCTCTTGGGCTCGCGCTCGGGGCTCGGCACGGGCGGTCGTGTGCTCGGATGGGGGGCCGAGGTGCGCGGTGGGGCCGGGGGCGGGGCGGGTTCGCTCGGCGGGGCGGGCGCTTGGTTGAGGCGGGTGGGCAGGCTGCCCTCGGCGCCGAGGAAGATGCGCTCGGTGTCGGCGTCCTCGTCCATGAGCGCGATGGGCGCGTCGGGCTCGGGGGCCCAGAGGGGCCGGCGATAGACGGAGGTGACGGGCTCGTCGGCGTCGGCGTCGAGCGGCGCGGGGTCGTCCAGGGGAGGGTACGGCGGGGTGCGATCCTGGGCGCCCTCGGCGGTCCGGGAGGCGTGTGGTGGGGCCGCGCGCGCGGGGCTCGGCGGCAGGACCACGGTGCCGGGCCGGAGGCGCTGGGGGGGCCGCGCGAGGGGCCGGGAGATGGCGGGGCGGTCGGCGGGCTCTCCGGGGCTTCGGGGCAGGCGGTGGCGGGCCGGGGTGAAGTGGGTGAAGGCGGCGTCGGGGCCGAGCACGTCGGCGAGGAGGTTCTCGCCGAGCAGGGACTCGTCGATGTGATCGATGGTGTAGCTCTGGAGGCGGCGCCGCTCGTAGTCGATCTCGGCGGCGAACTGCTGCTGCAGGTAGCCGGAGAGGTGGCTCCGGCCGTAGCCGGGTCGATAGGTGTCGAGGAAGTTGCGCAGATCGCGGGCGAGCTGCTCGCCCGAGGGGTAGCGGTCGGTGCGGACGCGGAGCATGGCGTGCTCGACGATGTGGGCGAGGGCGGGCGGGCAATCGGGGCGCAGGTCGCGGAGGGGGCGGCAGCGGGCGTCGCGCACGGCGAAGATGAGATCCACCTCGTTCGCGGCCTGGAAGGGGGCGGTGAGGGTGAGCATCTCGTAGAGCACGCTGCCGAGGGAGAAGAGATCCGAGCGGTGGTCGAGGGGGCGGCCCATGGCCTGCTCGGGGGACATGTACTTGACCTTGCCCTTGACGACGCCGGTCTTGGTGTGGACGCGCGAGAGGGTGGCCTTGGCGATGCCGAAGTCGCACAGCTTCACGTCGCCGCGGTAGCTGAGGAGGATGTTGGAGGGGGAGACGTCGCGGTGGACGATGCGCAGGGCGGCGCCGTGGGGATCGCACAGGGTGTGGGCGGCGTGGAGGGCGGTGGCGGCCTCGATGGCGATCCACACGGCGTGCTCGAGGCCGAGGGGGACGCGGCGGGAGCGCGCGCGCTCGAGGAGGGCGCGCAGGTCCTTGCCTTCGATGTACTCCATCGCCAGGTAGTAGCTGTCGCCGGCGTGGCCGAACTCGTAGACGCGGGCGATGTTGGGGTGCTGGAGGTGGGCGGACAGCTTGGCCTCGTCGACCAGCATGGCGAGGAACTCCTCGTCGAGGCCGAGGTGCGGGAGGAGGCGCTTGATGGCCACCATGTGGACCTGGCCCTCGGCGTCGAAGGTCTTGGCTCGGAAGATCTCGGCCATGCCGCCGTAGGCGATCCGATCGAGCAGGTGGTACCGACCTAACTGCTGTGCCCGGGGCATGGCGTCGCGGCTCGCCGCAGCTCCAGCCTAACAGACGGCCCGGGAGCGCCGCAATTGCAGGCTGGCGGCGCTTTGGCGGTCAGGGGGCGGGCGACGTGGGGGATGGCGGGGTCACGCCCGGGGGGCGTCGATGAGGGCGGCCAGCCGATCGGGCGGGATCGGCTTGGCCAGGTGCTCGTCGAAGCCGGCCTCCTCGGCGCGCCGCCGATCCTCGGGCTGGCCATAGCCGGTCAGGGCCACGAGCTGGAGAGCGTGCCCCTCTGCGCTCGCCCGGATGCGGCGCGCGACTTCGTAGCCGTCGAGCCCGGGGAGGCCGATGTCGATGAGCGACAGGTCGGGCCGCAGGCGGAGCGCCTTCTCGATCCCGTCGGGGCCGCTGGCCGCCTCGTGCACCTCGTGCCCGTGGAGCTCGAGGAGATCGCGCAGGGTCTCGCGGGCGTCGGTGTTGTCCTCGACGAGGAGGATGCGCCGCCGCGGGCGCGCTGGCTCGGCGGCCGGTTGCGCCACCGGCAGCGCCACGGCGGGCGCGGGGACCCGCGGCAGCCGGACGGTGAACTCGCTGCCGCGGCCGGGGCCTTCGCTGTGCGCCTCCACCGAGCCGCCGTGCAGCTCGGCCAGCCGGCGCACCAGCGTGAGCCCGATGCCGAGGCCCCCCTGGCTCCGCGCGAGGCCGCGCTCGCCTTGCACGAAGAGATCGAACATGCGCGGCAAGAGGCGGGGCTCGATGCCCACGCCGGTGTCGGCGATGGACAGCACCGCGCTCTCCCCCTCGGCGCGCACGACGACGCGGACGCGGCCCCCCGCGGGCGTGTACTTGAAGGCGTTGCCGAGCAGGTTGTCGCACACCTGGCGCAGTCGGGTCTCGTCGCCGTCGACCCAGGCGGGGGCGAGCGCGGTCTCGACGATGTGCCCGGCGGAGGCGCGGGAGGCGGCCTGCCCTTCGAGGGCCTGGCGCATGATCTCGGCGAGATCGCACGGCCGCCGCGCGAGCGTGATCTTGCCGTTGGAGATGCGGGCCACGTCGAGGAGGTCGTCGACGAGGTGGGACAGGTGGTGGCTCTGGCGGGAGAGCGCCATGCGGGCGCGTCCGGACCGCTCGTCCTCTGGCCCGGTGCTCTCGATCAGCTGGATGGCGTTCATGAGGGCCGCCAGGGGGTTGCGCAGCTCGTGCCCGAGCAGGGCGAGGAACTCGTCCTTGGCCCGGCTCGCCGCCTCCTCCTGGGTGCGCCGCTCCCGCTCGATGAGGTAGTCGCGCCGGAGCTCGGCGGCCCGCACGAGGGCGCGATGGAGCTCCTGCACCTCGCTCGGGGCCGAGGCCGAGGGTGGCAGGGGGGTCTTGTCCCCCCCCTCGACCGCCTGCGCGAGGGCCTCGATGGGCCTGACGGTCCGGCGGGCGATCTCGAGGGTGATGGCGAGCACCAGGACGAGGAGCACGGCGCCGGCGCCCATGAAGGCGAACGAGCGCCAGAGCTCGGCGTTGAATTCGGTCCGGGGCGCGCCGATGAGGACTGTCCAGCCGGACCGCTGCGACCGGGCAAAGGCGTCGTAGACCGCGATGCCCTCGCGGGTGACGCTCTCCATCCAGCCTTCGCCGTCCGGCGCGTCTCTCACCTGCGCGAGGAGCGCCGCCTGGAGTGGGGTGCCGGTCGATTGCTCCGGGTTCAAGGTGCGGGCGAGGACGATGCCTCTGCGATCCACGATGCGGGCGATCCAGCCGGGCGGCAGGTGCTGCTCTGCGAGGAGCTGGCCGAAGCGATCGAGGCCAAAGCCCATTCCGAGGACGTAGCGCACCGCGCCGTCATGGAAGACGGGCACGTAGACGGCGACGATGAGGCGTCCGGCCAGGCTGCCGGTGAAGGTATCGGTGATGTGCGGCCGGCCGGTGGCGAAGACGTGCTGGATGGCCGCAGGGTTGGCGCCCACGGGGAGCGGCGTGCCGAACGGCCGCAGGGTGTTGATGACCTGCCGGTTGTCCTGATTGAAGAGGACGCACCAGCCCCGGTGGACCCGGCCCGCGGCCGTGGCGTGTATGTAGAACCCCTGCAGGTCATCGGCCGCGAGCTGGGGCGAGGCGGCCAGGGTCTCGAGCGTGGTCTCGACGCTCACGAGCTCGCGATCGAGCGCCAGGCCGAGCGCGCGGGCGGTCTCGCGGGTGCGCTGGGCCGCGACCCCGCGATGATAGTAGAGCGCTTGCACCACGGCCCCGGTGCCGAGGAGGAGGAGGGGCAGGGCCGCGACCAGGACGAGCGCCACGAGCCGCGAGTGGAGCGACGAGAACTTCTCTGCGAGGTGAAGCGCCGCGGGCATGCGCATAGCGACAGGTGGGAGGATAGCACCCCATCTGGCGGCCTGAAGGCTGAGACGTTTGTGCGTAACCTGCCGGGCTTGCCGGGGCGCGTGTTTTGAGATCACTCCTCCTGCTCGCGCAGGGCGCGTAGCACGCGGGCCAGGACCTCGCGGGCCCCGGGATCGGGCTCGGTCTTGAGTCGCCGCCGCAGCACCTGCCGCAGGCGCGGCGTGGCGGCTTGCTCGAGCAGGGCATAGGCGCCCTTACGCACCAGGGCTTCGGGCGCCTCGCTCCAGCGCAGGAGCTCGGCGTCCCCGGGTTCGTGCCGGATGCGGGCGTGGACCTCGAACAGCCGTCGGACCGCCCGTGGATCGGTCTCCTCGGCGAGGGCGTGGCTCACGGCGCTGGCGAGCGCGGGATCGGGCGTGAGATCTCGCAGCGCCAGGGCCCAGGCGGCCCGCGCCTCGCCCGAGGAGGCGCCGAGTGCCTGCGTGGCCCGCCCGAGGAACCGCTCGCACCACGCGGGTTGGGCGGCCGCGATGCGGCCGAGGAGGCGGGCTGCGGCCTCGCGCACGAGCAGCTTCTGGTCGGCGGTGGCGCGAAAGGCGACGCCGCGCTGCAGGATCTCCTCGAGGTGCTCGATCACGGCGGCGCTGGCCTGGGCGGGATCGAGGCGCTTGCTGTGATCGAGCCATTGCCGGGTCGTGGTGGCGCCGACGAGCTCGGCCGCCGCCCGGTCGCGCGGGGCTGCGTCTGCGTCTCGAGGGAGGTCGACGGCAAAGGGTTCCTCGCCCCCTGCGCCGTCGAGGAAGATGAGACCCTGGTGGCGCACGTCGTGGCGGGCGGCCAGGCGGTCGCCCATGAGCAGGCTGTAGTTGAGGTGTCGCAGCTCGCCCGGGAAGGCGCCGAGGGCGGTGAAGACGAAGGCCGCCGCGCTCTCGCCCACGCGCAGAGAGGCGGTGGGGCGAGCGCCGGTGAACACGCGCGTGAGGGGACGGAGGGCCCGGCGGGCCGCCAGCACCGCGGCGTCGTCGCGTAGCCAGACGGGCAGGCGGATGCGCGCCGGAGGGGCGCCGGCGACCCAGGCCGCGGCCTGAAAGTCATCGTCGCTCGCCGCGAAGGACAGGACGCGGGCGTGGGGGAGCTCGGCGAGGAGCTGCTCGAGGGTGGGCTCCTCCTGGATGGCGCCCGTGACCTGCGACGTGTCGCGGTAGGCCGGAAACAATCGGGCCCGTCCCCCACGCGCGGGCGCGAGGAACGTGGTGATGCGGCGACTCGTGCAGAAGGCGCGGAGTTCGTCCAGGGTGGCCTGCTCGATGAGCCAGCCGCGGGCGAAGTCACTCATCGGGGGGCCTGGGAGAGGGGCGGTGGCAGGCGGAGGGCATGCGGGGAACGGAGATATTAACCCGAGTCGACGTGGGGCCGAGGCTTACTTGCTCGCGGGTCGCTCGCCCTCTGATGAAGGCAGTGGGGAGGGGTCCCGCTTGTAGGGGGTCCACGACACGGTCACTTCCTTGCCCGCCTTGTCGTGGCCATGGAGGACGTCGATGATCTGCCGCACATCGGGGGTCGCCTCGGCGGCGCTCACCAGCACCTGGCCGCGGAAGCCGCCGTGCGCGAGACGCTCGTCGAAGGTGATGACCTCATCGAGGCTGTGCGCCCTCGTCTCCGTGCGGCCATCGTCGTGGAGGAGGATGCGCTCCACCCGGTCCCATTGAATGTCGGCCCCGGTCCCTGCCTCGCCTTGCCCCCGTACCGACAGGGCGCTCTGCCAGCCGCCCTCCGGCCGCGGATGCCAGCGCGAGATCTCGAGCGTCACGGGGGGCAACTCCTCACCTTTGGACACGGGCTGTCCCCGGACCAGCGCAAAGGCCGTGGCTTCGTGCGTCTTCCCACCGGCCCATCGGGCGCGGAGCCTCACCTGGAAACTCTTCACCTTCTCGGGGCCGAGATCCTGAAGCGGGTAGATGTGCTCGGCGGCGGGCTCGCTCGTGTTCAGGGAGGCGCCATCGCCAAAGTCCCAGGCGTACTCGGACACGGTCTCGCGCCCCTGGTAGAGGGCTTGAAAGGTGAAACTCCCCTGTCCGCGCTGGACGACGCCGATGCGCAGGGGCTCGGCCTCCTGGCTCTCGACCGCGCCGCAGGGGCGCACGTCGATCGCCACGGTGCGCTCGGCGAGGACACCGACGCGCCGGCCCCCCAGATCCTGGCAGACCTGGAAGTGGACGCCGTAGCTGCCGGGCGTCTTGGGCGCGGTCCAGGCGATGGCGGCACCTGGATGAAGCTCGGCCCCGCCTTCGGCACCGCGCCAGATCCAGCGATAGACCGCGCCGGCCTTCTGCTCGCCGCCCACCCGCGCCGAGAGGTGGATCGGCTCACCTGCGCAGACCCACGGGCGGTCGGTGTCGACCTCCTCGACCACCACGCCCGATGCGAGCGTCACCCGCTCCTCATGGAGATCCTCGGAGAGCGCCTCCACGTCCGAGGGCCGGGCGGACGGCGCGGGTGGCGGCGGATGGGCGGGAGCTGCTTCAGACGGGCTCGTCTCACGGCGCGGGTCCTCCTGGAGCAGGACCGCGGAGGGGCCGGGCTCCTCCAGATGGCGCCAGATCAAGACGGCGAGCGCGGCGCCGGTGAGGGCGAGGGCCAGCCCCCAGGCGGCCCACCTCGTCGGCGAGCCGCCTGAGCGATCGGGCGGTGGGGACCTGCGGGCCCGCGGCACAGCGGATCAGAACCCGAAGTCGTTCAAGTGCCGGCGATAGCCTTCCGAGTTGGGGCGGAGCGCCTGATCGTCCCAGCCTTTGAACTCCACGTCGTCGAGCAGGTACTCGGTCTGGTTGTTGTAAACCACCCGGTTGATGAGCTGGACGCCGGTCGAGCCGACGTTACGCGAGACCAGCCGGCTCGAGGTGTCGAGGTACTGGTAGGCGTAGCGGCTGCAGTAGTCCTGGTAGAGGCAGCCCTTGTCGCAGTTGCTGAGGTTGTTGTAGGTGGCGTGCTTGTCCTCGGCGACGTAGAGGGTGGGCCAGCCGCGGTAGGCGTTGCGGGTGTCGATCGCGGTGTCGTACTCGAGCTGGCTGTAGGAGTACCAGGCGGACGAGTCGCACACGCTCTTTCGGTGCGCGGACATGTACATCCAGTCGAGGTACCACTTGCCGGCCGAGTAGTGGACCTCGGCGATCTGGAACTCCGGGTCGCCGTCGTGTCCGGTGGTGACGCCGGTGTCGTCGTAGAACGTGTCCATGTAAAAGACCTGCAGGGTGCGGGTCGAGAAGCTGATGTTCTTGACGGCGTAGTAGGGCCGGCGGCCGTAGCCGCTCTCGCCGCTGTCGAACCACAGGAGCGGCATGAACCAGTAGGCCAGCTGGTACTCGCAGTCGTCGTTGAGGCCGTCGCGATCGGCGTCGGTGCCGCTGCCCCAGCAGTTGTCGCCATAAGGGATGGTCGAGAGGCCATCGGCGTGGGCCAGCGTGGGCAAGGCGCACAAGAGTCCGAGCGATAGGAGGAGGGCTCCGGTGATGCGAATCATGTGAACACTCCCTGCTGCAGAGGGACGCTGCCCGAGCAGCCTCCCGGTTGGGGTGGAGGCGGCATCTTAGCGCACCTCCTGCCGGCCCCGCGAGGTATGCGCGCGTTCTCAGGCCCCTGGCGCGACATACTTTTGTTTTGCTTGAAGAAACGATCTCAGCCATCATGCCGCGCCATGAATGGCGCGCCCTTGGTCGTGCGGTCGAACCGCGGAGGTACACGAACGCTTGAACCTCCCTACGTTGTCTGATACCCCCCACCGACCCCTCGATCACTCTCATGGCCTCCCTGCGCAGCGTTCCTGCAGGAGCGTCCGTGCGGGTACCGCCATCGGCTCACGCCAGCATGGCGCAAGGGACCGTCAATCAATCGCTGAAGCGCAGGGGGACGCCGTTGGGTTCAACGGTGGCCCTGCGACAGGAGGGGACTGCGATGTCTGAGAGATTGAAGTTGGCAGCACTGCTGGGGGTGCGAGCAGCGAGGATCCGGCTTGGAGCGGATGCGCCCCCGGATCTGCGAACGCTCCCTTCGTCCGAGTGGCTGCAGCACCTCCAGGAGGTCGATGGCGACGTCCTCGTGCGCTCGGCCATCCACATGTTTCGTTCCGTCTTCCTGCCGCGCTGGCTCGAGAGCCATCGGACGGAGCGGCGGCCGCTCCGCGCGCTCGAGGCCGCGGAGCAATGCTTCAAGCGGCCGGGCGAGGACGCCTTGCGCCATGCCCTGGCCATGGCCGAGGCCTGCGCCGAGGTGCGCGTGGACGCGGTGGGCGCGACGCATCGCATCGCGCGGTGCGCCCGCGCGGTGGCCTGCGCCGCCGCCCATCCGACCCGCGAGCTGAGGCTCGCGGCCCTCGCCGAGGTGTTCCAGACCGCCGAGGAGGAGCTCATCACCACCGCGGCGGCGTTCGGGTTCCAGCGCCGTGAGGCGGAGAGCCGGGCGCAGATCCTGGAGGCTCTTCACGAGATCCTGCTTCCGGAGGAGGGCAAATGAGCCGGATCATTCCTGAGGACGCCGTCGCAGCAGGCGGACTCAGGAATGATCCGGGTTATCCCCCTGTCGCCGCGTCCGTGGCAACATGCGGTCCGTGGCCAACAGCAAGGCGAAGGGGGAAGGTGTCGTTGATGAGGATCGTCATCCTGAAGAGGACCTGCCGGAGCCGCTGCTAAAGACGCTGGCGGCCCTCGGCAACGAGGCGACCCTCACGCCCCACGCGACGATCTCGCCGCTCCGGCTGGCGGCCGCGGAGACGATGGCGGCCGGCGGCGGGTTCGCGGGCGCGCCGATGAAAGGGGTGGGGGACGTCGCGAGGTTGCCGGCGCTCTCGTTGCCCCATCTGACGATCGGCCAGGTGGGGGCCGCGGCGCCGGGGGCGGTGCGCCCCGACCTGGCGCTCACCGGGCTTCTCGGCCAAGGCGGCATGGGCCGGGTGGAGCTGGCGCGCCAGCATTCGCTCGGACGCGACGTGGCGGTGAAGACCGTGCGCCCCGATCGCGTCACGGAGGCGGCCGTGGCAGCGCTGCTCCAGGAGGCGCGCTTCACGGGCTCCCTCGAACACCCGAATATCATCCCAGTCCATGCGCTCGGCCGGAACGACGAGGGGCTGCCGCTGCTCGTGATGAAGCGGGTCCAGGGCGTGGGCTGGCACGAACTCCTGCGCAACCCGGTCCACGCGCACTGGCGCGGCGTGCGCGGCGACCCCCTCGTGCGGAACCTCGAGATCCTGATGCAGGTGTGCAATGCGGTGCACTTCGCCCATACCCGCGGGGTGGTGCATCGCGACCTCAAGCCGGAGAACGTGATGGTGGGCGAGTTCGGCGAGGTCTATGTGCTCGACTGGGGGCTCGCGGTGGACCTCAAGGCCGAGGACTCGGCACGCTCGGTGGAACTCGCCGGGACGCCCTCCTACATGGCGCCGGAGATGCTGCATGGGGAGACGTGGGTGACGCCGCGCACCGATGTGTTCCTCCTCGGCGCGATCCTCCACGAGGTGCTGACGGGGCGGCCGCGCCACGAGGGGACGACGCTCCGGGACGTGCTCCGCGCGGTGGCCGAGGTCCGGCCATACGCCTATGGACCCTCGGTGCCCGAGGAGCTGGCGGCGCTCGCCAACCGGGCGACGAGCGCCGATCCGGACGAGCGCCCGTCCGATGCGATGGTGTTTCGCGAGGCCTTGGTCGATGTCCTCGCGCACCGGGGGTCGATCGAGCTGATGGAGGAGGCGAGCCAGCGGCTCGACACGCTGCGGGCGCTGCTGGCGGGGCCCGCGGACGAGGAGCGGCGGCAGGAGATTCACAAGCTGGCGACCGAGTGCCGCTTCGGGTTCCGGCAGGCGCTGCGCATCTGGGAGGGCAACGAGCGGGCGCGGGCGGGCCTGGAGGCGTGCCTGGTGGCCTTGATCGAGTACGAGCTCGACCGGCAGAACCCCGGTGCGGCGGAGGCGCTGCTGAACGAGCTGCCCACGCCGCAGCCGGCCCTCCAGGCGCGGCTCGAAGCGCTGCGGGAGCGGCGGCGGGCCGAGGTGCGTGCCTCAGCGGAGCTGGCGCGGCTGGCCCATGAGCACGACCCCGGGGTCTCGGCACGGCAGCGCGTGAGGGCCCTCACCCTGGTCGCGCTGGCGGGGGCCGGGATCTCGAGTTACCTCGCGCTCGGAGGGCATGCAGCGGACCGGACGTCGACGCCCAAGCAGCTCGCCACCTTCGGCGGCATCATCTTGGGGGTGGGGCTGGTGGGGTGCTTCCTGGCCCGACGGGCCTTGCTGGCGACGCGGCTCAACCGTCAGGTGACGCTCTTTTTCTTGACGACCGTCGCGGCGGTGTTCGCGCACCGGCTGCTCGGGATGGCGCTCGACATGCAGGTGCCCCATCTGCTCCTCGGGGACCTGATGCTCTTGATCGTCTCGTCGATCCTGGGCGCGGGCATGATCAACGGGCGCACGCTGTGGCTCGTCTGTCTGCCGCTGACGGCGGTGGTCGCGACGGTGCTGATGCCGCAGCGGTCGCTGCAGATCTTCGAGGTGACAGGGCTATCGATGATCGTCGGGATCCTCCTCTCGCAGCTGGGGCTCCAGCGCGATGACCGCGAGGGGGGGGGAGGCGTACGGTCGCGATAGTCCTGCAAAAACCGACAGGGGACCGCACCCTTTGGGCCTGCTCGATCGCCCGTCCTGGTGAGACCGCGCGGTTGTCTCGCTGTCACCGGGCTGCGCACCGTTTTGCCAAACTGACATGACGAGAGGCCCGGTACGTGCCGAAGTGGCATGAACTGGCCCGGGGGACGTAGAGAGCTCACGGGATCCCTGCTGGTCCGCAGCGTGCACAGGCGCTCGCCATGCTGCTCCACCTGCTCCTCGGCATCCTCAACCTCACCGCCCCCGCCCCCCGGTGCCTCACCCAGTACGGCCAGACCGCCTGTGGTTTCCAGTGCCTGGCTGCGCACGGCGAGGTCGCCTGCGCCGCGACGCCGGACGGCATCTGCGACTCGGGCGGGGGCACCGTCACCTGCTGGGACCCGCCCGAGAGCGTGCGCTCCTTTTATCGGGACAGAGTGCCACGCCCCGAGTGCCGGACCCGCGCCGGCAAGACGGCCTGCGGCTACCGCTGCCAGGCCAAGGACAACGACGTCGCCTGCGCCAGCACGCCCGATGGGGTCTGCGGCGTGAGCTATGACGGCATCACGTGCTGGGACCCGCCGGTCTGGGCCTGGTGCAGCGAGCGCCGCATGCAGCGCGCCTCCTGCGTCACGCTCGACCACCAGACCGCGTGTGGATATCAGTGCCTGGCCCGATCCGGGCAGGTGGGCTGCGCCAGCACGCCTGCGGGCAGCTGCACCACAGAGCACGGGAACATCGTCTGCGTGGACCCACCTGCGCCGCCGCTGTGCCTCACCTACCCCTGCGTCGATGAGGCCATCGCCCGGCCGTGGTGCGGCCGATAGGCCGCCAGGGCGAGCGCCGGCTGCGACAAGAGCAACCGAGCTCGAGCTCAGGCGCCGGCCACGACCCCCCAGGCCGCGGCCAGCTGCCACAGCCGGGCATGCTCCGGGATCTGGCGCAGGAAGCGCTCCCGCATCGGGACATCGCTGATCGCGCCGGCGCGGCGCTCGAGCTCGCGGCAGGCCACGGCCAGGACCCGACAGGCGCCTTCGTGATCCCCTGCCGCCTCACGCGCCTCGGACGCGGCCAGACGCAACTTGCCGTCCATCCAGCCCATGCCCCCGAGCTCACCGAGGAGCGCGAGGCCGGCCTCGCCGTGCGCGTGGGCCTCCTCGATGCGGCCCTGCTGGAGCTGTATCCGGCATAGGAGCGCGTGAACAGGCATGCGTCCGGCCGGCCAGGGCGAGAGCAGGGCCAGCGCCCGCTGCGCCTCTTCCTCGGCCTCGTCGAGCGCCCCGGCGGCCGCGAGCGCGCTCGCCAGCGCATGATGCGCGAAGCTCCTCCAGAAGTTGCCCTGGGGGCTCTTGGCGATGGCGTCGCGCGCCAGCGCGCCGGCCTCGTCGAGGCAGGCGGCCTGACCGGTCTCGACCAGCGCCAGGGCGAACTGCACCTGCAGGGTCACGAGGAGCAGATCCTCCTTGAACCGCGCGAGCAGCCCCTGCGCCTCGCGCAAGACCATGCGCGAGCGCTCGTGGTCGCCGAGCAGCGCATAGCCGAGGCCGAGGTGCCCCTGCATCATGCCGACGTACGGCAGGTCGCCGGCGATCGTGAATTCGACCACCCCTTCCCACGCCGCGTTCCAGTACCTCCAGGGCTCGCCGCCGAGGACCAGGTGGTACCAGACCGTGCCGACCTGCACGAAGCCGCGCGTGCGTGCCTCGGCATCCCCGAGCCGGCGGCGCATCTCCTCCATCTGGCGCAAGAACCGGCCCGCCGAGTCGCGCAGCCCGCGCAGGCTCAAGGTGAAGATCGCCATCATGGCCAGCGTGATGAAGGCCCGCTCGGAGCCCGCGTGCGGCTCCACCTGCTCGAACTGCTCGAGCCGCTCGTAGATGAGCTCGGGCCGGCCGAGCAGACTGGCGACCGCGAACAGCGCGCTCGCCACGCGGTACCAGTGCATGCCCCCGGGAGGGAGGAGCGACAGCCCGTCCAGGGCCGCGGCGCAGGCGCGCTCGAAGTCCCGGCTCCACACGTACCCCCATGCCTGGGTGCCACGCAGGAACCCCAGCAGCTCCCCGCTCGGCCCACACTCGAGCCCGAGCTCCACCCGATGGAGCGCCTCGGCGTAGTCGTGACTGTCCAGCGCCTGCCCGGCGGCTTGCGCGTAGTAGCTCGCCGCGCGCCCAAGGACGTGTCCGCGCCGGTAGTGCTCGGCCAGGAGCATGGGCGCCTGCTCCCCCATCCGCTCGAGGAACTCGGCCACCATGCGGTGCCCCACCTGGCGGTCCTCGGCGGTGAGCAGGCCGTAGATCGCCTCGCGCACGAGCGCATGGCGGAAGCTGTACTCCACCTCGCCGGGGAAGCGGCTCTCGAGGTGACGGGTCACCATCTCCTCCTGCACCAGGATGTCGAGCCAGCGATCGACCTCCTTGGTCTTCCGCTCCTCGCCCAGGAGCGCGATCAGCCCCCCGCGCCAGAAGGTGTCACCGAGCAGGCTGGCCGCCCGCAGGAGGCGCCGTGCCCCCGGGGCCATGCGGAGAAATCGCGCCTGGAGGATGGCCAGCACGGTCTCGGGCAGCGCGCCGCCCTCGGGCCCCGTCATCGCCCCTGGCGTCGCGCCCGGCTCGCGGCCCGTCCCGGGCGCGGCCACGGTCCGGATGAGCTCCTCGAGGAACAGCGCATTGCCCGCCGCCTGCGCGGTGATCTGGGCGAGCGTCTCGGTGGACACGTTCGCTCCCAGCACCTCGCGCACGAGCCGCTCGCTCGCCTTGCGGCTGAGCGCCGGTAGGCGCAGCTCCTGCACGCTCCTTCCTTCCCAGAGCTGAGGGAACTGTTCCTTGATCTCTGGCCGTGCCAGCGCCAGCACCATGAGCGGGCAGTCCGTGAGCTCGCGCAGGGCGACGTCGATGAAGCGCATCGTGCTCGCGTCACTCCAGTGCAGATCCTCGAGCACGAGCAGCACCGGCTGATGGCTACACTCGGCGCGCAGGAGCGCCACCAGCGCCTCGGCCTGCCGATCGCTCATCATGCGTGGCTCCCGGCGCGCCGCCTGGATCCAGGGGCTCTGCTCGTTCGGGAACGGCACGCCGCACAACTCCCCGATGAAGACCGTGACCCGGCTGCGCAGCTCCTCGGGTACATGCCGGCCGACCCGCGCGGCGAGCCGCTCGCGACGGGCTTCGGGGGTGCGGACCTCCTCGACCCCGCACCACTGACGCAGCATCTGTCCGAGCAGCGCGCAGGCCGCCCGGCCCTGAATCGGATCGCCGCGCCCGAGGAGCACCTCCACGGCCTCGCCGCGGGCCCGCAGCCGCCGCAGGAGCTCGTGGCGCAGACGCGATTTCCCCATCCCCGGCGGGCTCACCACCAGCACCGCCTGGGCCCGGCCCTCGTCCTTGCACAGGTCGAACGACATGTTGAGGATGTGGAGCTCTTGATCGCGCCCCACGCACGGCGTGGGCCGGCCGAGGAGGAGCCGCGTCTCGTCGAGCTGGCCCCGCTCGCCCACGATCACGAAGCCCGCCGGCCCCGCCTGGCGCACGACGAACCGACTGTCGAGGAGCCCCGCGGTCAATTCATCCACCCAGATCACCGGCTCCGCGAGACCGCCCTCCACCGGCGCTCCACCCGCCCGCAGGAGGCGCATGGCCCGCTCGACGACCGTAGCGACCGTCCGCTCCTCCTCCGAGACGAGGGCCTTCCCGGTGACCAGCGCGATCCGCGCCTCGGGCAGGTGCTCCCGGAGGAGACAGGCACAGCGCCCGGCCCGGATCGCCTGATCCGTCGCCGCATCCCCCTCCTGCCCGAGCGGCATCCCACCGAGAGGCACCACCCCCAGGGTCACCACGAGCGCACCCTCTGCCCCTGGGGCGACCTGCGCCCCGTACGGCCCCAGGAGCTCCGCTAGGAACGGCTCCACCTGGCGGGCCGCGGCTGGCTCGGGCTCCCGGGGTAAGGCCAGGATCACGCTCACCAGCCGCTGCTCTGCCGTGGCCAGTCCCTGCGTCGGGGCGACCCGCGGGGCCGCGTCCGCCGTCACGAACAGCGGCAAGGCCGCCAGCGCCTCCTGCAAGGCGCGGCCATCCGGCAGCCGCTGCTCGGGATCGCGCGCCAGCATCCGCACGAGCAGCGCCTCGAGCACCTCCGGCAGATCCGGCCGCACCTGACGGAGGCGAGGTGGCTCGTCGGACAGGATCTGCGCCAGCACCGCCGCGGCGCTCTCCCCTTCGAAGAGAGGGACACCGGTCAGGCACTCGAACAGCACGCAACCGAAGGCATAGATATCGGCGCTCGCCCTCACGTTCCGCTCACCCCGCGCCTGCTCGGGGGGGAGATAGCTGAGCGTACCGATCACGTCCCCGCTGCGCGTCACCTGCGCCGGGCCGAGGCCCGCGCGGGCGATCCCGAAGTCGAGCAGCGTCACGCGCTCGACCTCGCCGCCGCGCAGGAACAGGTTGCTCGGCTTGATGTCACGATGAACGATGCCCCGCTGATGCACGGTCGCCAGCACCTCGGCCACCGCGCGGGCGAGCGTCACCGTCTCCGCCAGGCCGAGCTGCGGGTGTTGCCTGGTTCGGAGGTGTGCCTCGAGGTCCTCGCCCTCCAGCCACTCCATGACCAGATAGATCTGGTCCGGCGCGAGCCGGCCGTGCGCCACGTAGGCGACCACCCCCGGGTGGCGCAGCTCGGACAGGATCCGCGCCTCCCGCAGCATGCGCTCGATGTCGTGGGACCCGGGCGCCGAGGTCGAGAGCAGCTTGAGCGCGACCGGCTGGCCGCTGTGCAGATCGCGCGCGCGGAAGACGACGCTCATCCCGCCTACGCCCGCCTGCTGCTCGATCTCGAACTGCCCCCCGACGACCATACCGGGGGCAAGGGACGGCGATGCCATGATCACCTCATGCAGCAGCACGGGAGACGTGGCCAGTGCCCCCTACCCGGCGAGAACGCATGGCCATTAAGCGTATGCTCTTCGCATCCAACGGGAATACCGCGACACTGTGGCTCACCGGCGGAAGGAAGATCAAGAGAGGAAGGCTGGCGGAACCGGGGGAGTCTCGGAGGGTCGGTCAGAGATGAGCAGCGGTGCTACGAGAGGCGGCGCCGCGACCGCCGCCGGAGGGCCAGCGTCAGCACGAGCGCCCCCGCGGCGAGCAGACCGACCCCACGCCCCGCTTCCGGCGACGCGCCTACCTGGCAGCTGCAGCCCGTGGGCTTGGGCCCCGTCAACGAGCCGCCGCCGTCGAACTGGCCGTCGAGATCGCGATCTACGCCGATGCGCGTCCCCGAGCCGGGCGGCACCGCGGTGTAGGTCACCTCGCTGCCCTCGGCGCGGGCCAGCTGCCGCAGCTCGGCGTCGCTCAGCACCGGGCTCTTGTCGTCGGGCACGAAGCGCCCCTGGGCGTCGAGGAAGTAGCCGCGCACGCGATCGCCCACGCGCACCTTGGCCACGAGATCGCACTCCGTCGACGTCCCGCCCAGGATCTTCGACACGAACGACGTGCGGGCGCGCTGGATCAAGAGGTCGATGCGCGGCCCCGCCGCCGCGGCGTTGTCCGACCGCAGCGTCACCTGCTGCCCCACCACCGGCGCGAGATCCGAGTCGAACGCCATCATGAACGCCTCCACGTCGCGCCGCTGCGCTTCGCCGCCGTCGAAACCGGCGCTGCGGTTGTTGCTGAACACACGGGCGTGGAAGAAGCGGAACAAGGTGTCGGTGCTGCCGTCGTGGGTGAAGCCGAAGCCGCGGATCTGATCGCCCTGGAACGAGCTGTCGAGCTGCTCGAAGAACGGCACCTGCGGCATGCCGAACATGCCCACCTTCTGATAGAGGTTGCGCAGGTGCGGCACCTTGATGATCTGGGACTCGTTCTCGAAGCTCTGCTTGGTGCCGGTGCCGAAGAAGCCGCTCGCCGGATCGAGCCGGTGGCAGCCCTCGCAGGTGAAGCCGAAGCCCGGCGCCCCATCGGCCAGGCGGGGCCCGGAGTAGAAATCGTGCCCCCGCTGCTCGGACGGGGTGAGTGAGTTGTCGAGTCGGCGGTTGGGGTTGGGCGGCAGGGTGATGGCCAGCGCGAAGTCGGCGAACTGCTGCATCTCGGCCGGGGTGATGTTGGTGGCGCGGCCGACCAGGCCCGAGTAGGCGACGATGAAGTTGCGGAACGCCAGGTTCGAGTCCGCCGCCGCGGTGCCGAAGAAGCCGGTCGCGCGGTCGCCGCGCCAGTGCTGCGCGCCGCTGTTGACGAGGCCGCGCAGCGTCTGCGTGGTCATGGGGCCCTTCATCGGGTGGAAGTCCTGGACGCGCCCCGTGCCGTTGATGGGCGTCGGGAAGACGCTGCCCGCGATGCCGAGCAGGATCTGGATCGGGCTCTGGGTCACGTTGTCGTCGGGGTTGCCGAGATCCCAGGCGAGCTGGTCGAGGTCGCCGAAGACGTGGCAGCTCGCGCAGGAGGCCTCGCCGTTGCTCGACGTCGCCCTGGCGTCGTAGAGCACGGGACGGCCGTCCACGATGGGGGCCGGCTCCGGGCTGTGCAGGCGCAGGTGGGCCGTCTCCTGGCCGAGCGTCGTGTCGACGACCGACACCCCGTCGTCGAAGCGCGTGTAGACGAACAGCACGCCCCGTCGATCGTCCAGGGCGAGCCCCGCCGGTCCGCCGCCGGTCACCGGGACGTAGCCCGCGCTCGCGACCTCCGGATCGAAGGTGCCCGCCTCGAGCGCGGCGGTGGGGATCACGCCGACCACCCCCGATCCGAAGGCCGCGACGTACAGCGTGGACCCGTCGCCGGACACCACGAGATCGAGCGGTGTCGCGAGGCTGTGGTCCTCGGCGCCGG
>DATAGU010000197.1:0-13932 GCA_036263495.1 Polyangia bacterium | reverse complement strand
CAAGACGCCGCGTCCGCCGGGGATCTCCTAGATTCGCATCTCCGAACTCCTGGGCTGCCCATTTCTCGTAGCGCGTGGTCTCCATGCGCTACGTAGATCATGGTTCGTTCTCCCTGGCAATACTTGTGATGAATGGTCAGGCTCAATACCGGGTCGTCCTACGACGCCGTCATCGCCCGCTATGGGCGAACGAATCTTGCGATGATTCGCGTATAGCGTCGTGCCTGCGGGTGGCATCGTCACTGCCGGTGTTCTCTCGGAGTGCCCAAGCTCTCGACCAGGACCCCTACCTTCTGGCCTGCCGTAACGGGTACCTCGACCTACGTACGATGGGGTTCTTTCCCGCAGATCCCCGCAGGCTCGTGACGAAGCTGGCAGCAACGGACTACGACCCACAGGCGGAGTGCCCTCACTGGCTGGCTCGCTTAGAGGAGTGGCTCCCCGAGGAGGACAAGCGCAGGTACATCCAGGAATGGGCCGGTCTATCTCTCACCGGCGACGCGAGCCAGCACGCGGTACTGCTTCTCTACGGGCGCGGCCGGAACGGCAAGGGGATGATCGTCAACACCATAGGAGACATGCTCGGGGACTACTGTGTCACCATCGACACTGAAGTCCTCATCGCGGGCGAGAGGAGGCTCTCCGGGAACGCGATACAGGAGCAGAAGTTCAACATGCGCGGCGCGCGCATGATGCGGCCATCGGAGACGGCCGAGAACGGGAAGGTCAGCTCCAAGGACCTCAAGTCGCTCGCCTCGACGGATATGATCCGCGGTAGGCTACTTAGGCAGAACTCGGTCGAGTTTCGCATGAGCGGCAAGCTCTGGATCCCGATTAACCACCGGCCGGAGATTTCCGACACGACGGACAGCATATGGGAGCGCCTCAAGGTGATCGAGTTCACGAAACGCTTCCTCGGAGACAAGAGAATCCCCGAGGAAGAGATCAAGGCACAACTGCGCCCCGAGTGGCCGGGCATCCTCAACTGGGCCCTCGTCGGACTCCGACGCATCATGCGTGTAGCACCCGATGGAAGTGTCCGGATCCAAATCTCGGATCCGGCTTTTCTCCGCCAGGCGGTCCAGGAATACCGGGAGGAGATGGATACCGTCGGCCAGTGGTTGGCGGAATGCACCTCTACGGAGGACCCCTCCGCGACGGCGACGCCCCCGGCGATCATGGATTCGTACGTCTGGTGGTGCGATATGCAGAGCATCCCCGAACGCGAGCGCCTCGGGCGCAATAAGCTCCTCGAAGAGGTGCGCAGTCGGCCCTCGGCGATCCTGGCGCTCGATGCGTCGAGGGCCTGCTGCAGGCGGTCGGTGGGGATGGAGAAGTTGCTGAACTCGACGAGCACGGTGCTGGCGATGGTGGCGATGGTGAGGTCGAGAGGCCGATGAAGTCGGTGGCCATCTCGACGATGCACAGCTGGCTGGAGATGCGGCGGTGGAGGCCGGCAGTGATCTCCTGCGAGGAGCTGAGGAGGCCGTGGCCGTAGACGATGGCGTGCAGGGGCAGGGGCGCGGTGGCGGCGCAGGTCGGGACGACGATGGGGAGGATGGCGTGGTAGTTGGTGCCGGTATCGACGGAGTTGCCGTTCGGATCGAGGCACCGGATGTAGCGCGGCCTGGTCGAAATTCCGTAGAAATCTGGTGGCGGTGCCCGTTCGGGAAAGGTGCAGCGCACCGCCTATATTTCTCGCATGCGAAACACGCCCGTCGTTGGTCACGCGCTCCGTATCGTTGAGGACGGTCAGCACCCCGCACCTGCCTCGGAGACCCCGAGAGCACGCCTCGGACTGACGTGGCTCGACCGCCTGCCGCTCGACGCGCTCGTCTCCGGCGATGCGACGCGCCTGGTCGAGGAAGTGCGTGCCTCGGCCGAGGCCCTGACCGGCGACGACGCGGACGCCGCCAGGCTGCGCGCAATCTCTCGCCTCGTGAGCGCTACGCGCGCGCAGGTGGTCCTCCTCGAGACCATGCTGGCTGAACGGCTGACGGGGCTGCCCATGCTGTTCGTGGGCACGACCACGCTCACCGCGGGGTATCAGTCGATCTTCAACTTCCTCAAGCTCGGCGCCGTGGCCGGCCTGGTCGACGCGCTGTGCACGATCGTGCTCATGCTGGCGTGCGTCTGCATCCTCGGCGAGGCGGCGATGCGCTGGTTCAAGCTGCGACCGACGCCGCGCGTGAGCACCGCGAGCTGAGGCCCCCGAGCCCCCCTACGCCGTCCCCGACCCGCCAGCGCGACCCCAGCGGACCCACAACGATGCGAGGAGGCCCCCTGCAAGCTTTGCAGCCGGTCTCCCAACCCTGCATGCAAGGTTTGCAGACCCCCGGGGTGTTGCGGGGGCATGGCACGGCCTTGGGCCCTCGCAACAGCCCGATACCACTGGAAACACGGGCCTCTCTGGGGGGTTCGTCCCCGGTCCCTGAAGCTGGCACCGCCGTTGCTCAAGGCAGGGGTCCGAGACTGAACCCACCGCATCTCAAGAGAGGACCACATGCCAAGAGACGGACTTCTCCTCCATCGTCATCTCACGGGGCATCGATACAACCGCTCCCAGCACGGGCGGACCGCCAACGTCGCAGCGCTCGGCCTGCTCCTCTGGGCGGGCTGCCTCGGCGCCGCTCCGAGCCCGCCCCCGGCCTCCCCGGTGTCATCCCAGCAGCCCCTCGCTCCACGCAGGATCCAGGTGAAAGGGCTCACCTTCACCACGGAGAACGGGACACGGACCGCGGTGGCCTCCTGTCTGCTCAGCAACCCGAACTGCAAGCCCGAGAGCGTTCAGGGCATCTACAACATCGAGGGCGGCGACTTCTGCATCGAGACCGGCGCGACCGCATCGCTCGGCTCCACCGCAGGGGCTTCCACCACGGCCTTCTGGTCACACTGGTTCTGCCCGATCGGTTTCGTCAACCGCGACCAGAACGTTTTTCTCCGGGGCCTGTGGCACGCGAGCGAAGATGCCAGCCAGTTTCGCTACGCCGAGGCGCGACTCGGCGCGGAGCTGCGCGGGGAGCAGGTGACGCCGGTGGCGATGACGTCGACCGAGGGTCGGCTCGAGGTGCGCTACCGGGGCGGCGATGAGCAAGTCCACGTCATCTCGGGCATGGAGGTCTCGGAGCTGCTCCTCATCTTCCGCATCGACGAGCGCCTGCACGAGCTCCGGCTCGGTCAGCCGGGCACCTACCCGAGCGACGCAGGGTCGGCCGGGATCTGGGAGTATCCCGTCGCCTGGCGCCAGCAGGGGGTCTCTCGCTTCGGCGCCTGGCGGGCGCTCTGCCGGGGCGCGGGCGACCGGGGCACCGGCAACGTCATGCCCGCGTCGTTCCTCGGCGAGGCGCGCTTCGATCCGTTCACGGCCCGGCGCAGCGCGGACGAGGCGGTCGTCACCATGAGCTGCCAGCAGGGCGGCATCACCAAGTGCCTCGAAGGCGGCTACCGGCCCTGGTCGCCCCGGGACCGCGTCGCCGCGCACACCACCGAGGAGCCCGCCGAGACGCACGCGGCCTGCGTACAGAGAAGGGGGCGCCCTCTGACGCCGCCCAACCTGGCGCAGGGCGCGAAATGAAGCTCCCGTGACAGTGGATCATCTCGCTCACCGACGGCACACAGACCAAGATCGCGGCCCCCCCCACAAATCCGTTGGCCCCTCGGATGGTCTGCCGATGGCCCATGGCTCTATTTAGGCGGGGGGCAGTGAGATCTACCGCGTCTCCACCACCCATGGAATCATGGAGCCGTGGATCAGCCTGCCCCCGGAGATGGCCGGCAACGCGACCTGCAGCAGCGTGGCAGCCGACGGCCAGCGCATCCTCTGCGAGGTCCGGGAATGGACCTACGACGCCTGGCGGATCGAGAACTTCGACGGAACCTCCACCCCCACCGAGCCGTAGCTCACCTCCTCCGCATGCTTATGTCCTGGGCACCAACTCCGACGGAGGGACGAACTCGAGCGGCAGCTCGGCGCGCAGGGTGGGGAGCACACCGAAGACCGTGACGGTGACGAAGCGCGGCACCGCCTCGGCCACCACCGTGAAGGTGCCGCGGCCGGCCTTGAGGCGTAGGCGCGCCGTGGGGTTCCCCGCGCTGTCGCGGAGTGTGCCACCGGTCGTGCGCAGATACAGCTCCTCCTCTCCCATCCCCGCCGCCAGCTTGCCCTCGGGGTCGAGGTGCTCGACGGTGACGGTGCAGGAGGACTTGCCATCGGCCGGGAGCTGCCCCACCTGATCGACCGGGTGGCGCTGCGACACGCTGGCCGCGAGCCGCAACGAGCCGGCCGTGGCGGCGTCGCGCAGGAGGTCGAGGGGGCTGCGTCCGATCTCCACCTTGTCCGGCTTCGCCGACCCCATCTGGCCATCGGTGCGCACGACGTAGTCGCCGGGCGGCAAGACGAAACGGTGGCTCCTCGCGCCGCCGCGGTCGACCACGATCTCACGCCCGTGACGCAGGATCGAGACGTAGCCGTGATCCGCCACCTCGACCGCCAGGGCGTTGCTGCCTTCGGGGATGGTGATCTTCTGTTCTTGGGTGTGTCCCATCGGCGGCCCTCTTAGTCGATCCTGTAATTGAACCAGATCCAGTAGATATCGGCGGCGGCGCTCCCCGTCGCATTGACGTAGAGGGTGTAGAGGTAGTTGCGATTATCGACGCGGAACTTCGGGTCGCTGTCGTCGAACGCCCACGATGAGACGTAGGGGCGCGGATCGGTGACGCCCTTGGTCTCGGTGAACTGGTACAGCAGATCGTATTTCGAGATATCAGACGTGTTCTGATTGGTGCGTACGAATTGGAAGATCGTGTTGTCTGAGGTGTTGCCTCGCGCGGTGATTTGGGTGACACGCGCGCCCTCCGGGAACCGGAGGAGAACGCCGCCGACCGCTTGGTTCTGGCCTGCCGGCTTGGTCGCGCGCAACTTGAAGTTGGGGATGAACAGGTTGGCCCATTGTGAATAGCCGGAGATGGGAAAGAACACGGGCGGGACGTTCAAGATCCCGAAGCTGTCGCCGATCGGCAACACCGGGCGGACGTCGAGCACCGAGCCGGTCGGGTCGGAGACGTCATACGTACCGATCACGGCGCTCGCGGTGCGCTTGAGGACCGCCATGCGGATGTGGGTGTGGCCGGCAGGGGCCGGCGCCGCGATATGCGAGTTCTCGTTGACGCGAACCGCGGCCGCCCACTTCGTGCGCACCGCGGTCTCGACGCCGATCACGCTGTTGACGAGGTTCGGATCCTCGATGCTGTTGACCTCGCGCTCCCAGACGTCGAGGTAGACGCAGTCGTCGCGGTTGCCGCTCGGCGTGGTGAGCGCCGGGATGACGGGGACGCCGTCGGCCGCGGCCTTCTGTGCGTTGGTCCACGGCTGCACGCTGTACTTCCCCGAACCGACCGTCACCAGCCGCCCATCCACCATGACCCGGCCCCAATCGAACGTGAAGTCATTTTGCAGACCCGTGCCGCTCAAGCTCATGTAGCTCCCGGGCGGCACGCCGCTACCACTCCCGCCCAGCACGTAATCGATCGAGTCGGCGGTCTGGTTGCGCAGGATATCGGCCTGCTCGTTCCAGTCGGCGTCGACGAGCGGCACCCCCTGCTGCAGGCGCACGGAGGTGTAGCCCTTGGCCTTGTTGAACGTGTTGCGGGAGTAATTTCCCATCTCGGCACTCCTGTATGGTGCGCGCTCAGAACGTCAGCCGCAGCGTGCGCTTGAGCGTGAAGCCCGACTGCAGGTCGATGCGTGGGTGGATGCGATGGTTGATGAGCACCCCACTGTCGGCAGCGGCGCTGCCGCCGGCGAACAGGCCAAACTCGCGCAGCCGCCAGGTGAGCGGCCCGCCGGGGATATCGGCGGCGACGAAGTCCTGGCTGACCTCGAGCTGGTTCGTGAAGGTGCCGCCGAAGAACTTGATCTGCTGCTGCGCCACCGGCTTGCGCGCCGTCTCCTTGACCAGCTTGGCGAAGGTGCGGCGCGTGGCGTCGGCCGGGACGCTCCCCTGATCCCAGGCGTCGTCTCCGGTGCCGACGGCCCACCAGGCGATGGGCGCGCCCTGGTTGTCCCCCTTGACGAGCGCCGCCAGCAGCTTGCGCAGCCCGTCGACGATCAGGTTGCGCTCCCAGTCGCGCTCCCAGATCACCTCGTTGTGGCGTCCGAGCAGCACGTCGCGGTACTCCCCGATCGGATAGCTGCCGGCGGTGTAGATGCGTTCTTCCTCCAAGGCCGCTCCTCCCTCTGCGCTCACAGGCCCTGGCTCAAACCGGTGTGCCAGGTGCGAGCGCTGGTGTCGACGTTGCTCACGTTGACGGTCTTGTCACCCAGGCGGTTGGTGACGAACCAGCGCCACTGGGGGATGGTGTCGGCGCCGGCGTCGAGCCCCTCGCCATAGGCCTCGCCCTGCGCGTCCTCGCCGACGGCCACCTCCACCTCCGTCACCTCCTGGGTGGCGTCATAGGGATCCTCGACCGTGAGACCGGGGTCGAGGACGAACACCATGCGCACCTGGGCGGGCAGGAAGCTGGTCAGGATCTGCTGCACCCGCTCCCACTCCTCGGCGATCGTGAACACCTCTTGCTCGGAGAGCGGGACGATGAACACGCCGACGGTCTGCCGGTTGTACCAGGTGTCGTTGTCCGGCGCGTAGCCGCCCGCGCCGTCGGGCTTGCCGCAGTCGTAGGTGTAGGCGTTGGGGTCGTCGAAGGCGCGCGTGCGCAGCGCGAACATGGCGTCGCCGTCGGCGGTGTTGACCGTGCCCGGCGGCCCGGGCGGCAGCGTCCGGCCGGTGAAGTGTGGCGCCGCCGGCTCGCTCTGCGTCACCCCGTCGAGCCAGGCGGCATAGGCCGCGGTGGGCGCCAGGGAGCCGTCGAGGTAGACCATCTGGCCCGAGGCGATGCGCTCGACGCGCGTGGTGTCGAAGCTGACCACCACGCTGCGGGCGAACTCGCGCACCTTGGCGTCCCAGCCGGTCAGGCGGTTGATGAGCGCCACCACGCTCGGGAAGGTGCCGACCGAGCGGTACAGCTCGGAGGCGAAGCGGAGCTCGTTGCGCTGGCCGTCCTCGTCGAGATAGTCCTTGAGCTGCCAGCCGAGGAGGTGCGCGAGCAGCGGCAGGACCCGGCTGTCGGCGCGGCGCACCGCGTGCAGATCGCGCAGCCCGTCGATGAGCCCCTTGAGCATGTCGGCGTGGCGGTCGACGTTCTCGAGGAAGCGCTCGAGCTGGCCCTTGCCCTCATCCGCGAGCGCCACGGTGCCGGCCGTGGGCAGCTCCGTGTCGAGCCGCCGATCGATGTTCGGGAGCTGCAGGAACAGGCGGTGCCCGTAGCCGCCGGTGGCGAGCGCCGCGGCCTGCGTCGCGCGGTTGAAGGCGCCGAGCGGGCCGACATAGGCGGTGTAGTAATAGATGGTCCCGGGCTCGAGGTCGTGGTCGATGAAGCGGCGCACGCGCTGCGCCACGCTGCCATCGGCCGCGAAGTCGGTCGTGACGGTCTGGACCAGGCGCCGATCGCGCGGAGTGCCGATGAGGCGATAGCGGCGCAGCGTCTCGCGCCGGCCCACCTCCAGCCGCTCGTCGCGCGTCTCGTCGAGATCGGCGGCGAAGGTGTCGCCGTCGTAGATCAGCACGCCATCGCCGAGGTCATCGGTGGAGGCGACCAGCGGCACGAGGCCGCGGCGGCTCGGCCCCGGGAAGCGGCGCTCGCGACGGAGGATGCGCAGCCGCAGGTGGGGCTCGGCGAGCGGCGGCTGCCAGGAGATCTCGACCGCCGCGCCGAGGGCCGAGGTCTCGGCGCGGAGCTGGAGATCGCGCAGGAGCGCCGTGTAATACGAGCGCTGCCCCGGCGGGACCGGCGTCGCGGTGGGGAGGGGCGGCGCCACCTAGACCAGCCCCTTGCTCGCCTGCACCGTGATGGTCCCGGCGCGCGGGAACTCGCGCGGCCGGAGCAGCAGCACCCCGGGCGAGCCCAGCTCCGGCACCACGAGCTGCCCCGGCGGGCTCGAGCGCGTGCCCTGGAACACCGTCACCTCGGCGAAGGCCACCCCGTCGATCGCCTCGACCGCCTCGAAGACCTTGCTCACGTAGAAGTTGCGGCCGAAGTCGAGGTTGTCGATGAGGAACAGGTCGAAGAGCGCGTCCTCCACGCGCTGCGCCACGTCGTCGCGGTAGAACGTCGGCTCGACCTCCACCTTGACCGTGAGATCGATGCTGACGAAGACCGGCGAGCGCGGGTTGACGATCACCGTGAGCATGCGCCGGCTCTCGAAGTAGCGCAGGAGCGTCGCCCGCAGCGCGTCGCTCAAGTCATAGCCGCCGTCGGGGACCACGATGAGGTCGACCCAGTTCCACGACTGCGGCACCGCCACCGCCCGCGCCACGCCCGGGACGTTGCGCGCCAGCGCGGCATAGTCGTCGGCGGTGACCGCGCGCTGGAAGCTGCGGAAGACCTGCGGCGCGAGGGTGCGGGCGTGCTCGATGCTCTCGCGATCCTGGCCGCCCGAGGCGGCGAGCGCGTGCGACACCTTGACGCCCACGCTCACCCCCGACTTCATCACCGTGATCGTGCTCGGCCCCACGTTACCGGCGTTGCCGCCTCCCACCAGATAGTTCGCGCGCACCGTGCTGCCGGCGGGCGGCAGACGGCCATAGGTGCCGTCGCCGAGCACGATCTGCGCCTTGTCCTGGTCGTCGATCTCGACGATGTAGTGCGCGTCGTTGGCGTTGCTGTAGAGCAGCGTCTTGCGCTTCTGCCAGGTCTCGAAGCCGCCGCCGGCGTCGATCTCGACGCGGATGTAGTCCTGCGCGTCGGCGTCGCGCGGCAGGAGCACCGGGCCCTGCTTGAGGCGGAAGGCCTGGTTGCGGTCGCCGGTGGTGGTGCCGAGCGTCTCCCTGAGCACGCGCGACGCCTGCAGCACCGGCAGCTCGAAGCTCACCTCGCCGCCCGTGCCGTCGCGCGTCACGCTGAGACCGGTGGTCGCGGTGGGGTCGGTGCCCGGCAGATAGATGAAGTCGACCGCCGGCTTGCCCGGCGCGGCCACCGTGGAGAACCGCGCGCCGACCTCGACCTGCACCGGCGTCGCGGCGGTGTTGGGCGCGCGCAGCGTGAGCTTGACCGCGGCCGGCGCCGGCGTCCCGAGCGTGTAGCCGATGAGCGCCAGGAGGTCGATGACGCTGCGCCGCTCCACCGCGGTGGCCAGGAACGCCTCGTTGGCGACGCGATCCTGATAATAGAGGAGCGTGTCGCCCACGTAGGCGAACAGCTCGACGAGCATCCGGCCGAGGTCGTTCTGCGAGCGGTCGGTCCACTCGGGCAGCTTGAGCGCCGCCAGCTCGAGCAGCGACTGGACGAGCGAGTTGTAGTCGCGATTGGTGTAATCGATGAGCATCGTCTGGTCGGCCATCGCGCGTCCTCAACGCAGGGGGATCACCATGGTTTGCAGGCCCGGCGAGTCGGCCTGGATGTAACGCACCCGCAGGTAGAGCTGCGCGCCGTCGGGCACCACGGACACGTCCTGGGGTAGGACGCGCGGCTCGAAGCGCACGATGGCGCGTGTGATCTGGTGACGCGCGAGCGCCACCAGACCGTCGTTGATGTTCTCGTGGAGGAGCTGGGCCACGCCGCCTCCATAATCGCGCACCATCACCCGCTCGCCGGTGCGCGTGAGCAGGAGGTGCTTGAGGTTCTCCTTCAACTTGTCGCCGCCCTCGGTCACGGCCACGCCGCCGCTGCGGCTGTCGATGCGGAAGGGGAAGGCGATGCCACGCAGCTGGTTCGAGTCGCTCATGGGCTCCTCAATCGGCCTTCAGCACGGACTGCTTGGCGTCCGTCGAGGCCCAGTCTTGCTTGGGGCTGCCGTTGCTCATGCCCGAGGTCTGGTGCAGCAGCACCGGCTTGCCGTCCACCGTGAGCACGGTGGAGGCCTGCCCCTGCTGCGACACCACGACGGCGCAGGGGATCTCGCTGGCGCTGGCGTTCTGCTGCCCGCAGCCGGAGGCGTCGATCACCGTCTTCTCCAGCGTGTCCATCAGGACCGGCTTGCCGTCGATGGTGAGGACCGTCTGCGCGGGCACGAGCGTGAGCTTGCCGCCGAGGGTCTGGCCCGGCAGCGGGTGGCCGCAGGCGATGGTCGAGTCGGTGGTGAGCACGTCCGCCATGGTCACGCCTTCTTCACGTCGACCGACGCGGCCTTGATGACGATGTTGTGGCCGCTCGCATCGATCGTGAGATCCTGCTTGCAGAGGATGAGCACGCCGCCGGTGCGCAGCTCGATGCGGTTGCCGGCCTTGTCCTGAATGTAGATCTGCTCCGCACCGTCGGTCTCGTCGATGACGATGACCTGCCCCTTGGGCGACTGGATGACCTGCCGCTGTGGCGCCTGGCCGGGTTTGGCCTCGGTGGGCACGCCGCCCGTCGGGTACCAGACGCCGAACCAGATCGGGCGGGTCGGGTCGCCGTTCTCGAACATCACCCACACCTGGTCGCCGACCTTGGGCACGGTGAAGTGGTTGGCGGGGAAGCAGGGGCGCGCCCACACGTGCGCCTCCGGATCGGAGGTGTCGAAGATCGAGGGGACGCTCACCTGGATCTGACCCAGCTGGAGCGGATCGTCGACGCTCTCGACGTGCGCGGCGTAGACGCCGGGGAAGCGGGCCTCGCGCCGCCCCTCCAGGCCCACTCTCCTCTCGAAGTACGTCGTCATCGCTCACCTCGTGCAGACGAACGAGCTCGTGTAGGTGCGGCGCGCGCGGTCCTGCTCGTGGCGCACGCGCGCCATGTACCAGGGCCCGGACCAGCGCCCGCCGTAGCCCTGGATCTGCACCCGCCGGCGCGGGCGCAGCCAGATACTGCCCTGGGCGCGCCCCCAGCCCGACTGGCCGAGACGGCGGGCGCGGTCGCCGAGCGCGCGCCCGCGGTCGGCCGCCGTGCGCGAGGCTTCGCCCACGCCGCGCGGCGGCAGGCGCCAGAAGTCGGTGATGCGCGCCCGCTTGGCCGCCCCCTTGGCGACCAGACCCGTGAGCCGCTCCGCGCCCTCGCCCGCACGCGCGATGCGGGCCGCGTCCGGCACCCACTGCGCCTCCGTCGGCTGCACGAGCGCCTCGTCGATCTCGACCCGCTCGCCGCTCGTCGGATCGGTCGTGACCAGGCGGCCGTGACCGCGCGTGGCAAAGGCATCGAAGGCGACCGAGAACTCGATGACGTTGTCGTTGAAGGCGAGCGTGTCCTCGATCGGATCCTTGGCGAGCAGGCTCTCGGTCGAGATGAAGTGCAGCGTGTCGCTCCCGCCCTCCTCGTGCTCGACGAACAGCTTGCAGTCGTAGTCGTCGGCCAGGCGGTGGAGGAAGGCGAGGCTGGTCTCCTCGATCTGCTGGAAGGGGCGCACCTCGTCGACCTGGGTGTCGGCGACCACCTCGATCGTGCCTGCGACCAGCCCCTCGGCGAGCGCCACCTCGCGCACCACCTGGCTCACCGAGGTGTTACCCCAGCGCTTGGTCACCGGCTTCAGGCTGAGCTGGATCAGGCTGTCGATCGCCTGCACCTCGACCTGCGCCGGCCCGCGCTGCGGGAACAGGGCGCGCACGCCGGTGATCGGCCCGCGGAAGAGGAGCGCGTGGGCGTCCTGCCGGCCGAGATCGATCTCCACCTCGAGCCCCTCGTGCAAGACGTCCGGCAGCGCCAGCGAGCCGTCGGCGAAGACCAGCGTGGCCAGGTCGGCCTGCGAGTCGTTCTCCTCCACGCTCACGAAGCTGAGCAGATCGGTTACGTCCTCGCCCTCGACGGTGACGCTGGCGAAGGGATCGGCCATGGCGCGCTAGACCGGCCTCTGCACGCGCGTCACCTGCGCGAGCGACGGCACGGTGAGCTGCTCGCCGGGCTGGAACTCGTCCGGCAGGCGCTGCCCGTTGTAGTCGAGGAGGTTCCAGTACAGCTCCTCGTGCCCGAAGAACTTGAGCGCGATGAGGTCGGGCGTGTCGTAGGCCGCGTAGCGATAGGTGCGGCTGCCCTCGGGGGCGGCGGGCAGCGGCGGGCGGCGCAGCGCCAGGCTGCGCGTCGTGCCGCGCCGCGGGTGCACGACCTGGAGCGTGGGCAGGTTGCGGTAGCGGGAGAGCGGATCGACGGGCATCGTGGGCTCCTCGGGCGCGGTCAGAAGAGGACCTTGCCGATGTCCTCGTAGGCCGTGTGATAGAAGGTGAGGCCGAGCCGCTTGATCGTGTCGACCACGAAGGAGATCGAGTCGATCTTCTCGATCATCGTGATCTCCACCTCGGCGCGGGTCGGGTTGAGGTCGGCGTTGAACAGCGTCTCGGTGATCTTGAGGTCGGTGACGTAGCCCTCCATGCTCATGCTGCCGAGCACCAGCGTGGCCGTCGGCGGGTGATTGAAGAACAGCTCCTCGCGCTTGCTCTTGTCGCTGCTCGTGAGCGCGCTCGCCAGGTCGAGCAGGTCGAGGATCTCGGGGTAGACGAACGAGCGCAGGATGGCGATGTCGGCCAGGATGTCGCCGTCCTCGTTGCGGCGGCGTTCGGGCTCGCCCGGGCGCGTCTCGCGGCCGTCGATGGTGAACTTGAAATTGACGGTGCGGTCGCCCTCGCGGCCGAGCTTCTTCACCTCGGCGTGCGAGAAGGAGCGCCCGAGGATCGACGGCAGCGCCGCGACCGTCCCGATGAAGCCCTTGGGCGTCGGGATGGGCTCGGTGCTGGTCACCCACTCGACGTGCTTCGAGTCGGTGATCTGCTGTGGGTTGTACTGGAAGGGGTAGATGAGCGGCGGCACCGAGAGGACGTGCGCCAGGTATCCCCGCTTGGGCTGTGCGATGTTCAGGCTCATGGCGCGCCTCCTCCTCTAACCGAGCGAACCGGTGGGCAGGCCGCGGCGGAAGCGCTCGACCTCCGCCAGCCGCTGCACCTCCTGCAGGACGTTCTCGGCGATGGCGCGGGCGGTGGCCTGCATGTTGTCGCCGTCGAGGCGGGCGACGTTGAGGTTGACGGTGATGCCGCCGTTGAAGTTGACGGGCGCGACGGGCCCCTCGGCGGTGGGCTTGCCGTCGCCGGGCTTGGCCTTGGTGCGCTCGAGCAGGTCGGGCAGGACCGAGTCGCGCGGCGCCTTGAAGACCGGCCCTTCGAACGTCGGCTTGGGGGGCGGTTCGAGCTGGAGCGTGGGCGCGCCGGCGGCGTCCTTGGCCTTGTCCTTCTTCTTCTGCTCCTCCTCCTGCGGCGTCGGGCCGAAGATCGCCTCGGCGAGGTTCCTGCCGAGCCCGGCGCCGGCCTTGAAGCTGTCCTTGATCTCCTTGCCGAGGTCGGGGAAGGTGCCGAGCTTCGGCCCCTCGCCCGCGTCGAACGGGGTGATCGCCCCGGGCGCCGGCGTGACGGTGACCTTCGGGCCGATGACGGGGAGCGTCTTCAGGATGGACGTGAGGAGGTGCAGGAAGGAATCGAAGGCGAACTTGATGGAGTCGACGAGGAAGCGGCCCACCTCGCGCAGCACGCGGCCGACGTAGGAGAACACCTCGATGAAGGCGTTGACCAGGTACTTCGCCACGGCGTACTGCACGTTGCCGATGGCGAGGGCGGCGCCGAGCAGCGCCGAGGCGACGATGTCGACAAAGGCGCGCGCCAGGTCCTTGACGTAGGTGACCGCCGACTGCAGGGCCGACCTCACGAGCTGCGCGACGAGCGCGTTCAGGTACGCCGGCAGCTTGGCGAAGAGGTCGTTGGCCAGGGCCACGATCCAGTCCAGGTAGCTGGAGATCAGCGTGGCGATGGCCTTGACGAACGCGCCGGCGAAGTTGATCACCGGCTCGAGGTAGGCGAGCACGATGCGGATGCCGAGGTCGAGGATGACCGGCACCTTGTCGATGATGTCCTTGATGTCCTTGATGGCGCCCTTCGCGATCGTGAGGATCCGCTCGATGATCGGCGCGGCGACGAGGACCTCGGCGAC
>DATAGU010000196.1:0-29574 GCA_036263495.1 Polyangia bacterium | reverse complement strand
GCTGCGGGCCACGGCCCGCCGGGTGGGTGGCGAGATCGTGGTCGATGTGGAGGTGGAGAACCGCCACACCGGCCACAGCTTCCCGAGCGGGCTGCCGGACCGGCACGCGCTGCTCCTCGTGAGCGCCAGCGATGGCGGCGGGGCGCTCGCGCAGACGGGGGGACCCGCACTCCCCGCCGCCGCCGAGCGCACGGGCGCGGGCCAGCTGTATGGTCGGCGCCTGGCCGACGCCGACGGCAGCGAGCCCGTGTTCTACGCCTTTGCGGTGCGCGACGCCGCCCCGGACACGCGGCTTGGGCCCGGCGCCATCGACCGCGCGAGCTTCCGCTTCGCCGCGAGCGGGGCTGGCGGGCCCGCCGAGGTACGCGTGGAGATCCTCCATCGCCGCCGCTTCCCGTCCCAGGCCCCCGATGCCGCCCTGGAGACGAGCGGCGACCGGTTGCGGCTCCCTGTTCCATAGCCTGGCCAGGGAGGCAGGTGCAGGGGGTGCTGGTCTCAGTGCAGGGGGTGCTGGTCTCAGTGCAGGGGGTGCTGGTGCCAGTGCAGGGGGTGCTGGTGCCAGTGCAGGGGGTGCTGGTCTCAGTGCAGGGGGTGCTGGTCCGAGTGCAGGGGGTGCTGGTGTCAGCGCAGGCGTGCCCGGCAGTTGCGAGGGCGATCAACCCGCCTCGCGCAGGGCGTTCACCAGCCGATCCACGATGTCGGCCGGCTTGACGCCCTGTGACTCGGCGTGGAAGTTGAGCACCAGGCGGTGCTGCAGCACCGGCCGCGCGAGCGCGCGCACGTCTTCCACCGACGCGGCGTAGCGGCCATCGAGGATGGCTCGCGCCTTGGCGCCGAGGATGAGGAACTGCGAGGCGCGCGGGCCCGCGCCAAAGGCCACGTACTCGCGCACGAGCTCGGCGGCTTTGCCGGCGCTCCCGGGCAGGGGCGCCCCCGCCGGCAAGGGGCGCGAGGCGCGCGCCAGCGCCACGGCGTAGCGCACCACGTGATCCGCCACCGGTACGCGCAGGACCAGATCCTGGAGCGCCATGATGCGCTCGGGCGAGAGCACCTTGGCCAGCACGGGCTTGAGCGCGCTCGTCGAGCGCTTGACGATCTCGACCTCGTCCGCCTCCTCGGGGTAGCCGACGTCCACCTGGAACATGAAGCGGTCGAGCTGCGCCTCGGGCAGCGGATAGGTGCCCTCCTGCTCGATCGGGTTCTGGGTCGCGAAGACGAGGAACGGCAGGGGCAGCTCGTGCGTGGTCCCGCCGGCCGTCACGCGCAGCTCCTGCATCGACTGCAGGAGCGCCGCCTGCGTCTTGGGTGGGGTGCGGTTGATCTCGTCGGCGAGCACGATGTGGGCGAACACCGGGCCGCGGATGAAGCGGAACACGCGCCGCCCGGTGGCGTGGTCCTCCTCGAGGATGTCGGTGCCCGTGATGTCCGAGGGCATGAGGTCGGGCGTGAACTGGATGCGCGAGAAACTGAGGTTGAGGACCTCGGACAGGGTCGAGATGAGCAGGGTCTTGGCGAGCCCCGGGACGCCCACGAACAGGCAGTGCCCGCGGGCGAACAGCGCCACGAGCAGGTGGTCGACTACTTCGTGCTGCCCGATGATTCGTTTCTCCACCTCGGCCTTGATGGCGAGGCGCGCGCGAGAGATCTCCGCCACCGCCTCCACGTCGCTCTCGCGAGGGGGCGGCGCGGGCGTGCTCGCGGCCTCGCCGGCGGGCGGCGCCACGGCGGAAGTCAGCTCGTCCATGTGCGATCCATTCTGTTCGGTGTAGTCGATGAAAGGGCGCTCATCCTGCCACACCGCCGACGGTGCGGCAAATCACGGCCGGCACCGCTTGGAGGGGAGGTTTGCCGTCCCACAGCGGACGCTCTTGTGTAGACTGCACGCCATGCGGATCCGTCCTATCGCCCATCTGGCCCTGCTCCCTGTCATGCTGTGGACCCTCTCGGGCCCGGCGAGCGCCGAGCCCGAGGCCGAGCGCCCCCTTTATTATGATCGCGAGATCACCCCGGCCGACCTCGAAGGGCGGTCCGTGCGCGAGCTCGAGATCATGCGCGGCACCATCTACGCGCGCGCCTTCCTGATCATGCGCACGCCGTGGCTCCGCGAGCACTTCGCGCGCGAGGGCTGGTACAAGAACGTCCCGGTCGCCGAGTCGCTCCTGCGCCGCAAGCTCACCGACATCGACAAGAAGAACGCCAAGGCCATCGCCGCCTACGAGGCCGGGCTGTCCCGCGAGGAGCTCATCAAGCGTCGCGACGCGCTGCCCCAGCCGGCCCCCCTCATCGCCGGGGTCTCCCAGGTCGCCCTCTCGCCCGACGGCCAGCTCGGCCTCGTCGCGGAGACGGGCGGCGCCGTGCGTCTCGTGCAGCTGCCCGGGGGGCAGGTGGTGCGGACCCTGGCCGAGCCGGGCCGTTCGGTGGCCTTCGGCGCCGGCTTCTTCGCCGATGGCAATCGCGCCTGGACGATGCAGGAGGACAACAAGTTCGTGTTCTGGGACGTCAAGACCGGCAAGGCCCAGCGCACGCTGCCGATCATGACGGTCCCGGGCCCCGGCCGCCGCGCGGCGGTGGAACCTGACGGCAAGCGCCTGGCGGTGGCCGACAGCGCGCTCCTCCGCATCTGGGACCTGGCCACGGGCAAGGAGATCTGGAAGGTCCCGACGACCAACGACCCGGTGCAGGTCCTCACCTACACGGCCGACAGCAAGTTCCTCTTCGTGGGCAGCACCCAGCTCCTCGTGGAGCGTGACGCCGCCCTCGGCTACGACCAGCTCAAGCTCCCCGCCCAGAGCCAGCTGCCCATGCTGTCGGCGGTGGCGGTCGCGGCCGATGGCAAGCGGGTCGTGTTCGGCGGCTCGGGCTGGCTCGGCACGCTCGACCTCGAGAGCGGCCGCATGAGCGCCACGACCGAGATCCGGCCCGAGGCGAGCAAGGAGGAGAAGTTCCACGTGTTCGTGCGTCCCGACGGCAAGACCATGCTCGCCGGGGCGCAGCCCGGTCGCCTGTGGCTGGCGGAGCAGGGCAAGGTCGAACCGGTGTGGCAGCGGCGCCTCGCCGCCAACCCTGTGCCCCAGCGCTTCCCCGTGGCCTTGAGCGCCGACGGCAAGCGCATCCTCGTGGGCAGCCCGGATTCGAGCGTCACCGGCTGGGACCTCGAGCTGTGGGACGCCGACACCGGTCAGACCGTGGCCGCCTGGAATGGTTCGGCGGAGGTGCAGCTCGAGCGGCGGCTCATCGCCCGCGTGCTCGGCGAGAAGACCGAGGGCGCCACCAACCCGCTCGACGATCTGAGCCTGCTCGACCAGCCGCTCACCGCTGACCAGGTGAAGCCGCTCTCGCTGTACGAGCTGCGCCTGCTCCGCGGCACCATCTATGCGCGGCGGGGTCGCGCCTTCAAGAGCGAGCCGCTCAAGAGCTACTTCGGCCGCATGGAGTGGTACAAGGCGAACCCCGCCTATCGCGACACGCTGCTCACCGCGGCCGACAAGCAGAACCTCAAGCTCGTGCAGGGCGCGGAGCAGGCGATCGTGGGCCGCGGCGGTCCCAAGGCGCCGCCCAACGACGAGAGCTGGTTCGCCGACAGTGACTAGAATGAAATGAAGGGAGAGGGGCGGGTGGGCGAGGGCGTGTGAGGCGCCCGCTCACTCGCTGAGCTCGTCCTCGAGCTCTTCGCGCACGCTGTTCGTGAAACCGAGGAGCACCTTCCCGCCCACATCGATGATCGGCCGCCGGAGCCGCCGGCCGTCCTCGGCCAGCCAGGCGAGGAGCTCGTCGCCCGCCAGGCCTTCGGCCTCCGCCCGCTGCTTGGGCGCCACCAGCACCTCGGGGCCCCCCACCCGCTTGGCCAGCGTCTTCAACTCCGACGCCGTGAGCGGTTCCTTGATGAGGTTGCGCAGGGTCACGTCCTGATCTTTTTGCGCGAGGAACTCCCGCGCCTTCACGCACCCGGTTCAGCCGGGCTTCCAGTAGAGGTTGATCGCCATGGCGCGACTATAGCACCGTTCCGCTCTGCCATACGTGCTCCCGCTCTACGGGCGGGGGTTCTGTTGCAGCTTCCGGCTCAACCCCACGCGTCGTAGGCGTGGAACTTCATGGAGAAGTTGGCGCGGCCCTGGGTGGCGGAGCGGACGGCGGTGGCGTAGCCGAAGACGGACTTGAGGGGGACGAGGGCGACGACGGTGCGCTGGGCGCCGCGGTAGCCGAGGTCCTGGATCTGGGCGCGCCGCTGGTTGAGGTCGCCTACGACGGCGCCCATGAAGTCCTCGGGGACGACGACTTCGAGGCGCATGATGGGCTCGAGGACGCCGACGTCGGCCTGGCCGCAGGCCTTGCGGAAGGCCTCGGCGCCGGCGATCTTCCAGCCGAGGGGGGTGGCGATGCCTTCGCGGGGCTCGACGGCGGTGACGGTGACGTCGAGATCCTCCATGGGGTAGCCGTTCGGTCCGCTCGAGGTGGCTTCGCGCGCGCCTTCGAGCGCGGCGGCGGCGAGGTCGGGGAGCTGCTTCTGCAGGCGCTCGCTCCAGTCGGGGGAGGGCGGCGGCAGGGCGATGCCGAACTGGTTGCCTGTGCCGCGCGGGCGCGGGGCGACGCGCACGGTGGCGGCGCCGAAGACGAGCTCCTCTTCTTTGCCGCCCTTCTCCGCGGCCTGGCCCTTCTTGCCCTCGAGGCGCGCCCTGTCGATGAGGCGCTCGAAGCGGGCGTCGCCGATGGCGGCGCGGCGCACGGTCTCGCGGTAGACGACCTGCGGGCGGCCCATGCGGGTCTTGACCTGGTACTCGCGCTCGAGGCGGCTGTGGATGATGTCGAGGTGCAGCTCGCCCATGCCGCTGATGATGGTCTGGCCGGTCTCGCTGTCCTCGCGCACGCGGAGCGTGGGGTCTTCGTCGACCAGCTTGACGAGGGACTGGTCGAGTTTGTCTTTGTCCGAGGAGGACTCGGGCTCGATGGCGGCGGAGATGACGGGCTCGTAGGTGTCGACGCGCTCGAGCAGGATGGGGTGGCGGGCGTCGCACAGGGTGTCGCCGGTGGTGACGTCTTTGAGCCCCATGGCGAGGACGATGGTGCCGGCGACGGCGCGCTCGATGCGCTCGCGCTTGTCGGCGTGGACGGAGAAGAGGCGCGCGATCTTGTCGCTGCGCTGGAGGCGGGGGTTGTAGAGGTCTTCGCCGGGGGCGACGGCGCCGGAGTAGATGCGGAGGTAGACGGCCTTGCGCCCTTCGAGCATGGCGACCTTGAAGGCGAGGGCCGAGAGGGGGGCCTTGTCGTCGGCGGGGCGGGTCTCGCGCTCTTCGCTGCCGGGTTTGACGCCGGTGATGGGGGGGACCTCGGTGGGCGCGGGGAGGTAGTCGACGACGGCGTCGAGGAGGGGCTGGACGCCCATGTTGCGGAGGGCGGCGCCGCACAGGACGGGGACGACGCGGTTGGCGAGGCAGGCGCGGCGCAGGGCGGTGCGGAGCGCGGCGGCGTCGATGGCGCCGCCGCCGAGGTAGAGCTCGGCGAGGGCGTCGTCGACGTCGGCGATGGTCTCGATGAGGCGCTCGCGCGCGCTCTGGGCTTCGCCGTGGAGGGGATCGGCGGGATCGAGGGGGGTGACCTCGGGGGGGTCGGTCTCTTCGCCGGTGAAGCGCACGGCTTCGAGGGTGAGGAGGTCGATGGCGCCGCGGAAGTGGTCCTCGGCGCCGAGGGGGAGCTGCACGGGCGCGGGGCGCGCGCCGAGGCGCTGGCGGAGGTCTTCGAGGACGGTGTCGTAGCTCGCGCCGATGCGGTCCATCTTGTTGACGAAGGCGATGCGCGGGACGTGGAACTTGTCGGCCTGGTGCCAGACGGTCTCGGACTGGGGCTCGACGCCGTCCACGGCGGAGAAGACGACGACGGCGCCGTCGAGGACGCGCAGGGAGCGCTCGACCTCGATGGTGAAGTCGACGTGGCCGGGGGTGTCGATGAGGTGGATCTCGTGGCTCCTCCAGGGGAAGGTGGTGGCGGCGGCGGTGATGGTGATGCCGCGCTCGCGCTCTTCGGGCATCCAGTCCATCTGGGTGTCGCCTTCGTGGACTTCGCCGATCTTGTGGATGCGGCCGGAGTAGAAGAGGAAGCGCTCGGTGACGGTGGTCTTGCCGGCATCGATGTGCGCGACGACGCCGATGTTGCGCACGCGATCGATCTTGGTCCTGGTGG
Organism: Polyangia bacterium; assembly: GCA_036263495.1. Lineage (GTDB taxonomy): Bacteria > Myxococcota_A > Polyangia > Palsa-1104 > SHYY01 > DATAGU01. Next base: position 23,400 of record DATAGU010000196.1, on the reverse strand, counting down.
CCATGCGCCGGATGATAGACCAGCCGTCGGGGTTCGTGTAGGATGCCCGACGGCGGCCTGGGCAAGGGGCCGCTGCAGGGCTGGCGGTTCCTGATCCGCGGGTAGGGGCCGAGGGGGCGGGTGAGGCGGTGACGGGCCCGGGCCTGCTACGAATGGGATCACGCGTAGGGCCGCACGCAAGAGCAAGGGCCGGAAATCAGAGGAGAGGATGAGAGCGATCGGATGCGCGATCCTGGCGGTGGCCATGGTGGCGGCCGGGGGCGTGGCGCACGCGCAGGGCGCCGATGCGGTGAAGGTGCATGCGGCGGCGGGCGACGCTGCCTGCATGCAGAATGAGGCCGCCCGCGCGGCCACGGAATACGAAGAGGCGTTTCGTCTGAGCAATGACGCGGTCTATCTGCGCAAGAGCGGCGACTGCTACGATCTGGCGGGGCAGGGGACGGAGGCGGTGCTCTGGTATCGGCGCTATCTAGATGCCGCTACGAGCGCGAGCGATCGGGGCGAGGTGGAGCGGCGCATCGCTGAGCTCGAGCAGAAGGGGGGCGCGGGCGGTGCGGTCCAGGGAACGGCGCCGGGCGGTACGATCACGCCGCCGCCGCCACCGCCCAAGCCGGCCGCGCAGGGGCTCGAGAAGCCATCCAAGTTGAAGCTGGCGGCGTGGGGGACCCTGGCGGCCACGATCGCGCTCGGGACGGGGGGCGCGGTCATGGGCCTGGCAGCGCAGTCCCGCTCCGATGAGGTGGAGCGGCGCCTGCGGACGCTCGATCCGACGACGCAGCGTCCACCGGTGCTGACGCCCACGCTCCGCGATCAGCTCGCGACGCTCGAGCGCGAGGGCAGGAACTATCAGGCCGCGGCGATCGCCTTATGGTCGGCGGCGGGGGCCTCTGCGATCACGACGATTGTTCTGTTCGCCACCGATTACCGCATGCGCCAGAAGCCGCGCGACAAGCACGTGCTGGTGGCACCCAGCCTGGGGCAGCGGTATGCAGGGGTGGCGGCGGTCGGGGAGTTCTAGATGAGGCGATGCAGACTCTGGCTGCTGGCCCTGGCGTTGGCCGGGTGTTACAGCCCGAACAAACCCATGTGCTCCTTCCAGTGCGGGACCGATGCCGGGGTGGGGTGCCCCGAGGATTACACCTGCCTCTCGGATGGCTACTGTCATCTGAAGGGCACGACGGGCGAGTGTGTGTTTCCGTCGCTGGACCAAGCGAGCGACGCGGGGGACGCGGGCACGTCGGGGTGAACCCCCGTGCTCGGGGGACGGGGCTTCGCGCTGAGCTGCCCGCCAGAGGCAGGAAGTCCTAGGGGGATGGCGTCTGCTCCATGATAGAATTCGCATTCTGGCGATGAGCGGCGCCCCGTTCCCGAGAAGTCTGGGCCAGTTCAGTGTGGTGTCGCCCCTCGGGCGCGGCGAAGGGGGACAGCTCTATCTCGGGCTCGCGGACGCCGAGCATCCCTGTGTGCTCAAGGTGATCGGCCGCTCCGTGGAGAACGTGCCGCAGCTCCTGGGGCTTCATCATCCGAACCTGGTGCGGGTGCTGGATGTCATCGACAGCACCTTTCACGCGGTGGCGCTCGAGCTGGTGGCGGGGCGCGACCTCGGGGCGGTGCTCTATCGTCTGGCGGAGAAGGAACGGCGTCTGCCGCTGCCGCTGTCCGGGTATGTGATGCAGCGGATCCTGGCCGGGCTCGCGGTGGCCCAGCGGAGCACGCCGTCGCTCGTGCATGGGGCGCTCGATCCGTCGCAGGTCCTGATCTCGTGGACCGGCGAGGTCAAGCTGCTGGGCTGCGGCCTGGCGCGACCGCTCGGGCCGATGTCGAGTCCCTATGCCCCACCCGAGCAGGTCGAAGGGGGGGCGCCGGATACCACCTGGGATGTCTGGGCGCTCGGGATGATGTGGAAGATGATGTCGGAGCATCCGTCGTCATCGACCCTCTCGCTGGAGGCCCGGGGGCAGCTGGTCGAGATCGAGGAGGTGATGTGGCGAGCGATGGCCATCGACCCGGCGGATCGCTGGCCCACGGCGCTGGAATTTGGGGAGGCGCTCGCGGCGCTGCGGCTGCCGCTGGGGGCGCAGGCGGATCTGGCGGCGCTCCTCAGTGAGCTGTGGCCCGGGGAGGCGGAGCGCGAAGCGGCGCTCTATGCGGAGCGCCAGCGCGAGTCGCTGTGGTCCGAGGGCGAAGCGACGGGGCCGCACGCGCGGGAGGCGTGGACCGCGTCGGAGGTGCAGCTCGATCCGGGGCGGCCGATCTCCGAGACGACCTTGCCCGAGGTGCCGCATCGGCTCTCCCATGCGGCCAGTACCGGCGATCCGGGGCGCCGGGGCCTGGACGAGAGCGAGACCGACTCGATCTCCTCCTCGGATGAACAGACCGAGGAGCGCCACACGCCCTTGCGCATCCCGCGGGCGTCGCGTGCGGCGACGCCCAGCTGGTCGCTCGCCCGGAACGCGTTCCCCGATGTCGAGTCCCAGGGGATGGCCGGCCCGGGCCCGGGTCCTGGACGCGGGGCCGAGGCGGCGCGCGCCATGTCCGCGAACGCCGAGCCGGAGCAGGGGGCCACGACCTACCTCGGGAAGGTGCTCGCGGGGCGCTATCGGCTCGACAAGCTCATCGGCAAGGGCGGCATGGGCTGGGTGTACGAGGCCGAGCACGTCGAGATCGGCAAGAAGGTGGCGGTCAAGGTCCTGCGCCCCCGGTACTCGAACGACGCCGAGCAGGTGGCGCGCTTTCGCAGCGAGGCGCGCGCGGCGTCGCTCATCGGCCACCCCAACATCATCGATGTGCTCGACTTCGGCACCACGGACCAGGGCAACTTCTTCCTGGTGATGGAGCTCCTGCAGGGCTGCGATCTGGCCGAGGTGCTGCAGCAGGAGGTGCGCCTATCGCCGTCGCGGGCGGTGCATATCTGCGCCCAGGTGTGCCGTGCGGTGGCCGCCGCCCACGAGGCGGGCATCATTCACCGCGACCTCAAGCCGGGGAATATCTTCCTCGCGCAGCGCGACGGCAATATCGACTTCGTCAAGGTGCTCGATTTCGGTATCGCCACGAGCATGACCGAGGGGGGGATGCGTCGCCTGACGGCGCCCGGGCTGGCGATCGGCACGCCGGAGTACATGGCGCCCGAGCAGGCCTCGGGTGGCTCCATCGATCAGCGGGTCGATGTGTATGCCGTGGGCGCGATCCTTTACGAGATGCTGACCGGGACGCCGCCGCACGGCGGCGGGAATGCGTTGACGGTGCTGTCGCGCAAGGTGGCGGAGATGCCGCTGTCGCCGCGCGAGCTCAACCAGGAGATCCCGGAGTCGCTGGCCGAGGCGGTCATGGGCGCGCTCGAGCGCGATCCGGTGCGCCGCATCGGATCGATGAGGGCGCTCGAGTACGAGATCACCAAGAGTATGAAGGGGCGAGGGTCGGCGGTGGCGGCCCTGCTCGGGCTCAAGAAGGAGGCCTCGGCATGGCAGGAGGGTCCCGGGGGCCTCGGTTCGCCGATGCCGGCGATGGCGCCGGCGGGAGACTTCACGCCCGACAGGAAGACGGAGCCGCTGCGGCCGATCTCGGACGAGCCGGTGGTGAGCCGGAGCCCGGAGCCATCGAGCCCCTCTCTCGAAGAGCAGATCCCCACGATCGAGCGCGAGGGGACGGGGGCGATGCGCCGCCGGGTGATCCCGACCCCGAGCCAGGATCGCACGATCGAGCGCCCGTTGCGTCGCTCGCCCGGTCGGATGAGGGGCCTCTGGTGGCTCGTGATCGGGGGCCTCGTGCTGTTCCTGGGGGTCTCGGCGGTCTTGGCAATGAAGTGGAAGGAGGGGCGGTCGGCGCAGCCGGGGCCGCCGCAGCCCACCGAGCCCGTGCACCCGGTCGAGACGCTGCCTCCGGCCCCGCCCCCGATCGCGCCCCAGGAGGCGTCGCACTTCCCAGAGAAGAGCAAGCTGCTCGAGCCGCTGCTCGGGCGGGCCCGGCTGGCCGTCGAGAGGGGGAACTTCTTGACGCCGCCGGTGGAGAACCTACGCGAGCTCCTGCGGCGCATCGCGACGCTGGATCCCGAGAATACGACGGCACGGCAGCTGCGCATGTCGGCGGTCACGACGCTCGATGGGCGGGCGCAGCGGGCGTGGAAGAGGAACGACCTCGAGGCCATGGAGCGGTTTTACCGGACCGCCTTCGCGCTCGATCCCGATGATCCGAAGGTGCGCTCGCAGCTGGTGATGACGCTCTGTCTGCGCTCGGCGCAGCAGCTGCGGCGAAGCCGGCTCGGCGGCGCGCTCGACGACGCCATGGCCGCGGTCCAGCTGGCGCCGAATGACATTCATGCGCTCATCAGCCTGGGCAACGCCTACCTCGCGACCCGGCGTTACGAGCAGGCCATCGCCGAGTATCGGCATGTGCTCGAGCTCTCTCCGCAGGCCGACGTGACCCAGCGGCTGGAGCAGGCGGAGCGAGGGCTGCAGAAGCAGGGGCGGAGGGGGCGCCGGCCCCCGGCGCTGTGAGCCCGTTCCCCGGATCCCGATGACACGACGTGGTTGACTGCTGACGGCTCCATTGATAGTGGAGGACGCCTCATGGCGGACCGAGAGATAGACCAGCTCGTCGAGGTGATTGCATCACGGGTGCGGGCACGCCTGGGAGGTCAGGTGAACCAGGCGTCCTTGCCGCTGCGGGAGCAGCCGTGCGAGGAAGACCCGGCCTCCTGCAGCGGCTGTGGCCACTGCGTGGTGCGCCGCCCGTGGGCCACGCGCGTGATCCTCGGTGAAGGCGCCGCGCGCATCGGCGCGGGGCCGGACACCGGGCCGGTGGACGTGGACTTCGCCGGCCTCATCGATCACACGTTGCTCAAGCCGGACGCGACGTCGGACGACATCAAGCGGATGTGCGAGGAGGCGCGCAAGCACCGCTTCGCCTCGGTCTGCGTCAACTCGACCTGGGTGTCCAAGGTCAAGGCGCTGCTCCACGGCTCGGGGGTGATGACCTGCGCGGTGGTGGGCTTCCCGCTCGGCGCCATGGCGACCCACGCCAAGGCCTTCGAGGCGCGCGAGGCGGTGCGCGCGGGCGCCGACGAGATCGACATGGTCATCAACGTGGGCGCGCTCAAGTCGCGCGACTACGCCTGCGTCGAGCACGACATCCGCGAGGTGGTCAAGGCGGCCCGGCCGGCGCGGCTCAAGGTGATCCTCGAGACCGGGCTCCTCAGCCTGGAGGAGAAGACCATCGCCATCGCGCTGTGCAAGGCGGCGGGGGCGCACTTCGTCAAGACCTCGACGGGCTTCGGGCCCGGCGGAGCGACGGTCGAGGATATATCGCTCATGCGCCGCCTCGTGGGGGATGAGCTCGGGGTCAAGGCCTCGGGCGGCGTGCGCACCCGCGAGGACGCGGAGAAGATGGTGCGCGCGGGCGCCAACCGCATCGGGGCGTCGGCCTCGATCGCCATCGTCACCGGCGCCGATCCCAAGGCGGCCGCGCCGGCGGCGCCGGGCAAGAAGGCCGCGTACTAGACGCTCTCGATCCGCCTCTTGCGCGCGGCCCGTAGCGGTCCCGCGGGGGTGGGAATTTCCCAGGACAGGAAGTAAGCTCGTCGCCAACAGAGGCGCTCCGTGGAGCCATGGCCATGTCTTTCGTCCCATCCGCCACACCCGTTGATCGTATCGTCCTCATCGTCCTCGACTCCGTGGGCTGCGGCGAGGCGCCGGACGCCGCCGAGTACGGCGACACCGGTTCGAGCACGCTCGGCAATCTCTCCGTGCACGTGGGCGGCATGTCGCTGCCGCACCTGCAGGGGCTCGGGCTCGGCAACCTGACCCACATCCTGGGGGTCCCGCCGCTGGCCCAGCCGACCGGCGCGTATGGTCGGATGCGCGAGGCGTCGCGCGGCAAGGACACGACCACGGGCCACTGGGAGATGGTGGGCCTGGTGACGCACGATCCCTTCACCACGTTCCCGAACGGCTTCCCCGCCGAGATGATGGATGAGTTCCGGCAGAAGACCGGGCGCGGCGTGCTCGGCAACAAGCCGGCGTCGGGCACGGCCATCATCGAGGAGCTCGGCCCCCAGCACCTGGCGAGCGGCGACCTCATCGTCTACACCTCGGCCGACTCGGTGTTCCAGATCGCGGCGCACGAGGAGGAGGTGCCGCTCGACGAGCTGTATCGCGCCTGCGAGGTGGCTCGGCGGCTGTGCGATCGCTACCGGGTGGCGCGGGTCATCGCCCGGCCGTTCGTCGGGGCGGCGGGCGGTTTCAAGCGCACCTACAACCGGCGCGATTTCTCCGCGCCGCCCCCTGAACCTACCGTGCTCGATCGTCTGGTCGAGCGCGGGCTGCCGGTGGTGGGCGTGGGCAAGATCTGGGACATCTTCGCCGGGCGGGGCGTGAGCGAGAACGTGCACAGCGAGGGCAATCAGGACGGCATGGAGCGCACGCTCGCGGCGCTCGATCGCGTCGAGCGGGGTCTCGTGTTCCTCAACCTCGTGGACTTCGACATGCTCTACGGTCATCGCCGCGACCCGGAGGGGTATTACGGGTCGCTCCAGGAGTTCGACCGCTTCCTGCCGCGGCTGCGGGAGCGGCTCGGGCCGCGCGATCTCGTGGTGCTCACCGCGGATCATGGCAACGACCCGACGTTCCCAGGCACCGACCACACGCGCGAGGAGGTGCCGCTCCTCGCCTTCGGCGCCCGCCCGCGCTCGGCGGACCTCGGGCTGCGGCTCGGGTTCTACGACATCGCGCAGACGCTGTGCAGCGCCTTCGGCCTGCCTCCCTGGTCGCGCGGCGTCTCCTTCCTCGACCGGGTGATGGCCTGACGTGGCGATCGCGGCCGAGTTGATCCGGCGCAAGCGCGATGGGGGGACGCTTGCACCCGAGGAGATCCGCGAGCTCATCGCGGCCTACACGCGCGGCGAGCTGCCCGATTACCAGGCCTCGGCGCTGCTCATGGCGATCTACTTCCGCGGCCTCGAGGCCCACGAGCTCGACGCCTGGACCGATGCCATGCTGCATTCGGGCGAGGTGCTGGATCTGTCGAGTCTGCCCGGGGTGAAGGTGGACAAGCACTCCACGGGCGGCGTGGGGGACATGATCTCGCTCGCGCTCGCGCCGCTGGCCGCGGCCTGCGGCGCGGTGGTGCCGATGATCTCGGGGCGCGGGCTCGGGCACACCGGGGGCACGCTCGACAAGCTGGAGGCCATCCCGGGGATGCGCGTGGATCTGTCGGTGGATCGGTTTCGCGCCCAGCTCGGGGGCATCGGGGTGGCGATGATCGGTCAGACCGAGCGCCTCGCCCCGGCCGACCGGCGGCTCTATGCGCTGCGCGACGTGACCGGCACCGTGGAGTCCATTCCGCTCATCGCCTCGTCCATCATGTCGAAGAAGCTGGCGTCGGGGATCGACGCGCTCGTGCTCGACGTGAAGGTCGGCTCGGGGGCGTTCATGAAGACGCGCGAACGGGCGCGCGAGCTGGCCGCGACCATGTGCGCCATCGGGCGCGCCGCGGGCAAGCGGGTCACGGCCTTCCTCACGGACATGGATCAGCCGCTCGGCCGCTGGATCGGCAACGCGCACGAGGTGCGCGAGGCCATCGCGCAGCTGCGGGGCCAAGGCGAGCCCGACATCCGTGAGCTCGTCCTGACGCTCACGGCGGAGATGCTGGTGCTGGCGCACCTGGCGGGCGACGCGGCGGCGGCGCGCCAGCGGCTCGAGCGGGCGATCGCCGATGGTTCGGCGCTCGCGCGGTTCGCGGCCATGGTGGAGGCGCAGGGCGGCAGCGCGCGGTCCGTGTTCGAAGAGGAGCTGCCCATGGCCCCGGATCATCTGGAGGTGGTGGCGCCCGCGGAGCGAGGGGGCGGGGTGGTGCAGGCCATCGACGCCGAGGCCATCGGCATGGCGGCGCTCGCGCTCGGGGCGGGACGGCTGCGCAAGGAGGACTCGATCGATCCGGCGGTGGGTCTGTGGCTGCACAAGAAGGTGGGCGAGACGGTCGAGCCCGGGGAGCCGCTCGTGCGGATCGATCATCGCGGGGGGCGCGGCGTGGAGGAGGCGCGGCGGCGGATCCTCGGCGCCTATCGATGGGGCCAGCCCGCGGCCGGCGGGGGCGTCAAGGCACCGAGTGACTTGATCTTCGAGGTGATGCGATGAGCCAGGGGGCCAAAGACGTTTTGGGACACGGCGACGAGCGCGCTCCTGCGGGCACGCTGCAGGCCCAGCTCGAGGCCGCGGTGGCGCTCATCCGCGCGCGTCTGCCCGCCGGCTCGTTACCGACGGTGGGTCTCATCCTGGGCTCGGGCCTGGGAGGCTACGCCGACCGCCTGGCCGGACGGATCTCCATCCCGTACGGGGAGCTGCCCGGCTTCGCCAGCTCCTCGGTGGTGGGCCACGCCGGCAACCTCGTGTATGGCCGCGCCGGTGGGGCGCGCACGGTCGAGGTGCTGGCCATGCAGGGCCGGGTGCACTTCTACGAGGGGCACGATCTGTCCACGGTGGTGTTCCCGGTGCGCACGCTGATCGCGGCGGGCTGCCGGACGCTCATCATCACCAACGCGGCCGGCGGCGTGGACCCGACGCTGCGCCCGGGCGAGCTCGTGGTCCTGTCGGATCACCTGAATCTCCTCCCGGCCTCGCCGCTGCGCGGCGCCAACGACGACGCCGTGGGCGTGCGCTTCCCGGACATGTCGGACGCCTACGATCTGTCCCTGCGCCAGCTGGCGGCCGACGCGGGCGCCGAGATGGGGCTCCGCCTGCGCGAGGGGATCTATGCCTGCCTCCCCGGGCCGGCCTACGAGACCCCGGCGGAGGTGCGGATGGTGCGCATCCTCGGCGCCGATCTCGTCGGGATGTCGACCGTGCCCGAGGTGATCGCGGCCCGGCACATGCGGGCGCGCGTGCTCGGGATCTCGTGCGTGACCAACCTCGCGGCCGGCATCACCAAGGAGAAGCTCGATCACTCCGAGGTGACGGCCACGGCCGCGGCCGTGCGCGAGACCTTCACGACGCTGCTCGATCGCATCCTCGGGCGCATCGCCAGCACGGAGCCGGCGTGAGCGGCGAGCGCGATCCCGGGACCTCGCCGCCCGCCCTGGCGGCACCGGCGCAGGCGGCGCTCATCCAGGCGGCCCTCGGCGCGCGCGACCAGGCCTACGCCCCCTACTCGCACTTCTCCGTGGGGGCCGCGGTGATGGCCCGCGACGGCCGCATCTTCGCCGGGGTGAACGTCGAGAACGCCTCCTATCCGCTCACCGTGTGCGCCGAGCGCAACGCCATCGCCGCGGCGGTGCTGGCCGGCGCCCGCGAGCTCGTGGCCGTGGCGGTGGCGACCGCGGTCTCGCCGCCGTCCGCGCCCTGCGGCGGCTGCCGCCAGGTGATCGCGGAGTTCGCCCGCGAGACCACGATCCTGCTCGTGAATCCAGAGGGAGAGCGGGTCGAGACCACGCTCGGCGAACTCTTGCCACGCGCCTTCCGCGGCGAGGAGCTGGCCCCATGACGAAGGCGCAGGCGACCACGACGACCGGGACGCCGGCGGCGGGTGGCCCGATCGAGATCCGCGGCGGCACGGTGCTCACCCTCACCGATCGCGTCGCGCGCCAGGCCTCGGTCTACATCGACGCGGGCGTCATCGTCGCGGTGGGGAGCGAGCCGCCGTCCGGCTGGGCCGCCCGCGCGGCGCAGGCCGACGTCATCGACGCCACTGGCTGCGTCGTGTTGCCTGGCCTCGTGCAGGCGCACACGCACGTGTGCCAGACCCTGTGCCGCGGCGGGGCCGATGACCTGCCGCTCCTCGAATGGCTGCGCGAGCGCATCTGGCCCTACGAGGCCGCGCTCGACGAACGCGCCATGCGCGCCTGCGCCCGCCTGGCGGCGGCCGAACTCATCCGCGGCGGCACCACCGCCATCCTCGACATGGGGACCGTGCACGAGACCGACGCCCTGATGGACGAGCTCGGCCGGTCGGGGCTCCGCGCCGTCGTGGGCAAGGCCATGATGGACAGCGGCGATGGGGTGCCGCGGCGCCTGCGCGAGACCACCCATGACTCGCTCGCCGCCTCGGACGACCTGGCGAGCCGCTGGGTGCGGCCCGACGTCTATGGCGGGCGCCTGAGCTACGCCTACGCCCCGCGCTTCGTGCTCTCGTGCAGCGAGGGGCTCCTGCGCGAGGTGGTCGACCGGATGCAGGAGGGGGCGCGGGTCCACACGCACGCCTCGGAGCAGCGCGCCGAGGTCGCGATCGTGCGCCAGCTGCTCGGCGCCGACAACGTGGCCTGGCTCGACGACATCGGCATGGGCGGCGAGCAGGTGACCCTGGCCCACTGCGTCCACGTGACCGACGACGAGATCCGCCGCATGGCCGCCCGCGGCACCCACGTCACGCATTGCCCCTCGTCGAACCTCAAGCTCGCCTCGGGCATCGCCCCCGTACCGACGCTCCTCGCCGCGGGCATCAACGTCGCCCTCGGCGCCGACGGCGTGCCCTGTAACAACAACCTCGACGGCTTCCTCGAGCTGCGCCTGGCCGCGCTGCTCCACAAACCCGCCTTCGGGGCCCAGGCCCTCCCCGCGTGGACCGCGCTCGAGCTCGCCACGCGCGGCGGCGCCCGCGCCCTCGGCCTCGAGGATCGCGTCGGCACCCTCGAACCCGGCAAGCGCGCCGACGTGATCGTGGTGAACGCCCGCGCGCCGCATCTCGTCCCCGGCGACGATCCCGCCTCGCTCCTGGTCTATGCCGCGCGGGCCAATGACGTCCGCGACGTCGTCGTGGAGGGCCGCGTGCTCCTCCGGCGCGGTGAGTTCACTGCCGAGAGCGGCCTCGATGCCGAGGAGGTGGTGGCGCGCGGCCAGGAGGAGGCCAGGCGAGTCGCCCAGCGCGTTGGCGAGATGCGATGACCCACATACACGCCCGCCCGCCGGCCCGTCCCCGCCTCACGTCCCTGCTCACACCCGAACCCAGGCCCGTCCATGGATCCCGTCGCTCTCTCCCCGCCTGACCCCGCGCCCGCCCAGGCCAGGAAGCTGTGGCCCGTGCGCCTCGGCCTCGCGCTCGTCGTCCTCGTCTACCTCACCTACTCGTCCTTTGGCGTCGCCCACCCCGTGCTCTGGGGGCACTTCGGGCACCACACCGCCGAGTACACCATGCGGGCGCGCATGACCCTCCGCTTCCACCTCGTCACGCCCGCGACCGCCGCCGGCTACGAGCTGCCCGACCGGAGCGCCTACTACTTTCACCACCCCATCGGCTACCACCACATCCTCGTCCTCGCCATGCTCGTCTTCGGCGACCACGCATGGGTGGCCGCGGCGCTTCCGGCCGCCCTCGGCCTCGTCACCCTGTGGGCCCTCTACGTCCTCGTGCGGCGGCGCTGGTCCCGCGAGTGGGGCCTCGTGGCCGTGGCCCTCTACGTCGGCTTCCCCATCCTCACGAGCTTCAGCATCCTCACCGACCCCATGCTGCCCACCATGGCGTGCTCGCTCCTCTTCCTGCACGCCTTCCTCAACTACCTCGAGGCCCCCTCGCGCCGCGGGCTCGGCATCGCCTGCCTGCTCATCGTGCTCGGTGGCCTGCTCATGTGGGAGCTCTACTTCCAGGCCTTCTTCCACGGCCTCTTCGCGCTCTCCCGGCTCGCCACCCGGCGGGGCCGGGCGATGAGGCTCGGCCGGCTCAACGCCTGGCTCGCGTGGTTCCTCGCCACCGGCTTCGTCGCCGTCGCGACCATGGCCTTCCACGTCATCTTCGTCTGGCAGAAGGGGATGATGGAGGACTTCCTCTTCTCCTACCGCCTGCGCCACGCCGCCAACGTCGATTGGGTGCTGGCGCGTCACCGCCAGTGGCTCGAGATCCTCTACGGCTGGCCCGTCATCGGTCTCGGCCTCCTGTGGCTCGTCGTGTTCCTCGTGCGCGCCGTCCTCCGCCGGGCGCGCGCCCGCGATCACGCCGTCCTCCTCTACTTCATCCTCAACAGCTTCTACATCTACCTCTTCGCCCAGGGCTCGGCGATCCACCTCTACCGCGTGTTCTTCTTCTCGTCCTTCTTCGCCCTGGCCCTCATGGACCTCCTCTGGGAGCTGCACCACGGCCTGTCCTTCCTGCTCGGCCGCTGGCCCCGGGCCGCGCGCTGGTCGTCCCGCCTCGCCGTGGCCGCCGCGCTCGCCGCCTACTTCAGCGTCGAGGCGCCGCACGCCTATGCCAACCTCCTCGAGAGCCGCGTCATGATGGGCACCCACGCCCAGCCCTGGTACAACGCCGAGTACCTCAAGCACCTCTTCGCCATCGAGGTCGCGCGCCGCACCGGCCCCGAGGACTACGTCTTCATCCACCGGAACCTCCCCCACCGCATCGAGTTCGAGTACTACCTCGACCGCTCGAACCGCAACATCTCGACCCTCGGCGCGCTGCCCGCGCTCCTGCGCGAACGCCCGCGCGCCCTGGTGCTGATGGACGCCTATCCCGCCGCCGGCGAGCGCCGTTTCATGCTCGATCTCCTCCGGCAGCACCCCGCCTATCGCTTCGAGAACTACCTCATGATCGACCTCCGCCCCGGGCCGGGCCCGCAGAAGCCGGAGCTGCGCGAGTACGACTTCCAGGCCGAGCGCCCGTCCCTCGGCTGGCGCTGGTTCGTCTCCCATCACTATCCCCCCATGCGCGCCCGCGAGACACTCACCTCCTTTGGCGAGTGCCTCTATGCCGAGCTGCAGCTCCCCGTCCCCGCCAACTTGCCCGAGGCGCCCATGCCGCCCTGGCGCAGGGGCGACCAGGTCCTCTGCCATCACAACTTCCTGCGCCTGCGCAACCCGAACGCCGCCGCCGAGTATCACACCGCCCTGCGGGCCCAGCTCGAAGCGCGCGACGCCGCGTTCGGCGACACCGCGCACGTCCTCGGCGTGCGCATGATGGGCCGCACCGGCGGCGAGCTCTGGCTCACCCTCGATCGCCCGCCGGCCCCCGAGGTCCAGTTCGCCTGGCACCTTGTCCCCATCCCTGCCCCTGTCTCTGTCCATGACGGCCAGGCGCCGCCCGCTCCGGCGCCCGCCAAGACGCCCACCAAGACGCCCGACAAACCGCTGGAAGGCCGCGGCCCGTTCCGCCCCCTCGCCGGCTCACCGCCCTCGGCGCTGCACCCCGGCGATCTCTACATCGAACACCTCACCTGGTCCGTCCCTCCCGGACGCTACCGCCTTCAGGTAGAGCTCATCCGCCCCGCCCAAGGGATCCCGCCGACCCTGCCTCCACCCGCCCGCGGCCCCGCACCGCGTCCCTCCCTCGCGCCCGCCGGTCCCCGTCCGGCCCCCGCGCTGACGCCGCCCCCGCCCACCATCCTGGCCACCGTCGACCTCGGTATCGTGCAGCTCAAATGAACCTCATCAGCGCCGGCGACTTGACCCCCTCTCCGGCGGAAGGTAGAAGGGCGCGGTGAAGCTCTCCATCGTCATCCCCGTCTACAACGAGGAGAGGACCGTCGCCGAGGTGGTCCGCAAGGTACAGGGCCTCGACGTCGACAAAGAGATCATCGTCGTCAACGACGGTTCCTCCGATGGGACGCGCAAGGCGCTCGCCGAGTTCGAGAATCAGCCGGGCCTCCGCGTCCACCATAGCCCCGTCAACCTCGGCAAGGGCGCCTCGGTCCGCATCGGCTTCTCCTACGCCACCGGCGACATCGTCACCATCCAGGACGCCGACCTCGAGCTCGACCCGTACGAGATGCTCCACCTCGTCCAGCCCATCCTCGACGGCCAGGCCGACGTCGTCTTCGGCTCGCGCTTCCTCGGCGTGGGCCGGCGCGGCCGGTGGACCTTCTACCTCGCCAACCGAGCCCTCTCGGGCCTCACCAACCTCCTCTACGGCGGCCACCTCACCGACATCGAGACCTGCTACAAGGTCCTGCGCCGCGACGTCATCCCGAACCTCACCCTGCGCGCCGCGCGCTTCGAGATCGAGCCCGAGCTCACCGCCCAGATCTTGAAGCGCGGCTACCGCATCCTCGAGCTCCCCGTCGGCTACCGCCCCCGCGCCAGCGACGAAGGCAAGAAGATCTCCTGGAAAGACGGCTTCGCCGCCGTCTACACCCTCGTCCAGCAGCGCCTCGGCAAATAACCCCTTCCATCCGCGATAGAGGAAGACGCGCAGTAGTGCTAACCTCCTGCCGCATGCCGTCCTCCATCGTCACCATTGCCGTCGACGCGATGGGCGGTGACCACGCGCCCGAGGAGGTCGTCAAGGGGGTCGCCGCCGTCTCGCTGGAAGCGTCCAACGTCCAGATCCTCCTCGTGGGGGACTCGCGCCAGCTCACCCACCTGCTCGCCGCCCACCGCCACGACGCCGAGCGCATCGCCGTGCACCACGCCCCCGATCGCGTCGGCATGGACGAGAAGCCGCGCGAGGCCATCGACGCCAAGCCGAACTGCTCCGTCCTCGTCGCCGCGCGCCTCGTCGCCGAGGGTCAGGCCGACGCGCTCGTCTCGGCCGGCAACACGGGCGCGAGCGTCCTCGCCTGCGCGCGCACCTGGCAGCGCATCCCCGGCGTCCGCCGCACCGCCCTCGCCTCCGTCTACCCGACCGAGCTCCGGCGCGGCGAAAAAGACGATCCCTTCTCCCTCATCCTCGACGTCGGCGCCACCAACGAGGTGGACGCCGAGGACCTCGTCGGCTTCGCCCTCATGGGCTCGGCCTACGCCGCGCGCATCTCGCGCAACCCGCGCCCGCGCGTGGCCCTGCTCTCGAACGGCACCGAGGCCCTCAAGGGCCCCGAGTCCATCGTCGAGGCGCACCGCCTCCTCAAGACCCACACCACCCTCAACTTCATCGGCAACATCGAGGGGGTCGACATCCCCAAGGGCGCCGCCGACGTGGTCGTGTGCTCGGGCTTCGTCGGCAACGTGGTCCTCAAGATGCTCGAGGGCGTGTCCGAGACCGTGGTGCGCCTGGCCCGCTACGCCTACAAGGAGAAGCTCATGTGGCGCATGGGCCTCATGATGCTGTCGGGCGGCATCAAGCAGCTCAAGGAGGTCACCGACTGGGAGCAGTACGGCGGCGCGCCGCTCCTCGGCTTCAACCAGCTCTTCATCAAGGCCCACGGTCGCTCGCGCGCCCGCGCCATCACCAACGCCATCAAGGTCGCGGCCAAGGCCGCGCAGGCCGGCCTCGCGCGCGAGATCGAAGAGGGCCTCAAGACCTTCGCCGAGCGGCGAGCGGCGGCCTGACGTGGCCCAGGACACCCCCAAGCCCGAGGGCAAGAAGCGGCGCACCCGCCGTCCCGGCGTGGCGCCTCCGCCCGAGACGCCGCCGCCGCCGCTCCACGTCTTCCGCTGGGACCTCGACAAGACCTACCTCAAGAGCGACTTCGACACTTTCCGGGATCTCTGGCGCTCGGCCTTCGAGAAGGCCGAGGCCAAGCAGGCCATCCCCGGCGCCGCCGCCCTCGTGCGCGAGTGCAGAAAGCTCGAGCGCGCGCGCGTCACCTTCATCTCCGGCTCGCCCGAGCAGATGCGGAAGGTCCTCACCCGCAAGCTCGAGCTCGACGGCGTCGAGTTCGATGAGTTCATCCTCAAGGCCAACCTCAAGAACCTCCTCCGCGGTCGGTTCCGCGCCCTGCGCGAGCAGGTCGGCTACAAGCTGCCCGCGCTCCTCGCCGACCGCGTGCGCTGCGCCGCCCAGACCCACGAGGTGTGCTTTGGCGACGACGCCGAGGCCGACGCCTTCGTGTACTCGCTCTACGCCGATCTCCTCGCCGGCAACGTCGGCCTCGGGGTGCTGGAGGAGATCCTCGGGCTCGCGCGCGTCTACGAGGACGACGCCGCGCGCACGCTCAAGCTGGCCGGCGAGATCGAGCGCAGCCCCGCCGTAGACCGCATCTTCATCCACCTCGACCGCCGCTCCCCCTCGGCGCGCTTCCACAAGTACGGGCGCCGCCTCGTGCCCGTGTTCAACTACCTCCAGGCCGGCCTCGTCCTCATCGACGACGATCTCTTGCCGGCCGGCGCCGGCGTCACCATCGCCCGCGAGATGATGGAGAAGTTTGAGTACACCGAGCTCGCGCTGCGCAACTCGGTCGAAGATCTCCTGCGGCGCGGGCGCATCGGGCGGCACACCATCGAACTCTTCGCCGTCGCCTGCGAGACCGACGAGCTGCTCGCGCCCCTGGCGCCGCGGCTGCGGACCATCGACGCCATCTCCGCCGCGCCTCCGAACGACGAGCCCATCGATTATGTGGCGGCGTTCGCGCAGGACGCGCGGCGGGAACGCAAGAAGCCGCCGCCCAAGGAAGATGGGTGGCGGGAATCCGAGGAATAGGTCCCGCGCCCGCCGCTCTACGCTCCGCTCCCGCTCACACTCCCGTCAACGTTCCCGCTTATGCCTGCGGCGAAGGCACGGCCCGCCGCGGGCGCACCCGCCAAAACCTCGCCGCTTCCATGAGATAGCGCCCGTGCGCCGTCCTCGGGCGGGTATGGAGCGGCGGTTCGCGAAAAAAATTTCACGAACCGCGGGGAAGTCTACCCGGCCGCGAACGTATGACTGAGTAACCACCCGCTGGGAAGAGCCCCTGCTGCAGGAGCGCACGCAGGGCACCCCTCTCCCCAGGACGGATCCGGCCACCCCCCACCATCCAGAAAGGAAGCACGACCATGGCACCCCGTAACCTCGCCCCGGACCGCACCACGATGGACGACCTCATCTACGAGCTCCTCTACACCCTCGTCCGCCTGCGCCTCATCTCCCTCCCCACGTCTCAGATCATCCTCTTCGAGGGCCTCCATGCCGCGGCCAAGTCCGTGCGCGACCAGGAAGACTCGCTCCGCGAACAGGTGATCGCGGCCGAGGTGACGCTCGGTTGGCGCGATGAGGCCATCAACATGGTCATCGGGTCGATCAGCACCGCCCTGCTCCACATCGTGCACAACAACCGCAAGGATCCCCGCTACCTGCGCTACTTCGGCGACGAGGCCCCGAGCGACATGACGCGCCCGGTCCTCGGCCGCAAGCTCGTCACCGTGCGCGGCTGGATCGACTCGCTCCAGGCCTCCTCCCACCCAGAGCTCCGCGAGCTCGGTGCGCTCCTCGAGCAGCAGGTCGCGGCGGCCGACGAAGCCGTCCAGGCCCTCGAGCAAGCGCGCCAGACCCTGGAGGATTTCCGCCTCGTCGGCGCGCGCCGCAGCCTCTTCGACCGGGTCAACACCGAGCGCAAGGCCGCCTTCGGCGATCTGGCCAAGACCGTGGCCGACAACGACGAGCTCCGCCTGCGCAGCGAGTCCGGCGACCTCTTCTTCCGCCAGCTGCGTCGCCGCGAGCCCGATGACAGCGTCGAGGCCGCGCGCAAGGTCGTCGACAAGGCGCGCAAGGCCCTGGCCGAGGCCGAGGCCGAACTCAAGGCGGCGGAGGAGCGTGCGCAGGCGGCGGCCCAGGCCGAGGCACAGCGGGCCGCCGACAAGGCGGCGCTCGAGGCGATCGAGCGCAACGTGGCCCAGGCCAACCGCACGGCCGCCGAACTCCGCAACCGCATCGCCCGCAGCAAACGCGCGTAAGATTCTCCTCCGCCCCCGCCCCTTGAGCTTCCCCAGCGCCTGCACCGTGGGCGCCCGCTCCGCCTCCCTGACCACAAACGCCTGATCTTGCGGCATCGGCCGGCGACGCCATCACTGCAAGCGTCTGCAGTGGTGGCTGGAGCCGTCGCGCCGGCCATGCAAGCGTCCGTACCCCCGGCATCGGCGCGGTTCGCGGCTCCCCATGTCGTGAGGACCCCGCAACGGCCGTCGTGATCGCGCCGCGAGCGTCTGCAAGGCCGCTGCGGCGGCCGATGCACTCACTGTAAGCGTCTGCGCGCGTGCATCGGTCGGCGATGCCAGAGACCCACGCGTGTGTCGCGTGCATCGGCGGGCGATGCCGTCACTGCAAGCGCTTGTAGTGATGGCGTCGGCCGGCGATGCCATCACCGCAAGCGTCCGCGGGGACCTCTTCCTGCGTGCCGATCGCCGCACGTAGATCTACGTTGAGAGGCCGACATGTCCGATCGCACCGCCATCGAGTGGGCCGAGGCCACCTGGAACCCGGCCCGGGGTTGCACCAAGATCTCGCCGGGCTGCAAGCACTGTTACGCGGAGACCTTCGCCGAACGTTTCCGCGGCGTTCCCGGACACCCGTTCGAGCAAGGCTTCGATCTGCGCCTCGTGCCCGAGGCGCTCGACCTGCCCAAGCGCTGGCGCCGCGGCCGGCGCATCTTCGTGAACAGCATGTCGGACCTCTTTCACGAGGACATCCCGCTCTCGTTTCTGCAGGACGTGTTCGCGGTCATGGCCGAGACGCCGCAGCATCAGTATCAGGTGCTCACCAAGCGTTCGCGCCGACTGGCCGAGCTCGCCCCGCAGCTCGCGATCCCGCCCAACGCCTGGCTCGGCGTGAGCGTCGAGGACGCGGATCACGTCTGGCGGATCGCCGATCTCCGCCAGGTGCCGGCGCGCGTTCGTTTCCTCAGCGTGGAGCCCTTGCTCGGTCCCATCGATCACCTGCCGCTCGAAGGCATCCACTGGGTCATCCTGGGCGGGGAGAGCGGCCATCACGCGCGCCCCATGCATCCGGACTGGGTGCGGTCGGTGCGCGAACAGTGCCGGGCGGCGGACGTGCTGTTCTTCTTCAAGCAGTGGGGCGGCGTGCACAAGAGCCGCGCCGGGCGCTTGCTGGATGGGCGGACGTGGGATGAGATCCCGGGCGTCACGCGGTAGGGCGGTGACGGTTTGAAAGAACCCAGGTTCTCCTCCTCCTCATGGCGAGCGACTTGGGTTTTCTAATACCGTCACCCTCCCCGCCGTCATGGCGAGCGACTTGGGTTTTCTAATACCGTCACCCTCCCCGCCGCCGGCTTAGCGCGCAAACATTGCGCGTCCTTCCGGCGGGGACCCCCCGTCCGCGCATTCCCTGCGCGAAAAGCGCCCTGCTCCCGTCCGAACCGCTGGCATACCGGCTGCTTGAGGAGCAGCACGGCCGGGGGGCGCTCCCAGGTCTTCCCTTCGTTGTCGCGAATCGTTGCGAATCAGCTGTCAGCGCATGGCGGCTCCTCTGCAAGGGGGCAAACGTCCGATGCACGACAACCTCGCTCCTTTGGATCTGGCGCGCGATCGCGGGATGCCGGCCACCGTGGGCGCCTATCGCATCGTGTCCCTGCTCGGCCGCGGTGGCATGGGGGTGGTGTATCGCGCCGAGCACCTGCAAACGGGCGAACCGGTGGCGCTCAAGACCGTGTCCGTCGCCGACATCAACGTGCTCTCCGGCCTCCGGCGCGAGATCCACGCGCTCGGGCGGATCGCTCACCCGGGCGTCGTCCGCATCCTCGCCGAGGGGCTCGAAGACGGCGTGCCCTGGTATGCGATGGAGCTCCTCGAGGGACGCACGCTTCGCGACCTGCTCGCGGAGCGGAGCCGGGTCGGCGCCCCTGTCCATCCCTCCACGCCTGCAGCCCCCTCGGCCCCCGGCGATGTGACGGTCGAAGTGTCCGGCCCAATCGAGAGCTGGTCCCCCGCCGCTGCGCCCCCGGATCCGCCCGAGGGACCCCACTACACTCACGTCGCGGGCGGCGATCTCGAGCGCACGCTCACCCTCATGCGAGCCCTCTGCGAAGCCCTGGCCTGCATCCACGGCATGGGCCTCATCCACCGCGACCTCAAGCCCGACAATATCCTCCTCCGCCCGGATGACCGCCCCGTGCTCACCGACTTCGGCCTGGCCCTGCAATTCCACGGGGGCCGAGGCCGCGACGTGCTGGAGGTGGGCGAGCTGTACATGGGCAGCCCGGCCTACATGGCGCCCGAACAGATCCGCGGCGAGGTCGTCGATGCGCGTGTCGATCTCTATGCGCTCGGCTGCATGCTCTACGAGAGCGTCACCGGCACCGTGCCGTTCGTCGGCCCGGTGCGTGGTGTGATCGAGCAACACCTGTACACGCCGCCCCGGCCGCCCTCCGCTCGCGTCACCGGCGTGTCGCCGGGCCTCGACGCCCTCATCCTCAAGCTCCTGCAGAAGCGCCCCGAGGATCGGTTCGGCTACGCCGACGACGTGGCCCTCGCGCTCGCCCGGCTCGGCGCCGCCGGCGGCGCGGCGACGCATCGGCCTTGCGCGTACCTCTACCGCCCCGGCCTGGCCGGCCGCACCGAGGCGCTCACGGGGCTCGAACAGCGCCTCGAGCGCGTGCGGTCGCGGCACGGCGGTCGGGTGTTCCTCGGGGGCGAGAGCGGCGTCGGCAAGACGCGCTTCGCCATGGAGGTGGCGACCGCCGCGGCGCGGCGCGGGCTCCGCGTCGTGACCGGGGAGTGCATCGCCGTCTCCACCGACGCCCACGAGGGCGCCGTCAAGGCGGCGCCGCTCCACCCGTTTCGCAACCTCCTCTTGGCCATCGCCGACCACTGCCGCGCCGAGGGCCCCGACGAGACGGCGCGCATCCTGGGCGACCGGGGCCCGGTCCTGGCCCCGTACGAGCCGTCGCTCGGTCGCCTGCCGGGCCAGGAGCGTTACCCGCTGGCGCCCGTCCTCGACGCGCCCTCGGCGCGGACCCGCCTGTACAGCTGCCTCGCCGAGGCGCTCGCGGCCTTCGCTCGAACCGAGCCGCTCCTCATCGTCCTCGACGATCTCCAGTGGGCCGACGAGAACTCGCTCGGCTTCCTCCAGTTCCTCGACCCGGCCTACTTCGAGACGGCGGGCGTGCTCATCCTCGGCACCTACCGCTCCGAGGAGATGGGCGCCGGACTCCGCGCGCTCCTCGACGCCCCCGGCGCCACCGGCGTCGATCTCGGGCGGCTCGATGCGACGGCGATACGGCGCATAGTGCGCGACATGCTCGCCATGCCCACGCCGCCCGCGCCCCTGGTCGACTTCCTCGCCGAGCACTCCGAAGGCAACCCCTTCTTCATCGCCGAGTATCTCCGCGTCGCCATCGCCGAGCGCCTCCTCTATCGAGACGACGCGGGCGAGTGGCGGGTGCGGCAGCCCGCCGAGGAGACAGGCGAGCGCGCTCCCTACGAGACGCTCCCGCTCCCGAGCGGGCTCCGCGAGCTCGTGGGGCGCCGCGTGGCCGGCCTCGGCACGGGCGCGCGTGTCCTCGCCGAGATGGCGGCGGTGCTCGGGCGGGAGTGCGATCTCGGGGTGCTCACCGCCGCGACCCGCCTCGACGACGTCAGCCACCTCGAGGCGCTGGAGGAGGTGCGCACGCGCCAGATCCTGGAGGTCGACGAGGCCGCGAGCGGGCGCCTGCGCTTCGTGCACGACAAGCTCCGGGAGGTGATCTACGGGGAGATCCCCGAGGCCGAGCGGCGCCGGCTGCACGCGAAGGCCGCCCGGACGATCGAGGCGCGCTACGCGGACACCCCCGAGCTGCCCGCCCTCTACCCGATCCTCGCCCACCACTTCGCCACCGCCCACGACCACGCCAAGACCGTCGACTACCTCGAGCGAGCGGGGCGGCGGGCGCTCGAGACCGGCGCCTCGGCCGAGGCGCTCGGCTTCTTCCGTCGGGCCCTCGACCTCGACGATCGGTGCCGCGCCATGGGCGACGCCACGCTCGCGCGCCTCCGGCGGGCGGGTTGCGAGCAGCGGCTCGGGCACGCCGCGTTCAACCTCGGCCGCATGGTGGAGGCGGAGCGGTTCACGCTGGCCGCGCTCCATCGCCTCGATGGAGGCCGCGTCCCTCGCGCGGACCCGATGCCGACGCGAGCCTCGATGCTCGAGGTGCTCTTCACGCTCGTATTTCATCTCGCCCTGCAGGCGCTCTACTTCTTCGGCGTGAAGCGGCGCGCCGCCGCGACCGACCCGGCCGAGCGGCACCGTCTCACCGAGGCGGTGCATGCCGCCGAGCGCCTGGCCGAGATCTATTTCTATCGGCACGATCCCCTTCGCGGCTTCGTGGCCGCGCTGCGCGCGACGAACTTCGCCGAAGGGCTCGGCTCGTCGCCGGAGCTCGCCCGGGGCTATGCCACCTTGAGCGTCGGGTTCTTGGCGCTGGCGCTGCCGCGGGTGGTCGCCGCCTACGCGAGGCGCGCTCGCGAGGTGGTCGCGGCGTTCCCCGATCCCCGGGCCATCTCCCGGGTGTCGGTCTACGAGGGCGTCACGGCCCTCCTCTCCGGCCGCTGGGCCGAGGCGCGGGGCGCGCTCGACCACGCCTTGGCGGTGGCCCGCGGCATCCGGGATCACCGCCGCGCCGAGGAGTGCCTGACCGTGCTCGCCTTCATCGAGCTGATGATCGGGCGGACCACGGACGCCGTGCGGCGCTATGAGGAGCTGCACGCGGTGGTGACGAAGAGCGGGAACACGCAGGGAGCGCTCTGGGCGCTCGGGGGGCTCGGCGAGTGCATGCTCGCCCAGGGGCGGGTCGAGGAGGCGCTGGAGCTCTTCGAGCGGCGCCAGTCGTTCGCCAGGGACCACCGCGCCGAGCCCCAGGAGCAGATCCTGCAAGGCGTGGTCGCCGAGCTCCACGTCGTGCGCGGCCACTTGGAGTGCGCCCGTCGGGTGGCCGAGAGCACGATCGATCTCATCGACAAGGGGTCCCCCACGGTCTTCCATCTCATCAACGGCTACGTCGCGACCGCGGAGGTCTTCATCACGCTGTGGGAGCGCGAGGCCGCGCCGGTGGAGCGCACGGCGCTCAGGCGGAATGCGGGGCGGGCCTGCTGGGCAATGCGCACGTTCGCCGGACTCTTCCCCATCGGCCGGCCCCATGCCGAGCGGTTACGGGGCCGCTACGAGGCGCTCGCAGGGCGTCCGGAGCGCGCCGAGCGTGCCTTCGCCCGCAGCCTCGCGGCCGCGGAGCGGCTCGCCATGCCGGTCGAGCAGGGGCTGGCCCACTACGAGATGGGCCGTCACCTGCGCTCCGGGGATCCGGCGCAGAGGGCCCACTTCGAAGCTGCCCGCGCGATCTTCGATCGCCTGGAGCGGCGACGCTGGCTTGCACGGACCGAGCGTCTCCTCGGCGCCGCGGGTCACGGAGGATCGTCGTTCCCGGCCGATGACGTTCGCTAGGGCGAGGTGAGGAGCGGGGTCTCCTCGGCGAAGTGACAGGCTACGCGGTGCGCCGGGTTCGCGCCCGCGAGCGCCCGCAGGGGCGGCGGCTCCGTGCGGCACACCTCCGCCTCGGGAAGTCCCTTGCGTGCCGCGAGCGGACAGCGCGGATGGAACGTGCACCCGGGCGGCGGCGCCGCCGGAGACGGGGTCTCGCCCTCGAGCAGGATCCGCGCCCGCCGCTGCCCCGTCCCGCTCACCTCCACCTGGGGTACCTGGGGCACCGCTGACAGGAGCGCGACCGTGTAGGGATGTCGCGGCGACGCGAGCGCCTCCGTGCTCGGCAGCTCCTCGACGATCCGGCCGAGGTACATCACCGCCACGCGGTCGCACAGGTGCCGCACCACCTTGAGGTCGTGCGACACGAAGAGGTAGGTGAGCTGCTCCTCGGCC
>DATAGU010000195.1:0-25023 GCA_036263495.1 Polyangia bacterium | reverse complement strand
TTGCGCCCGTACGTCTCATCAAAGTTGGCGTCGTCCGGCGCGAGCTTGTCGCCCTGCGGAAACTGGCGGTCATCGGCGCCGCGGGCGGCCCGCTCCCACTCATATTCGTTGCACAGCCGCGCGCCCGGCACCCGCCCGCTTCGATCGAGCCAGGCCAGGTAGGCGACCGCGTCCTCGAGCGAGATGCCCGAAGCCGGGAACTGCCGCCAGTCCTGCACCGCGCGGCGCTCCCGCCCGCGATACCGCACCGGCTCCCCGAACCATGCGCGGAGCGTCTGCTGTGGGGTGATCAGGGTGAAGCGCCAGTCGCGCTCCCCGGGCCCGTTCCGGGATCCGCCGGGAGCCCCGGGCAGCTGTTCGAGCCGCACCTCCACGTTCGAGTCGCTGCCCATGGGCATGCGCTTGCGCCGCTCGGGCGGCGGCAGCGAATCGAGAAACTCGATGTACTGGCCCAGGGTCACCTCGGTCCGACCGATGAGGTACCCCGCGGTCGTGACCTCGTGCTCGGGTGGCGCCCACCCGAAGTCCTGGCGCGCCGCGTCCTCGCCATCGCTGCCGAACAGCGACCGCCCGGGTGGCACGTAAATGAACCCCTCGGGTACGTCCGGGACCGGCGGCAGCTCGAGCGACACGCGCTGGATCTCCCCCCGCGCGGCGAGCAAGGGCAACCGTACCGGGGCCCGTCCCGCGGCATCGGCGCGGAGGAGGTACGATCCCGGCGAGAGGTGGCGCACGGCCGGTCCCTGCCACGTATCCACTGGCGAGAGCCGGTGCACGCCGTGATCGTCGTCATAGCGCTCGAGCACGACGTGCGCGCCGGCGGGCAGGATCTTCACGTCGAGCGTCGCCGGCGCCTGGAGGCGACCGCGCCATGGCCCCTCGCGATCGGAGTGCGCCAGTCGCCGCCCGAGTTCGCGGCCCCGTGCCTTTTGCAAGGCCTGCTCGGCGAGCAGGATCCGCTCGTACAGGATCTCACCACGCAGCGCCTTGAGCGTGCTCTGCTGCGGCTCGAGATCCAACGCCGCCTCGATGTCCTGCTCCGCGTCCTCGAGCATCGCCTCCGCCTCGGCGGCGAGCGCCTGCGCCTGGCTCCACTTCTCTTCCGCCACCGCACGCGCTTCCTGACCGACGGGCTGATCGAAGAGCTCGAGCGACGCGGCGCGCACCTTCTCGAACTCGCGCCTGTGGGCCCGCGCCTCGCCCAGGGCCGAGCGCGACTGCTCGACCCGCGCCAGGATGGCCTGGGCACGCAGCTGCTGGGTGCGAAACTGTATGAGCCCGATCACGAGGCCGGCCACCAGGGACAGGCTCGCCCCGATCATCACCCAGCCGAGCCGGCGCCGGCGACGCGCGCGCCGCGAGGCCGCCACGAAGGCCCGCTCGTGCGGTCCGAGGTCCTTTTCATCTACCGCGAGGGCCTCGGCCAGGCGGCGACCGCCCCACAAGACCTCGCCCGACCGCTCGCGATCGAGCCACTCCTTGGTCGCCGCCGAGATCTGCAGGATCAGGGCGCGCTGCCCACGGTCCGCGTCCAGCCAGGCGCGCAAGGTATCCCAGCGCTCGATGAGCGCCTCGTGCGTGACCTCGTAGATCGTACCCTCGTCCCCCGTCCCCACCTCGGTCCGCAAGAGCCGCCCGGCCACCAGCGCCGCGAGCGCCGCCTCCACGGCCCGGTCCTCCGCGCCGCCAAGCTCACGATCGCTTTGGCGTCCGCGTGTCCCTTCGACGCTCACCATCTGGAGGAGGATCCGCCGCGCGGCCTCTTGCACACCGGGCGCCATGCCGCGGAGCACGTGGTCGCCATGGCGCGCCAACGCCCCGCTCACGCCCCCGAGATCCTGCAGCGCCGAGGCAGGGATCACTTGGCGCGCCTGGTCGCGCTTCTCCCAGAGCTCGGCCAGCGTGAAACTGAGGAGCGGCAGCCCACCCGCGTTGCCCTCGATCGCGAACACGAGCTCGTCCACGAGCGCTTCGGACTCGAAGCGCACGTCCCTGCAGGCGGCCGGCGCCACCACCGCCTCGCGCAGCCCTTCGCCGGTGAGCGGCGGCAGGATGTAGGGCGCGTGCGGCAGCTCGGCCGCGATGCCCGGCAGCGCGGCGAGGCGCGCCAGGAAATCGCCGCGCACGGTCACGAGGACGCGCAGGCCGCCCGCCCCGTGGGCCACGAGGTGCCCGAGGAACAGCCCCGCCGCGTGCGCCTCCGCCGCGTCGCTCAGGGAGAAGAGCTCCTCGAGCTGGTCGATGAAGAGCAGGAGCCCCGCGTCATGCCTCTGGCGCCCACAGAGCTCCCGCGCCATGACCTCCGGCTCCTCTTTGAGCCGGAGTCCGAGCTCCATCCCGCCGGCCGCCGGTCTCTCTCCCTGGTCCTCGGCCTGACCGAGGTAGGGCGCGAGCGCGCCCCCGAGCGCCGCCAGCGGATGGCGACCCGGCCGCAGCTGCACCACCGACCAGCTGCGGCCATCCATGAGGCCCGACCGATCCTCGAACCCGTCGCCAGCCACGCGCGGCAACACACCGGCACAACACAAGGAGGACTTCCCGAGCCCTGAATCGCCCGTCACGATGACGAGCGGCTCACTGCGCAGCCGCTCGAGCACCTGCTCGATCTCCTTGTCGCGACCAAAGAACACCCCCTGATGCTTGGCTTCGAAGGCGTGCAGCCCGCGATAAGGGTTCCCTTCGGGCAGCTCCGCGGCACCCCGCCGCGGACGGAGCCGCAGGAGCGCCGTCAGCGTCTCTTCGGCCGAGGCATAGCGCGCGGCCGGATCCCGCTGCAGGCAACGGTCGATCAAGGCCCCGAGCGGCCGGGGGATGCTGGGCCGGCGCTGGCATAGTGGTGGGATCTGGTCGAGCGGTCTGGCTTGCCCCGGCTCCTTCCAGGGGTGCCACCCCTCTACCGCGAGCACCGGATCCTCGGCCGGGGTGTATCCGGTCGCGAGCTCGTAGAGCACCACCCCGAGCGAATAAACGTCGCTGCGGCTGGTCGCGGGCGCGGCGCGGAAGACCTCGGGGGCCATGTAGACCAGCGTCCCCAGGATCTGCCCCCCCGCGCCCCCCGGGCCGTCCGGGCTCCCCGGGCTGCTGGGGCCTACGCTGGTGTCCCCGTCGAGCTCCGTACCGGGCGGCGGCGGGGCCAGCGAATGCGTCCACGGCCGCCCGCTCGCGTGGCCGTTCGCGGCCGTCGCCGCGTCCGGCGCCTCTGGAGACTCGCCTCCGAGCCCCGGGGAGCAGCCCGCCCCGGACGCCACGCGCGTGGGTCCAGGGCGGGCGGCTTCCCCCCCCGTGAGTCCGGTCGGCGACATCCCCACCTTGGCCAGGCCGAAGTCGATCAACTTGACCTCGCCGTCGGCGGTGAGGATGGCGTTGGAAGATTTGACGTCGCGGTGCAGGATGCCGTTGCGGTGCGCCGCCGCGAGCCCCCGGCAAAGGGCGAGGCCGAGCTCGAGCACCTGCGGTCCGGGCACGGGCTTGGCCAGCTGGCGCAGCGTCATGCCCTCGAGCAGCTCCATCACGATGTAGGGCTCGCCGTCGCTCTGGCCGACGTGATGGATGGTCACCACGTTGGGGTGACGCAGGCGCGCCACGGCCCGCGCCTCCTGCAACAGGCGCTGCCGCTCTTGTTCGTCGGGCTCCTCGTCGACCAGGAACTTGATGGCCACGGGCCGCTCGAGGAGCGTGTCGTGCCCCCGATAGACCATGCCCCCGCCGCCCTGCCCGAGCGGGCCGAGGATCTGATAACAGTCGAGGAGATCGGCCACGCTCCGGGTAGGGAACGAGGCCCGGTCCCCGCGCCGCCGCTGGCCGTCGGGTCGGCTCGCCGCCATGCCCCGGGGCCCCTCCCATGCCCCATCTCCCTCGCTCAAGGTCCCCCCCGAGAGGGGGCTGGTGTACGGCCGGTGGCCTCCGCCGCCCCCAGGGGCATCGAAAGCCTGGGACACCGCCGCCGATCCCATCGACTCCACGCGGGCCATCGTCGCGACCAGCCGGCGGCATGTCTGGCAGCCATCCATGTGCTGCTGGAGGGCCGCCACCGCATCCGCCTCCAGGCGATGATCGATGAAGTCGAGGACATCGTCCTCGCGGAGGCAGCCCGGCGTCGAACTATGGGTGTCGTCCCGTATCACGATGGGGTCCCTGAACCTTGCTCGGCTGGGCTGGCACTGGAGCACCAGCCCTTACCCCTAAGACCCGGCGGCAGCGATCTTGTCGCGATCTTTTTTGGGGTCGGATCTGGTAGGCCCCCCTGATGCCGCCGTCCGGGATCCTCCTGCCTGGGCAGGATCAGCTGTCCTGGCCGCCTTCGCCTTCCCCCCCTTCCCCCTCATCCCCTTCCCCTCCATCCTCCTCTCCACCGTCCTTCTCTCCCTCGTCCACCTCCCCCCCGTCTTCCTCTCCACCTTGCTCGGCCTTGAGGAGTCGCTCGAGGCTGAGCTCGAGGCTACGCACGAGCTTGATCAGGCTGTCGATCTCGAGGAGCGGGACGTTCCGCTTGCGCAGGCTGCGTTTCACCGCCTTGTACAGCGCCTCCTGCGCACGCACGAGGCGCCGCGCTGCGCTCGCCCGGTGGATATTGAACAGGGCCGCCAACCTATCGATGGACAGATTGTCGAGGAGCCACAGCCGCAGGAGGTTGCGGTCCTCCACCTTGAGCGTGGCGAAGGCCTCTTCAAAGGCCGGCTTCACGACCTCGTAAAGGTTGGCCTTCAGATACGCCGCCGCCGGATCCTCTGTCACGAGGCGATCGATGAGAAGCTGCCCGTCGTCCACCTGTGGGCTGGACGCTTCACGGGCAGACAACAATTTAAGGGCCGTGTTGACGGCCACCGCCTTGAGCCAGCGCTCGAGCGTCGTTTTGCCCTTGTACTGGGCGATGCCCGGTCGCGCGTCGACCTCTCCCACGAGCAGTTTCACCCTCAGGACCTGACGCACTTCATCGATCAGCCAGGGAGCGGCTGTGACGCCGACAAGAAAGGTCGCCAGGCGGCTCAGACCATGCTCACCAAAGGCGTCGACCGCGCCTGGTACACGATGGAGGCAAGCGCAGGCCAGGTAGAGACCGGGGCCGTCACGTTTGAGCGCTTCCGCCGCCGGGTCCGACTCTCCCGCCAGAAGCCCGAGCCCGTGCGCTTCGAAGCGCTCGAACGAGAGATCGATCCCGGGCCAGGCCGTGCGGCCCCTCTCGTACAGCGCACGTAGCGCCGCCACCAGTTCGCGCGTGGGCCCATCCATCGCCGCAGGATACCCCTTGTCAGGAGCCGGGACGGACGGAGCAGAAGACGTAGGAGGGTTCGGGGACACCGGAGGAGCGGCCGCCGCATCCCCCGTAGGCGGTGGAGTCGTCACGCCCGCATGATAACAGGCTAGGGAAACCACCAACCTAACATCTGCTAAAGAGCGAACTCGATGGGCTTCATCCCTCTGGGCGTCTTGGAATTCCCCCTGCCGGCGTTCAGTCCGCCAGCCGGCTCACCGGGGCCAGCACGACCACCCGGTCGGCTCCCGTGTCGCCGAGGTACAGGCGCGTGGTGAACGCAGCCGTGCGCTCGGCCGCCAAGCCTGCCGGACCGAGCAACGTCAGCCCTTCACCTCCACCGCCCAGGATCAGCGCCGCCTGGGCCGGCTCCGCGCCCTGGACCAGCACGGACTGCGAGTAGACCACCACGCGCCCGAGGTCACGGTCGAGCACATAGAGGTAGCTCCCATCGGTCGCGAGCGCGTTCGGTCCGGCCAGATGGTCCCGATCCGCGGGCGAGATCGCGGTCACGCGCGCGTTCGGGGCCTCCTGCCCGAGCACGAGATCGGCCAGTCCGGCCGAGCCGCCGCTCGAGCCCCGCGGCGCGGCGAAGCCCAGCACCCGGTTGTTGCCCGAGTCGGCCACGAGGAGCGTGCCCCCCACGCCCAGCACCGCCGAAGGAAACACCATCGTCCCCGCATCCGGCACCGCGCCGCCGCGGTTGGGCAACGTCCCGCCCGTATCCGCCTGGCCGAGGACCACGTCCGCCGGTTGCCCGCTCGCCGCCGGGAAGCTCGACCACACGAGCACGCGGTGGTTGCCGGTGTCGGCCACCGCCAGGAAGGTCCCGTCCGAGTAGACGGACTGGGGCGCGTACAGGGTGCCGGCGTCGGCCGGGCCGCCCCGGTTGGGCGCGTTGCCCGCGAAGTCGGCCTGCCCGAGCACGAGCACCGCGTCGCCCGGGTCCGAGGTGCGATCATAGATGAGGACGCGGTGATTGCCGGTGTCGGCCACGATGAGGTGGGTGGCGTCGAGGGCCACACCAGCCGGGCTCTGGAGCGAGGACGCGGAAGGGGGGCCGCCGGCGTTGGGGAGCACCAGGGAGTCATTCGGCTGGCCGTAGACCCGCACGGACGTGGTCGTGTTGTCGGCGCCCCTCGCCAGCGCCAGCACCCGGTGATGCTCGCTGTCGGCCACGTAGAGCACGCCCTCGTACCAGGCCAGGCCCCGTGGCCCATCCACCACGCCCCCCGCCGCCGTGCTGCCCTGATTGAACCCATTGGCGGCAAAGGTCGACTGGCCGACGAGCCTGGCCGCGGGCTGCCCCTGGGCCGGCGGGAGGTCCACCGGCCAGCCGAGGAGCCGGTGGTTGCTCGCGTCCGCGACCCACAGCTCCAGCCCATCGCTCGCGAGACCGAGCGGCGCGGCCAGCGAGCCGGCGCTCAACCCCCCGGCGTTCGACACGCCCGACGCGGGATCCACCTGCCCCAGCAGGCCCGCCGGCGCGAGCGTCGCGGCGTCGAAGCGGTGCACCCGGTGCGAGTCGGTCTCCGAGACGTAGATCTGCCCGCCGGCGAGCGCCACCGCGCGCGGCCGCAGCACCGAGCCGGCGGCCGTGGCCGGCTTCTGCTGGTACCCTGCGTTCGGGCTGCCGAGCGGCGCATAGTTCAAGTTGGTCACCGTCGTGCCATTCGGCTGGCCGAGGAACGCCGAGACCCGCGGCGCATCCGAGCTGAGCCCGTTCCAGAGCACCACCCGGTTGTTCTCGGTATCCGCCACCCACAGCGCGTCCCCGCCGAGCGGCGGCAAGGGCCCGAGCGTGACCCCGGTGGGCAGGTTGAAACCGTCGGCCACCACCGTGTAGGGGCCGCGGCCGTGGTTGGCCCGGTTGCCGTGGAAGTCGTCCTGGCCGAGCACGAGATCCGCCGGCTGCCCGTTGCGGGTCGGGAACGTGCGCCAGACGAGCACGCGATGGTTCAGGCGGTCCGCCACCACGAGCCGCACGCCATCGCTCGCCACGCCGATGGGATAGAAGAAGCCATCGGCGTCGGCGTCGCCGTAGCCGTCGCCGTCCACGTCGCCGCGGCCGTGGTTGGGCTTGCGGCCGCTGAAGTCCGCCTGACCGAGCACGAGATCCGCCGGCCGCCCCGTGTCCGCCGGGTCCGAGGGCGCCTGGTTCCAGATCAGCACCCGGTGGTTCTCGGTGTCCGCCACGATGAGGTGCGTGCCGTCGAGCGCCACGCCCGCCGGCCCCGACAGCGTCGCCGCCCCGGGGCTCAGCTGGTCGCGGTTGGGGATGAACGACGTCGCGTCCGGTTGCCCGAGCGCCACCGCGGCGGCCGGCACCGCGCGGCCGAGATCGCTGCGCCGGTAGATGAGCACGCGGTTGTTGCCGCGGTCGGCCACGGCCAGGAGCTCTGCCGTGAACGCCACGTCCGCCGGCGCGGCCAGCGTGGTCGCGGCGATGCCGCGATAGTCGAGCCGCGTCTCGTTGGTGGTGAAGCCCGCCTGGCCGAGCACCCGATCCGGCGAGGCGAAGTGGTACTCCGGCGTGCGCTCGTACACGAGGAGCCGGTTGCCGTCGGGCACGAGCAGGGTGCCGCCGCCGCCGCCCAGGGGATAATTGTTGGCCAGCGACGCGCCATACACCGGCCCGTTCGCCATGCGCAGCGGGTCGGGCTGGCCGAGCACCACGTCGATGGACCTCGGCCCGCGCGGCTCGCTGCGAAACAGCGCGACGCGGTTGCCGAAAGTGTCGCGCACCGCCACCCCGACCTCGCCCCCCGCGCCCGCGGCCGTGCGCACCATCCCGGCCGGCGCGTTGATCGTGTCCGGCTGCACCCGCGGCGCCGGGCTGATCAAGGTGAAGTCCGGCGCCGCGTTCTGGCCGAGGTCGGGCACGTGCTGCACGCCGCTGCCGAACAGGCTCGCCGCCAGGGCGCCGCTCGGCACGAGGAGCGCGCCCCAGGCCTGATAGAGCTTCGTGGCCCCGCCATCGCGCGCCGCGCTCGTGAACGACGGCTGCCCGAGGACCGCATCGGCCGGCTGCGCGATCTGCGTGGGCAGCGCCTGCCACACGAGCACGCGGTTGTTGAACGTGTCGGCCACGAGCAGGCGCGTCCCGTCCGAGTCGATGGACATGGGCCGGCTGAGGCTCCGCGCCGAGACACCGCCGGCGTTGGCGCCGTTCGAGCTGAAATCGAGCTGGCCCAGCACCGCGTCCGCCGGGGCGAAGTCCCGCGACGGCAGCGCGCGCCAGAGCAGGATCCGGTTGCCGGTGGCCACGAGGAGCCGTGTGCCATCGGACCAGATGGCGTTCACCGCGCTGTCGAACCGCGAGGCGCTCGCGCCCGCGCTCGTCCCCCGGGAGCCGACCGTGTCGAGATCCGGCTGCCCCAGCACCAGGCTCGGCCGCACCGTCGGCGAGGCCGGCAGGCCGTCGTACACGAGGAGCCGCGGGCCGTTGCCCACGTAGAGCCGCTGCCCATCGTAGAAGGCCGCGCCCACCGGCTGGCTCGACAGGTTGCGCAGGAGCGCGGCCGGGCTGGCCGAGGACAGCGGGTCGGTCCCGAGCTCGTCGATGCGCCGGGGCGGCGGGAGCAACGTCACGCCGTAGCGCCCCGAGCCCGTGATGAGGCCATGCACCGCCCCGGGAAACACCCGCGAGGGCACAAGACGCGCCGGCCCCCCCGGCACAGCGCCCCCAACGCCTCCGTCTCCCCCGACGCCTCCGTCGGATCCGCCAGCTCCGTCCGTCGCCCCGGGCCGCTCCTCGAACAGCGTCGTCGCGGCGTCGATCTCTCCATCGAGCCGCACGCGCAGCGACAGCTCGGCGCTCGGCGCGGCGCCCGGTGGCAACACCACCTCGCACAAGAAAGGCGCGATCGCGTCCCCCACCAGCGCCGCGGGCAACTCCCGCTCGGCCAGCTGCACGACCTGCCCGGGCGCGAGCGTGCGGCGCGCCGCCGCCAAGGTGCAACGCCCCACGCGGCACCCCGCCGCCAGGCGCTCCTCAGTACAAGCCCCCTCGGGCGCGGGCGGCGGCTCCCTGAGCGGCCGAGTGCGGCAGGCCGCTACCGCGAGCGCCCCGAGCAATACAAAACGCCAGTCCTTCAACATGGTTGGAATCCTACAGCGGACACCGAGCGCAAGTTTCGGAAAAACGGCTTGCGTGCGAGCCGGGGCGTGCCAGCGTCCGCGGGACAGGTACACTGGGCCCGTGGCCCGTCGTTTCCGCATCCGTTTCCGCCTCTTCATCCTGTCAGTCGCCCTCGCCGGCGAGCTGCCCATGGCGTTCCTGCTCGCGGCCCTCCTGCGTCCCTGGGTACCCGAGCCGCGCCCCATCGCCTTTGGGCTCTGCGCCCTCGCCTTCGTCCCCTTCTTCTTGCGCGTGCAGCGCGGCATGGGCGATCAGGCCGAGAGCGGCTGGCTCCGGCCCCTGGTCTTCGCCTTCTACGCCTTCTGGGCCGCGTCGCTGTGCGCGGGCATCTACTATCTGCCGTTCGCCCTGCTCGCCTGGGCCTTCAAGCTCCCGGGCACCTGGGCCGTGGCCACCGCGCTCGCCATCGGCACCCTGCTCGGGCTCCTCGGCGTCACCTGGTGGCGCATGCGCCCGCGCTTCTCGCGCATCGACATCCCCATCCCCGATCTCGCGCCGGCCCTCGACGGCTACCGCATCGCCCAGCTCACCGATCTGCACGTCGGCGCCCACACCCCACCCGAGCGGCTGCGCGCCTGGGTCGATCGGGTCAACGCCCTCGACGTGGACCTCGTCGCCGTGACCGGCGACCTCATCACCTCGGGCGACGCCTACGTGCACGCCGCGGCGCGCGAGCTCGGGCGGCTGCGCGGGCGCGACGGCGTCGGCCTGTGCCTCGGCAACCACGATTACTTCACCGACGCCGAGGCCTTCGTCCGCGCGCTCACCGCCGAGGGCCTCGACGTCCTGCGCAACCGCGGCCGCGTCATCGGCCAGGGCGAGCGCCGCCTCTACCTCGCCGGCGTCGACGACACCTGGCAGCGGCGTCACGACGTGGCGCAGGCCCTCGCGGATCGCCCCCCCGAACTCCCGTCCATCCTCTTGGCCCACGATCCCGTCCTCTTCCCCGCCGCCGCCGCCCTCGGCGCCACCCTGGTCCTGTCCGGCCACACCCACGGCGGCCAGGTCGCCTTGCCCCTGTGGCCGCGCGTCTTCAACGCCGCCCGCCTCGCCTACCGCTACACCGCCGGCCTCTACCGCCAGGACAGCTCCCACCTCTACGTCTGCCGTGGCGCGGGCACCACCGGCCTGCCCCTCCGCGTCGGTGCCAGCGCCGAGATCGCCATCCTCACCCTGCGCCGTAGCCCGCCGTAGCTCGATCTAGGGTCTAGATAGGCCCACCGCCCCAAAAAAGTGGTACCTTGCGCCCCCGATCGGCAGCCAACCAGTCCTAAAGGAGCGAGCTATGAAACTCCATTTCCACCCCATCTCTTCCTACTCGCAGAAGGTCCTGACCGCGCTCTACGAGAAGAACATCTCCTTCCAGCCGGTCATCCACAACATCTTCGACCCCGCTGAGCGCGCCGCCTACGAGCGCCTCTACCCGCTCGGCCGCATCCCGATCCTCGAGCTCGACAACGGCGAGATCCTCACCGAGTCCACCACCATCGTCGACTACCTCGACAGCAAGTTCCCGGGCATCCGCCTCATCCCCGAGAACGCCGACCTCGGCCGCCTGGCGCGCCACTACGACCGCGTCTTCGACCTCTACGTCAACAACCAGTTCGTCACCCTGTTCTTCGACTCGCGCAAGCCCCCCGAGAAGCGCGAGCCCGAGCGCGTGGCCGCCGCCGCGGACACGCTCGACAAGGCCTACGCCCAGCTCGACCGCGAGCTCGCCGGCCGCACCTGGGCCGTCGGCGACCAGTTCACCATCGGCGACTGCTCCGCCTGCCCGGCGCTCGCCTACGCCCACATGGTCCGCCCCTTCGACAAGCACAAGAACCTGAACGCCTACTACCAGCGGCTCATGGAGCGCCCGTCGTTCGCCCGCGCCTTCAAAGAGGCCGCCCCCTACCTCGCCGCCATGATGCAGGGCTAGCAGCCCAGTAGCCCGAGGGGGACACTCCCGTCCCCCTCATCCCCTCCCCCTCCCCTTCCCCTTCCCGGCGCCCCGCGCGCGGTCTAGCGCGAGACCATCTTGGCGAGCGTCCCGAGGAACTCGGAGAAGCTCCCGCCCTTGGGAAACACCGCATCCACCCGTGGACGCAGCGCCTCCAGATCGAACCGCCCGGAGAGGAGCATGATCTTGGTCTGGGCGCAGTGCTCCCGGATGGGCGGAATCAACTCGAGCCCACTCCGCTCCGCGAGCTGCACATCGAGCAGCACCGCCTCATAGCTCGACGGCCTCTGGATCTGCACGAGGGCCTCGGGCACGTCGGCCGCGGTCTCGACCTCGTAGCCCTCCTCTTTGAGCAGGGCTGAGAGGAGCCAGCGATTGGCCTCGTCGTCCTCGACCACCAGCACCCGACCTCGCGGAGTGCTCTGTGAGCGACCTGCAACCTGGCTCAGTTCCATCGTCACGCTGCCCAAGAGAGCTGTGTCTACACGGCGCGGCACCATGCCGCGCGACCCGGTGCGCCTGGCGGCGTCACACGACGTGACCGACCAGGAAGAGATTGGCGCCGCGGCCACGGGCCGCAGGCTGCCTCCAGCCCCCCTGCGTGATGTTGGCTTCGGCTCATTCCGTTCCAACTCCAGCGCAGCGTTTGCTCAGTACATTTCCTATATTTCGTCCGCCAAGACTGTATGGTTACATACCATACCACATCATTCAGCCGTGCAAAGCGGAGAAACCCCACCCGCCGGCCGTGCGCCGCCCCCCTGAGACGGCGCATCGATCCCAGTGGATCCGCCTACTTGCCAACTCTTTGGGGGCCAACGTTAGAAACGATGGGGACGCCGACGCTTCTCCCGCCACACGAGAAATGCCGGCATCACCATCACCGCCGCGGCCAGGCAGGCAATCTCACCCAGGATGGCCATCTCGCCAAAAGAGCGCAGCCCTTGATTGTCGGCCACCAATAGCACGCCGTAGCCGATGATCGTCGTCAGCGAGCACAGCGCCACCGCGCCCCCCGTGGCCTGCACCGCCCGCTCCACGTGCCCCGGCCCCTCCATGCAGTAGCGCATGTAGATGTTGATCCCGTAGTCGACGCCGATGCCGAAGGTGATAGGCAAGGCGATGAAGTTGAGGAAGTTCGTGCGCACCCCCGCCCACGCCGCGGCCCCCAGCATCCAGGCCACGCCCGCGCACAGGACCGCCATCACCAGCGACGCCCCGCCCCGGACGCGCGTCAGCCCCACCACGAGGAGCAGCACGCCGCACAGCGAGACCACCGTCGCGATCGGCGCGTCGTGCGTGATCGAACGGATCATCGCCGCGAACACCACCGCGTGGCCCGACGTGCGCACCAGCGTCCCGTCATGGAGCGGAATGGCGCCGATGATGTCGGCGATGCGCATGAGGTTGCGCCCGTCCCAGCCCGAGAACTCGAGTCGGTGGTAGACGAGCACGATGCGCCCCACCGTGCCGTCGAGCTCCGTGAAGGTCGCGCGCACGCTCTCGGGCAGATCCTTCTCGGTGAGCGGCCGCAACGTCTCGGAGGGCCGCAGCTCGAGCAGCTTGCGCCGGTCCGCGTCGTCGAGCAGGCGGAGCGCCGGATCGTCGATGAGCTTGCGCAGCTCGGCGAGCACCGCGAGCTTCTCCCGCTGCACCGCCAGCGACCCCGGCAAGAAGTCCTCGATCGTGTGGACCTCGCCGATGATCCCCCGCGCCTCCCCCGGCCGCGGCCGGTCGCGCTCGAGGATCGCGCGCCGGATCTCCTCCGTCTGCTCGCGCCGCTCGGCGACGATCACCGCCGGGATGAGCGCGCGCCCGAAGATCTTCTCCACCCGCGGCCGGATCGTCGCCGATCCCCCTTCGGCCGCGCGGCGGTTGCGCAGGTTCGCGAAGTCGTACTCGAAGGGATCCTTGACATAGGAAAAGAACGGCACGATCGCGAGCGCCGTCAGCACGAGCGAGCCCACCAGGATCTGCCCCGGCCAGCGCGTCGCCACGCGGCCCACGAGCGCCGTGATCTGCCCTCCGCCGCGGCCCGGCAGCCGGCGCTGCGTGTGCCGGTCGCTGTCGAAGGCGCGGCACAGAGGCGGCAGCAGCGTCACCGTCGCCCCCCAGGCCGCCACCATCCCGATCCCGCCGATCACACCGAACTGCGAGAACCCCCGGAAGCGCGTCACACACAGCGAGGCATAGGCCACCGACGCCCCGAGCGCCGCCATCACCGTGGGCCGCAGCGTCGTCCTGAGCGCGACGCTCGACGCCTCGCGCGGGCTCGCCCCGGCGCGCCGCTCCTCCTCGTACCGGGCCAGCTGGATGATGGCGAAGTTGATCCCGTTCCCGACCACGATCGAGCCCATGAAGGCCGTCGACGAGTTGAGGTACCCGAACAGCACCTCGGCGCAGCCGAAGGCCACCGCCACCCCCACCAGCGCCGGGATGCCCACGAGCAGCACCGCGCGGAGCCGGCCGTAGAAGATCACGACCGAGGCGATCACCAGGACCAGGCATACCACCGTGGCCATCACCAGGTCGTTCTCGAGCGCCTCGCGCTCCTCGAGCGCCGCCATCACCGGCCCGGTCAGGCTCACCTTCATCTGCGGGTGGAAGCGCTGCGGGGCGAGCGTCGCGATGATCTCGTGGACCCTGCGGGCCAGCTCCTCGCCCACGTGCTCACCGAACACCCCTCCCGGGGGCCGCACCACGATCACCATCGCCCGGCCCTCCTCGCCCTCGAAGTAGCCGGTCGGGTACTTGTCGAGCTCCCGGGCGCGCGCCTTGATCCGCTCGATCACCGCCTCGGGCTTCTCGCCGCTGTCGTCGAGGTCGACGAAGAGGGGGTTCTTCCGGCTCTCGATGCGCCCGCGGAGCGCGTCGCGCAGCCCCTTGAGCGTGTCGAGATCGATGAAGAGCCAACCATTGTCCTTGAAGAAAGTGCGTTCATCGCGCACGTCGAAGGCCACGGTCCGCACGAGGCGCGGCGGCAGCCGACGGAGCTCGGCCACGAGCGCCTGCGACACGCGCAGATTGGCCTCGCGGTCGGGGCTCTCGATGAAGAGGTTGAGCACCTCCAGCCCCCCCACCTGGCTATTGATGCGGCGCAGCTCCGCGACCGCCGGGTCCCGCGAGGGCAGGAGCTCGGCGAAGTCGGTGCGCAGCTTGAGGTGAGCGGCGGCCCAGCCCGAGATCCCGCCCAGGACGAGGGCCATGCCGAGCACCCATCGGTAGCGGCGCCAGAGCCAGGCGAAGTAAGCGTCGATGCGGCTATGGGGGTTGTGCGGAGGGGTCAAGACCGTCGTAAAGCTAGCACATCCATGCCGGCTCGGCGACGAGCGAGGGCCTGATAGAGGAGAGGAGCAGGCCCTCCCTTGATTTGAGCAGCGGCCGACCCTTCAAGGAGGCGGTTTCCCGGATCGCTACAACGGCGCATGGAAACATCACTGCCCGTTGTCGGCCCCTCGATGGAACCGGTCATCGATCGTTTACGCGGCTTCGCTGACCAAGACGAGACCCTGCTCCTCTCCGGCCCCACCGGCGTGGGCAAGTCACGCCTGGCGCGCTGGTGCCACGAGCAA
Source organism: Polyangia bacterium (assembly GCA_036263495.1). Lineage (GTDB taxonomy): Bacteria > Myxococcota_A > Polyangia > Palsa-1104 > SHYY01 > DATAGU01. Next base: position 10,117 of record DATAGU010000195.1, on the reverse strand, counting down.
TCGCCCCGCCGGCAAGAGCCGTTCGAGAGCCTGCACCTCCTCAGCGTGCCTGAGGAGCTCCAGCTCGGCGAGCTGTTCGGCTGGAAGCGAGGCGCCTTCACCGGAGCCATCCGAGACAATCCCGGCAGTGTGGCCCGCGCCGAGGGCGGCACCTTGTTCATCGACGAGATCGATAAGCTGTCCCTGCGCGCGCAGGCGGCCCTGCTCCAGTTCCTCGACGAACACACCTATCGTTCGCTCGGCGAGAGCGGCCCCATGCGTCCGGCCGATGTGCGCATCATCGTGGGCACCAACCTCGATCTACTCGCCGCGGTGCGGGCCGGCCGCTTCCGCGAGGATCTCTACTATCGGATCAACGTCCTCCCCGTGCGTCTCCCGTCTCTCGACGAGCGTGCGGATGAGATCACCCTGTGGGCCAAGTACATGCTCGAGCGTCATCACCGGCGCCGGAGGAGCGGCCCTATCGATCTCACCCCGGCCGCGGCCCGGCGCCTACGCCAGGCGTCCTGGCCCGGCAACCTCCGCCAGCTCGACAACATCATGCGCCGCGCCTACGCCCTGACCCGGCCCACAAGCCCCTCAGCGCCCCTCATCATCGATGAGGAGCACATCGAGAGCGCCCTGCAGATTGAAGCTGAGGCCCCGGGTTATGAGCATTCTTCCCTGGCCCATCTGATGGAGCAGGCAGCCCGGGAATTCGTCCGTGAGCGCGAGCGCCGCAAGAATGATCCACGCTTCACTCTGTCCCTGGCCGATGCCTTCCGTGGCCTGGTCCTGCTCACAGCCATCCGCAGCCTGGGCAGCCGAGATGCCGCCTTCCAGTTCCTCGGCCAGGGGCACCGGGTGACCCAGCGCAATCACCAGCGCGTCCTCAAGCGAGCCCAGGAGATGGTCGCTGTCCTCAGCGAGGTGATCGGGGCCCCGGACCTGGGCCGGCTCCAGGCATCGGCCGGCGGCGAGGAGGCTCAGCGCAGCCAGCCCGACAAAGAATAGCCTCCGCCACTGCCCGCCACGCGGCCATACCAGGCAAACTGCCCCTGGAGTTCATACACCCCCTGCGCCCCGAACACCGCCCCACCCGTGAAGCTCCCCCGCAGCACCAAGCCGCCGGGTGAGCCCAGATCGCTGCCGGCCATGTCCCCCTGGGGCGGCCCGAAATCCAGCCCTCGATCCGGGGGCACGAGGTCAGAGAGCATGACGAGATCGGAGGCCCCATCGCTCCCGCCGCCGATACTATCGCCCCGGATCAGGTCGGCCGTGAGATCGAGCGACGAATCCGGCCCGGAATCGCCGGCCCCCATGCCGTCCCGTGGCTCCCTGCGCTCGATCATCGTGCATCCCGCCAGGGCCCCGCCGACCCAGAGGGCCAGCATCAGATGGATCCCGATCCGCATCGCTCCCCTCCTTGCGTCCGCCTAGAATTGCCCTGCCCAGCCCACGCCCGGCCCCGGCTGCACCGTGAGCCAGGTCTGCGCCTTCTTCTCCCGCCCCCTCGACGCGGGCAGCGCGAGCAGGACCACGCCCGCCCCTGCCAACGCCCCGCCCACCGCGTAGCCCACGATCGCCAGCCGCTGCCCCACCGTCACAGCATTCAGCCGCGCCTGGCACTGCGCCGGCAACGGCCCCGCCGGCGCATAGACGCACGCGTCGTCCCGGTTCCAGGCCCGCGCGTTCTGCTCTCTCACCGCATGCGCCGCGACGCCGCCGCCGAGCACCACGGCCCCCACCGAGACCGCGGCAATCCCGAGCCGCTGCAGGAGCATCGCCCTGCGGCTCCTCACTACAGGCGCCGGCTGCGGCTTCGACACATCCACTTGCGGCACGGAGGGCGCCGGAGACGCCGGCAACGTCACCACCGCGGGCGGTGGCGCCGGCTTCGGAGGAGGCACCTCCTGCAGCACCAGCGACACCGTCTCACGCGCCAGTCCACCCGGAGGCACCACCACCTGCCGCGTCACCGGCACGCAGCCCGGCGCCCTCACCGTCACCGTAATCGTGCCCGCCACCACCCGCACCGGCTCCCCGAGCGGCAACGCACCCACCGTCGCGCCGTTGACCTGTAGTTCCGCCCCTACGCGATCCGCCGGCTCCATCTCCACCTGCAGGCTCCCCACATGCTGGCGGATGGTGCCGAGCGCTGCCTCGAGTTGCGCTCGCCGTTGCCGGATCCACCGATTGTCTGTTTGCGCCAGCGCCTCCCCGAGGTGCTGCTCCGCCTGCAGCCAGCGCCCGAGCGCCTGCTCTGCCAACGCCATCTGTGCGAGTGCGCGCGGGCCTGGACAGAGCTCCTGCGCTTGCTGGAACTCCGAGAGCGCCGCCTCGTCCTGATGCCCGAGTCGCAGGCGCACGCCGCGCTGGATCTTCGTGAAGGCTTCGACACAGCCCGACCGACTCTCGGCCGGTGCCGCCGTGGCAACCCCTTGGAGCAAGACCCAGAGCAGGCTCACCCCTGCCATGCAACGACGAGCGGTCATCACGTCTCCTTGGCCCCCTGGCCATCCTTCAATGATGAACAGACAACCGTTCAATCCAGGATCGGTGCGTTGTTCGTGCCCTGGCGCCCTGGGCTCGGCCGCCGTTTCGGTACTGGCCGCGGCGTTGGTGGTGCCGATGGAGGCTCGGCGACCGGCGGCGGCTCCGGCAACGACCTGGTCAGCGGCGGCTTCACCGCTTCCTCGGTGTGTAGCGGCACCGCCGTGATCCTCTCCACCGTCGTCGGGCTTGGCCTCGGAGCCCCACGCGAGAACCACCACCACACCCCCGCGCCAATCCCCGCGAGCAGCATGCCCAGCGCCGCTACGAGCAGCCGGCGGTTCGTCGGCACGGGGCGGACGCTCTCTCCCGTGCTCGCGGTCTCATCCTCATGTCGCGACACCAGGCCGATCTGCGTCGGCAGCTCGCGGAGGGCCTCCTGCTCCTCGGGCTGGACCTGGATCACGGGCTCATACGTCGTGTCCTCGCCATCGAACGTGAGCGCCTGGGCAGGCCAGACGAGCGGCGCGAGCGCACCATCGACGCACGCGAGCAACGCCGCGCGAAACTCCTGGGCCGAGGCAAAGCGTCGGTTGCGGTCCGCCTCCAGCGCCCGATGGATGGCATCGGCCAGACCGGACGGCAGCGCCGACACCCAGGTCTCGATGCGCGGCGCCGGCTCGCTCAGCACCTTGAGCAGGAGCAGGCTCGAGTTCGGTGCCGAGAACGGCCCGCGGCCCGCCAGCATCTCGTAGAGCACGAGCCCCATCGCCCATACATCCGTGCGCCCATCGAGCTGCTTCTCCCCTCGCAGCTGCTCGGGCGCCATGTGGCTCATGGTCCCGGTGAGGATCCCGGTGCGTGTCTCGTCGAGCGCGCGCTCCTCGGGGGCGAGCACCTTGGCCACGCCGAAGTCGATGAGCTTGGGGCACAGCGTGTCGCCCGTTCCCCGGGCGAGGAAGATGTTGGCCGGCTTGACGTCGCGATGCACGATGCCCGCGGCGTGCACTGCTGAGAGTGCGTCCAGGATCGGGATGGCGATGGCCAGCGCCGCGGGGGGCGGGAGCTGTTTCACCTGACGCAGGTGCTGTCGTAGATCCATCCCCTGCAGCAGTTCCTGCACGAGATAGAGCGTCCCATCGGGCTCCTGCCCCATGTCGAGGATGTCGACGCAGTGCGAGTGACGAATCCGTGTCGCACTCCGCGCCTCGTCGAGGAAGCGCAGTGCGGACTCCTGATGCATGGCCAGCTCGGGCTGCAGGAGCTTGATGGCCACACGACGCCTCGTAAAAGCGTGCTCCGCCTCGTAGACTCGCGCCATCCCGCCTTCCCCGAGGGGGCGCAAGAGACGATAGCGGCCGTCGATCACCCGCTGGGCCGGTGTTGGAGCTGATTGCGGCATGGCTCACTCCTTGGAGGACCCCTCCACCGCTATCAACGCGGAATCACGCAGCGAAATCCGACCCCAGGTGATATGTAGGCCGGCGCTGCACCTAGATTGATCGTGAAGATCCCTGACGCGGTTCCACCACCCCCGCTTCCCCCACGGAGTGCCGCGGCTGGGCCGGTCACCTGCCCCCCACCGGACAGGCCATAAACTAAAGAATTCACGTTGTAAGTTCCATCTCCCTGATACCCGACTGGCCAACCACCGTTCGTTGTTCCACCGCTACCGAACCACTCCCCGGTCCATTCGTATGCGTTCCCGATCATGTCCTGCGCCCCCCAATGGCTCGCGCACTGTGTTCCCAACCCTGTCAACCGCACAGCGGTGTTGCCGGTCAGGCACGGACCATCACTCACGCTTGGTGCTGTTGGATCCGGCGTTCCTGCCGCCGCTCGCAACCATTCCTCCCCCGTAGGCAACCGTTTACCGCTGAAGGCGCAGAATGCGCTCGCCTGGAACCAGGTGATGTTGGTTGACGGCGTCTCATTCGCCACGCTCAGCGCATATCCCGGCGGAGCCCCAGCCCCCGTCAATGTCCACTGCCCATTTTGCGGAATCACATTCACCGCATTCCTGCTCCCCGTCCCATCCTGGAGCGTGTTCACCGTCGCCTCATACCGGTCGATCCAGAACGCCGAATTCCCCGTCCCCACCTTCACCACCTCGTCCGGCCCCCGGCGGCACAGCACGCTCATCGGGTTGCTCGGATTCGGCAGCGCCGGGTCCTTCGTATATCCGAGCGGACAATCCGGATCGTCCATCTGCCCCGCGCGGTCGGCATACTTCGCATACGGCACCGGATTGATCGCCTGGTCCGCCGCGATCACCGTCCCCCCCGCCCGCACGTCCACCACCACGTCCCGCCCATCGAACAAATCCGCAGGACACCCGCCGATCGGGATCTCCGCCTGGAACACCCCACCCGTCCCCGGCGTCACCGTCACCACCGGCGAGCACAGGACCGACCCCGCCTTCTTGAAGTCGAACGTGAGCGCCGTCGGCCCCGCCGCGCCTCCCCCCTGGGTCAGCGTCCCCACGAATGACAACGCAGCCCGCGTCGGCACGCCCCCGGCCGCGCGCGCCCAATAGAACCCGCTCCCGAACAACACCCCCGCCGCCACCCCGGCAGCGACATACAGAAGTTTTCGCGAGGACAAAGACCAGGCACCCCAGTTGCGCATCGGATCCTCCCCATGAAGCGCCGGCTCCCATCAGCAGCCGAGCGCCCCCGAGTACAGCAAGGCTCAGGCCACCTGCCCCCCGCATGCCTTCATCCGCTGCGTGCGCGGCCTTGACGTCCCCTGCCCCTGCTTCCTCCAGGACGCTCAGCGCACCGGATGACGCAGCCCCGGCAGGCTGCAAGTCCCCTACCGAACGCCTACTTGCAGCAGACCAACCGCCGAGCGGCCCGCGTCACCACATGCGCGACTGCGTCAGCCCGTGCGCGTCTTCCCGGCCCGCGCGAAGGCGAGCCCCTCCCGGCCTACGACGCCGATCATCGCCGACGCGCGTAGCGCTCGAGGGTATCGACGTCGAGGAGATCCTTGGGGCGCCCGGTGGCGCGCTTGTTCTTGAGGAGCGCTTCACGGCACAGCAGCGGGAAAGAGATGTCACCGTACGTGGCGACGGCATGCTCCGGCCAGGCCTCGTCGAACAGAACCCCCGTGATGACGTCAGGATATCGATGCGGCGAGGCGCCACGCCCATCTGGAACACGATGTTGGGCGTCGCCAGATCGGCGACCGCCAACTCGTCGAGCGGTGCACCGAACGCCGCCAGGGCCTGATACACGCGGCCAGCATTCTCCGGTGTCGGCTCCACCCAGATGTCGAGAGCGCCGGTGGTGCGGGGCTCGCTGTGATAGGACACCGCATAGGCCCCCACGACGAGGAAGCGCGCGTCAGCGGCGCACAAGGCGCGCAACAGATCGAGGAAGTCCTGATTCATCAGGCTCCTTTCCCGACAGGCGCCATACCTCTTCGCTCAAACGCCACGTCTCCGCGAATCGCTCATCGGGCGACATCGATGACCAGAACTCGATATCGAACGTATCGTCGAGTCGATCGAGCGTCGTCTTGCGTGTGGTGATCCGGCGGCCCACGGAAATGAAGATACCACGGCAGAGCCTCCGCGCCGGCCCTGCCCGCGCGGCGGGTCCGTGACAATGTCAGCCGTCAGCCTATGCGCGGATCTTCCGCGTCTGGTCGATTGAGCTCTGGAAGGCTCACACTCTTCCGCCGGAGCTCCCGGAGCTCCGATCCGAAGGCTCACACCCTTCCGCCGGAGCTCCCGGAGCTCCGCGGCAAGGCCTACCCCCTTCGATGGCTCGAATGAAGGAACATCAAGCGCCCCCCTTCCAGGGCTCGCCCGGAGCATCAGGCACGTCTGCCTACCCTTCTCCTACTCCTACCCACTCCCTCCCGTGTCCGCACCGCCCCGGCCGACCCCCCTGCCGGGCCCCGGCCAGGAAGGGAAGAAAATTTCAAAAAAATGGGCCAAAGCCCCCAAGAACCCTGGGGCGTGCGGTGTCTCATATCCATGTGAGTCCCACGAACGGGGGCTCACTGAAAGGAGCCTCCATGGACAACATCGCATCCCCCAGCTCGCCTGCCCCTCTTGCCGTACCCCCAGCGGGGACGGCAGGACCGGGGAGCACGACCGAGATCGTCGTTTCGCCCGCCTCCGAGGACTTCGCCGCCAGGATCGCCTACGACAAGTTCGCCCCCATCGCCCAGACGCTCGCCCCCGAGCGCATCCTCCCCTTCCGCGCCGACGCCAGCCTCGCCCGCTACAACATCCAGCGCGGGGTGAACAACGTCCTGCCCTTCCGCGCGCGCATCGAAGAAGAGCTGCCCCGCGTCTCCTTCGTCCAGCTCATGGAGCTGCCCGAGCTCGCCCACGGCGTCCTCTTCGCGGCCCTCCAGGCCGACGTGGAGTATCGCTCCCAGGGCGAGATCGCCACCCTCCTCGCCGAGGGCCACCCGCTGCGCCGCAAGCTCCTCAACTCCGCCGTCATCCTCGTCGATGACGGCATCATGCCGCGCGACGAGGTGCGCGCCATCCAGAAGGGTCGCGGCAAGCTCGACACGGCCAACGACCTTGTGCGCCTCGGCGACTTGTTCATCCGCATGAGGCCCAAGGTGGAAGGCAAGACCTCGGTCACGCCCGCGGAGGCCGAGCGGGCCGGCTTCCTCGGCTCCCGCCTCCAGACCCTGGTCCAGCCCGAGAACGCCGTGCAAGCGCGCAAGACCGCCCCGGGGCTGGACGAGCTCGTCGGCATGCGCAACCGCCTGTGGACCGTGCTCGTGGAGCGTCACGGGCTCCTCTGGAAGGTGGGCGCCTGGCTGTGGGGCCCCGACGTCGACGAGTACGTGCCGGCGCTGCAGTCGCGCGTGGTCAGCCGCAAGGACGACGAGGGGAAGCAGGAGCCGCCCCAGACGCCGCCGCAAGCCCCGCCCAAGAGCTCGTCCAACCTCCCCAAGACCCTCTAAGCCCCTCTAAGCCCCGACGCCACGCGCCGACCGGTTCGTTGTGCGCTGCGCTCCCGTCCCCCTTCATACACATCCTTCTCTCCATGAGGCCTCGTTGACTCCCTGAGGGGGTCCCTCTAGCTTCGGTAGAGGAGACCGTGGGACATCCGCGGTCTCGGAGGGAGCCTATGGGGCAAGGGGGCCGTGACGAGGAGCAGATCCAGATTCCAAGCACCTCGGAGCCACAGCCTTCGCCCTACAGGCAAGGACATGACGAACCGATCCCTCAGGGCATCGTGGTGCGCAGGACATCTGGAGGACCATCCAAGGCGCCGAGCGACGCGGCGCTCCTCGGGCATGGCCAATCATTGAGCAGCGTAGGGAGGGCCGAGGGAGATGGAACCCTGCCCCCTGCATCACAAGGAGGCTTCCCAACGCCCGTACCCCCGGATACATCGAGCATCGGTCAGGGATGGGGGCTCGGCGGCAATGACGAGATCTCCGGCGTGGGCCGCCTCCTCGGGCCGCTTCCCAAGCGAGTATCGCGTGACCATCAGGGAGGATCCCCCCGCGGCAGCAGCGAGATCCCTGGTGTAGGCCGCCTCCTCGGGTCGCTCCAAAAGAAGCACGCACCGATGCCCAGACCGAGCGTCTCGCTGGGAGAGAGCGCCCCTGAGCGGGTCCACGAGGTGGCCGCGCGCGGGATCCACGGTGCCAGCGGTCCCTTGCCGCATCTCGATACCCTCCAGCGCTCGTTCGGAGCGCATGACCTGAGCCAGATCAAGTCGCACACCGGCGAAGTGGCAACCGAGTCAGCGCGGGCGATGGGGGCAGAGGCGTTCACCGCGGGCGAGCACGTAGCCTTCGCGGGACCGCCGAGCCTGCACACGGCAGCCCACGAGGCGGCCCATGTGATTCAGCAGCGAGCAGGGGTCGCCCTGCCCGAGGGCATCGGTCACACGGGAGATGCCTACGAGCAAAACGCAGATGCGGTAGCAGACCGCGTGGTGCAGGGGACATCGACCGTGGATCTGCTGCCACACCCAGAGCAGGCGAGCCGCGTGTCGTCCGTGCAACGCTATGACAGTCCCGAGCACGTGACGCTAGGCGATCAGGCCAAGGGGCCAGAGACGGGGCTCATCAGGCTCGAATGCCATGATCGGGACCTTCCCCAGCGCCGCAGATCTCCCGCCCACTGGCCCGAGCCGTGGCAGCTCTATGCGGCGGGGACCCCGGAGCAGAAGCGTGCCATCACCGAGGGTCTGACCTATGGCGAGGTGGTCGCGCTGTCGGGGGACTTCTACGAGGATTTTCATGCCATGACCCTCGCGCCGCTGCGCGAGATCTACACGCTCGTGCCGCTCATCCGCGCCGGCGCGACGACGGAGCAACTGCAGGCTGCAACGGGTGGTCGATACCTGGCCCTTGCCCAGGACAACGAGCAGCACTTCTCCAGCACCGAGACGGGACGTAGCAACACCGACACATGGCGCAGCCTCCATGCGCAGGCGATCGCGGCGGCGCGGAAGGGCAACGCCAACCTGGCCTGGGGGCTCAATGCGACGGCCGATCATTTCCTCACCGACGCCTTTGCCGGTGGCCACCTGCGCGTGCCACGCTCAGCGCTCAAGGGCAACGTTGCCGACAACATCGAGTCGAAGCTCCTACACGATCTGGACAACGAGCATGGCGTGGTGGTGAGGAACGAGCGCGGAGACGCCCCCTGGATGGTCTACGGCGACAATCTGCTCGGGGATCCGCGCAACGCCCGCAACCGCGAGTTGGCCCTCGAGGCGGTGCGTCTCTCCAAGCAGGAGATCGAGGACGCGCTGACGCAGCGGGAGCGCTATCCCGAGCCCAGGCCCGGAGTCCTCTTTGCTGCGCAACGTCTGGTCCCGCGCCCACTTCATCCCGAGCAAGATCGCTGGAGCGGCCGCACGCCAACGTTCCAGGTAGATCCATCGACGGGGCACCCGTATCGGGTGGCCGACGATTACACGCGGGCGCGAGATCGCCTCGTGAGATCGGAAGGCCCGAGCGTGCTCGGCGGGATTCTTCGCGCTGACGATGACATCCGGGCCTGGGTGAACGTCCATCGAGAAGCGCTGGAGCGACAGTCGATCCAAGAGAAGATCCGCATGATCGAGACGCTATTCAATGGCTGGATGAGTGAGGAGGATCTGCGAGCGATCGAACTCGTGGTGGGAAGCGTCGGGACAGAGACGGAGATGGCCCAGCTGCGAGAGCGATTCGAGAAGCGGCTGCTCGAGTTGCAGAATCTGGGTCAACGGACGCGGATGCGGATCGCACTCATGAGGCAGCCTTGAGCGAATCCGAACTGCGCAAGAGGTGGCGGCTGGATCCGGTGCTGCTGCGGATTCTCTGGGTCGTGCTGAGCCTCCTCGGCCTGGTGGCGCTGCGCGCCTGCGTGATGGGGCTGTTGTATGACGAGTGCCTGGTCACACGCTGCACGGTGTGTCTTTTGAGCGAACCCTCCCGCTGCGCGACGGAACCCGAGGGGGTGGGGAGCTGCTACCAGACGCCGGATGGGGTCCGGGACGCCGCGCGGCGACGGCTCTGTTATTCCATCGAGCACGATGTGCTCGGACCTTGCTTCGCTCTTCCGCCCGAGAAGTTCCGCTACTCCTGCACCGGGCACCAGGAACGCGTACCGCGCACGCTGTTTCCGGTGAGATAAGCTGCCCGGCTCCGCGGCCCCCGCACCGTG
>DATAGU010000194.1:0-25753 GCA_036263495.1 Polyangia bacterium | reverse complement strand
CGGCCGGTCGTGGTCTTCCTCGGCCTCGTGCCGTTCTATCCGCGCGCCAACTGGCGTCACTACCAGTTCCTGGTCGAGGGCCTGCCCGTCCTCGCCGAGCGCCTCGCCCGCCGCGGCGTGGGGTTCGTCCTGCGGCGCTACCCCGATCACCGGCTCCTCCCGTTGGTCGCCGAGGTGCGGCCGTGCCTGCTGGTGGGCGACGAGAACCCGCTGCGCGAGACCGAGACCTGGCGCGAGCACGTGGCGGCGCAGCTCGCGGTGCCGTTCTTCACCGTGGACGCCGACGTGGTGGTGCCGACGGCGCTCATCTCGCGCGAGCAGTTCGCCGCGCGCACGCTGCGGCCGCGCATCCATCGCCTGCTTCCCACCTATCTTGTGCCCGGCAAGGAGCCCGTGGCGCGGCGCCGCTGGCCGCCGGCGCCCGCGCTCCCGGGCCTCGACCCGCGGGGCGATCTCCTGGCCGGGTGGGGCCCGGAGGGCACGAGGTTCGATCGTTCGGTCGCGCCCGTGGCCGGCTTCCGCGGCGGGGCGGCCGAGGGCGAGGCGCTCCTCGAACGTTTCATCCGCGAGCGGCTGGATGGCTACCACCACCGCCGCAACCGCCCCGAGCTCCCGGGCACGAGCCAGCTCTCGCCGTACCTCCACTTCGGCCAGCTCGGCCCGCGGCAGGTGGCGCTCGCCGTGGGCGGCGCCGAGGCGCCCGCGGCGGATCGCGAGGCGTTCCTCGAGGAGCTCATCGTGCGGCGCGAGCTGGCGGTGAACTACGTCGTGCACAACCCGAACTATGACCGGCTCGCCGGCTGCGAGGCGTGGGCGCGGCGTTCGCTCGCCGAGCACGCGCGCGATCCGCGGCTGGCCCTCCTGTCCGAGGAGCGGCTCGAGGCCGGCGAGTCGCCCGACCCGCTGTGGAACGCCGCGCAGCGGCAGATGGTCGAGACCGGCTGGATGCACGGGTACCTGCGCATGTATTGGGCCAAGCGGCTCCTCGAGTGGACCGCCTCGCCCGAGGAGGCCTTCGACCTCGCCGTGCGTATGAACGATCGCTACGAGCTCGACGGCCGCGATCCCAACGGCTACGCCGGCATCGCCTGGGCCATCGGCGGCAAGCACGACCGCGCCTGGGGGCCCGAGCGGCCCATCTTCGGCAAGGTCCGCTACATGTCCTACGCCTCGACGTCGCGCAAGTTCGACGCCGCGAGCTACATCGAGGCCCACGCGCCGCGAGCGCCGTCATGAGCGCGCGCGTCGTCGTGAAGGGGTGCGACGTCGTGCGGTGGGCGTCGTCGCGAGCGTGGACGTGAGCGTGAGCGAAGGCCATCGAGTGACGTCCGCTTCCTCTGCCGGGGACACGATAGCAGCACGGGGCCTTCGCTCACGCTCACGCCCACGCTCACGAGGACGTTCATCCCGTTCGCACTCCTTGAGGAGGAGACCATGAGTCGCACCGAAACGTTCATCGCTCGCTCCCGCATCGCCGCGCCCGCCGAGGAGGTGTTTGCCTGGCACGGGCGCCCCGGCGCGCTCGAGCGCCTCCTGCCGCCCTGGGAGAAGGCCGAGGTGCTGAGCCGCAAGGGCGACCTCCGGAGCGGCGGGCGGGTGGAGCTGCGCATGCACATGGGGCCGCTGTCCGTGCGCTGGACCGCGGTGCACACCGGGTTCGAGGAGGGGCAGTTCTTTCGCGACGAGCAGGAGGCCGGGCCGTTCGCGCGCTGGGTGCACACGCACCGGGTGATCCCGCTCGGGCCCGAGGTCTGCGACCTCGAGGACCACGTGGAGTACGAGCTGCCGTTCGGCGCGCTCGGCGCGGCGGCCGGGGGCGGGATGGTGCGGCGGCGCCTGACGCGCATGTTCGCGCACCGCCACCGCACGACGGCGCGCGACCTCGAGCGGCACCGCGCGTTCCAGGACGCCGGGCCGCTCCGCATCCTCGTCACCGGAGCCACGGGCCTCCTCGGCACGCAGCTCTGCGCCTTCCTCGCCACCGGGGGGCACGAGGTGCACCGCCTCGTGCGCGGGCCGGCGCACGAGCCGCTCGACATCTCCTGGGACCCCGGGTCGCCGGGGGTGCCGGGCTCGGTGGACAGCGCCCGGCTCGAGGGCTTCGACGCGGTCATCCACCTGGCCGGCGAGAACGTGGGGGCGGGCCGCTGGACCCGGGGCCGCAAGGAGCGCATCCGGCAGAGCCGCGTCGAGGGCACGCGGCTCCTCGCCGAGACGCTCGGCCGCCTCGCGCGGCCGCCCGCGGTGCTGGTGAGCGCCTCGGCGGTGGGCATCTATGGCCTGCGCGGGGACGAGGGCGTGGCCGAGGGCGGCGCGCCGGGGAGCGATTTCCTCGCCGAGGTGTGCCAGGCGTGGGAGGCGGCGACCGAGCCGGCGCGGCGGCGCGGCATCCGGGTGGTGAACGCGCGGCTCGGCGTGGTCTTGACCCCGCGCGGCGGCGCGCTCGCGCGGATGCTGCCCGCGTTCCAGCTCGGCCTCGGCGGCCCGGTGGGGAGCGGCCGGCAGGTGATGAGCTGGGTGGCGCAGGACGACGTGCTCTATGCGCTCCATCGCGCGATCTTCGACGAGCGGCTCGTGGGGCCGATGAACGTGGTGGCGCCCGGGGCGGTGACGAGCGCCGAGTTCGCGCACACGCTCGGCGCCGTGCTCCGGCGGCCGGCGTTCTTGCCGCTGCCGGCGGCGGCGGTGCGCCTGCTCTTTGGCGAGATGGGCAAGACCCTGCTCCTCGGTGGGGCGCGGGTCCTGCCGGGGCGGCTGCGCGACGTGGGTTTCACCTTCTCGCAGGCGTCGCTCGAGGGCGCGCTGCGGGAGCTGTGCGGCCGGACGGACGAGACGCTCACCCTGCCCGAGGCGCACACGCACCAATTGCAGATGTGACGGCGGGCCCGCTCGGGGGCCGGCCGAAACACCGACGTCGGGCGCGAGCGGTGGGGTTCCGGCTCGGGCTCGGGCGCGCTCCGCCGTGCTACGATGAGGGCGCCGGCGGAGCGGCACAGGCTCATGAAAGTCATCCTCTTCCTCGTCATTTGGCTGCGGTTCGTGGTGGCCTGGGGGGTGAACCTGCTGACGGGGCTCCTGGCGCTCCTCCTCGTCTGGCCCCTCGGGCCCGAGCGCACCTGGCGGCTGCTGGCGCAGCGCTGGGCGCGCCTGGTGCTGTGGATCGAGCGGGTGCGGGTGGACGTGGTGGGCGAGGAGCACCTGGCGACGCCGGCGATCCTCATCATCAACCACGTGAGCCTCATCGACGCCGTGTACGTGCCGGCGGTGGTGCCGCGCACGGTGAAGTTCGTCATCAAGAAGGAGCTCGGGCAGATCCCGCTGTGGGGCTGGGCGCTGCGCGCGGCCGGGGCGGTGCTGATCGACCGCAAGGATCCGCGCGGCGCCATCGCCAGCATCCGCGACGCCGTCGAGCACCTGCCCGCCGGCTGGTCGATGATCGTCTTCCCCGAGGGGACGCGCTCGCGCGACGGGCAGCTGCACCCGTTCAAGAAGGGCGCCTTTCACCTGGCGATCGAGTCGAAGCTGCCGATGATCCCGCTCGGCGCGGCCGGCCCGCTCGACATCGTGCCCGACGGGACGGTGCTCATCCGGCCCGGCCCGGTCTATGTGACCGTGGGCGCGCCGATCCCGACGGCGCATTGGACGATCGAGACGATGGAGGCGCACATCGCCGAGGCGCGGGCGGCGATGGCCGGCTGCATCGAGGCCTCCGAGCGCCGCCGCCAGGCCGATCGCGGCCGCATGAGTTGAACGATCAGGCGCGGATGAGCTCGGCGTGGGCCTGCCGGAGGAGTTCCATGCTCGATTTGCGCTCGCCCGCGGCGATGGAGTGCACGAGCTCCATGAGGCGGCGGTTGACCGGGGCCTGGAGGCCGAGCGCCTCGGCGTGGCGCACGATCTCGCCGTTGAGGTAGTCGACCTCGGGCGGGCGGCCGCGCTCGAGCGCGTATAGCATGGAGGAGCGCACGCGGCGGTACTTCATGCCCACGGCGAGGAGCACGGCGTGGCGCCACCAGAGGTCGCGCAGGCCGAGGGGGCTGCCGTCGGCGTGGCGCGGCAGGGCGACGCTCTCGAGCGAGAAGGTGCCGGAGATGTGGGCGAGGTCGATGCCGAGCCGGTGGGCCACGGTCACGAGCTCGGTGAACACCTCGAGCGCGAGGCGGCGGACGTAGTGGTGCCGCACGATCTCGCCGAGCCGCTCGCCGCCCACGGCGCCGAGGGTGGTGATGGCCGAGTTGAGGGCCAGCTTGGACCAGCGCACGCCGGGCAGGTTGTCGGTCGTGCGGACTTTGCCGACCGGGGCGAGGAAGGCGGCCAGGCGCTCCACCACGGCGTCGGGCGGACCGTTCGGCCGGCCGAGCTGCAGGCGGCCCGCCGAGGTCTGACGGTAGCGGCCGGGCTCGACCATGCTCGCGCCCCAGCTGACCACGCCGCCGACGACGCGCTCGGCGCCCACGAGGGCGGCGGCGCGCGCCTCGGGGAGGCCGTTCTGCAGGCAGACGACGACGCCGTGCGGGGCGAGGCGGTCCTTGGAGGCGCGGAGCGCGGCCTCCATGGTGGTGGACTGGGTGACGAGGAGGATGGCGTCGTAGGGGCCGTCGTCCGGCGGGACCTCGGCGGTGGCGGGGATGGCGAGGGGGATCCAGCGGGTCTCGCCGTGCTCATCGAGGCCGATGCCGCGCTGGTGGAGGGCGGCGGCGATGGCGGGGTTGCCGGTGACCAGGGTGGGGCGGGCGCCGGCCGCGAGCAGGCGCGCGGCGATGACGCCGCCGATGCCGCCTACGCCTTGGATGAGCACCTGCATGGGGGACCTCGTGGTGACGGGCGTCCTAGTCGGTCGTGACGGCGCCGTCGGCCGGCCCGTCCGTCCCCGCGTCGCTCACGCCGCCGTCGCGGGCGAGGCGGCAACAGGGCTGGATCTGGCACACGTCGAGGCCGCCGTCGGGATCGGTGCACGACGAAACGTCGAGGTAGGCGACGCAGCTCCTGATGTCCGGGATGCGCGGGTCGTCGCAGATGCAGGTCGAGCGCACCGTGCGGACACACAAGGGACCCTCGCGGCAGCTCGAGACCAGCACGAGGGACAGGAGCATCGAGACGCAAACGATCGGGAGACGCACGGGTGTCATCATCCCCAGGAGCGGTGCGTTGTGCAACGTCTGCGGCGTTCCGGGAGCGATGGACGCGGGCGCGCGGACCTTGACGCTGCCCCGGGGCGCACGACAGGCTGCTCGCATGCGCGTCTCCTGGGACCGGTACTTCATGGACATCGCCCGCGTGGTGGCGTCGCGCGCGACGTGCGATCGCAAGCACGTCGGCGCGGTGCTGGTGCGCGACAAGACCATCCTCGCCACCGGCTACAACGGCTCGATCCGCGGGATGCCCCACTGCATCGAGGTCGGGCACATGATGGAGAACGATCACTGCGTCGCCACCATCCACGCCGAGGCGAACGCCATCATCCAGGCGGCGAAGAACGGGGTGATGATCGACGGGGCGACGATCTACGTGACGGCCTCGCCGTGCTGGAGCTGCTTCAAGCAGATCGCGAACGCGGGGGTGCGGCGCATCGTCTATGGGGAGTTCTATCGCGACCAGCGCATCTTCGACGTGGCGCGGCGGCTGGGCATCGATCTGCATCACCTGCCCGACGGCGCCGACGATCCCGCCGAGGGGAACGCCTGATCGTGGTGCGAGGCGAGCGCCTTCTGGCCGGGCGGAAGGGGAACCGGTGTGGATGAGCGTCGGTGTAGGTCCCGAGGCGCCTGCTCTCTGTGTAGTAGACGTCAGCGACCTCACATTGGTTAGGTACGCAAACGAAACGGCTTGACCTGCTCGCCTGCGTGTCGTTAGTTAGGTGAGACGCAATTTTCACGCCCTGTTGGATTCACAGTGGTTCCGTCGCGCTCGGCTTCATGTGCGACGGTTTGGTGAAACGGCGAGGTGTCCACCCTGACGAACGGCCACTCCGAAGGGCGGCACACGGTTCGCAACAACCTGAGTTATCATCGAGGAGGCAAAGGCCAGTGCGACACTTCAAACTGCTGACGACCTTCGGTCTCGCCCTCGCCCTCCAATTCTCCGCCGTGAGCACCGCTCAGGCGGGCACGACGTCCTCACTCCAGGTTTCCAAGAAGCGGGCCGCGCGCAAACGGAGTCACCCCATCTTCTCGGGGTACCTCGTGCGCGACGATCAGCTGCGGACCGAGCCGCTGCCGCGGCCGAGCGGCAAGTTGAAGCTCTACTCGGTCAACTTCCACGAGACGCTGGAGGTCGAGCTGTACGACGAGCAGGGGATGCTCCGCGAGGATAGCCTCGACGCGCTGAACCACTTCTGGCGCTGCCGTCGCACCGGCACGGAGAAGCCGATCAACCCCCACCTCTTCGAGGTGCTCTCGATCATCCAGGATCACTTCGAGGGCCGCACGATCGAGCTGGTCTCGGGCTTCCGCAACCAGGAGCGGACGACCAGCTATCACTTCCATGGCAGCGCGTCGGACATCAAGGTCGCGGGGGTGTCGGACCGCGAGCTGCACAAGTTCGTGAGCACGCTCGACACCGGCAACATGGGACTCGGGCTGTACCCGCGGGCGGGCTTCATCCACGTGGACGTTCGCCCGGACAGCTACCGCTGGGTCGACTGGTCCCCCCCCGGGAACGACATGGGGCACCCGAAGAAGTCCCGCAAGCGGGCCCGCACGTCGTGATGTCGCGCCGGGCCCCACGCCGTGGCCGGCGTGGGCTCGGGTGGGGGACGACGTGAGGTGGGGACGAGGTGGCCGCGCCGGGGAGCCGGGACCGGGTCCGGCGCGGCTGGACAGATGCCAGGTGCGGTGAGCTGAGGCTGGCGGAGCAGCGATGAGCATCCCCCCCAAGGTCACCTCGTCGGCGATCGATGAATATCTCGAACGGCTGGAGCGCGACCCCGTGGCCGGGCCGATCCTGCGCTCGGGAGATCGACTCCGGCTCTACGAGTGGTTGCGGGGGCGGCAGGAGAGCGCGACCGACCGGCAAGAGCGGCGGCTCCTGGCGGCGCTCCTGGCCGAGCGCCGGCGGTTCCTCGTGGTGCTCCCGAAGCGGCCGCGGGCGCGCAGCGTCCTCGGCACGGGGATCCGGTTCCTCGGTGCGGAGGACCCCGAGGCGCGGGATCAGAGCGCGATCGTCACGCTCTATCTGAGCGTGCTCTATCTGCCGCTCTTGCCGCTCAGCCAGTATCTCGCGCGGACGGCCGCCCTGGGCCAGCGCGAGATCTTGGGGAAGGTGCCGCTCGCACCGCGGCTCCGCTGGTGGCAGCGCGGGCTGATCGTGATCGCCCTGGCGGCCACGTCCCTGGCCGTGGTCTCGTCGCGCGTCTCTTCCCAGGCGGTGCGCTTCGTCAACGGGCTCGACATCCCGGTGCGCGTGTCGCTCGGGCGAGGCAACGAGTTCTTTGTCGCCGCGCAGGGGCGGGTGCCGCGTCCCCTCGCACGCGGGAGTTACCCGGTGACGGTCTCCACGCGGGAGGGCGTGGTCGTCGACCAGGATACGATCGAGATCCCCGCGCAGGCGGGCGCGATCGTCTACAACATCCTCGGGGCCGCGCCGCTCTATGCCGAGCGGCTCGTGCCCCCGGCGGCCCCTGGCGCCACGGCGGCCAGCACGAGCGCGCCGCCTGTCGTCGAGCAGTACGCAGGGCAGCGGTTCATCACGCGGCCAGGGGCCGGCTACCTCTTCGAGGCGCCGCCCGAGGAGGTCGCGGGCCCGCGCGCGGGGGAGCGGCGCGGCTGGCATCTCGACGTGGCGCCGGGCGGATGGCCGACCACGCTGCAGGTGCTGGCCGCGGATCGCCTGCCGGAGGCGGCGGCGCTGGCCGAGCGTATCTACCGAGCCGAGCCGTCGTTCGAGCCGGCGATGCAATACGCCTCGTATTTCATCGGGGAGGCGCGCGGGCCCGAGGCCCTGCTGGAGTTTGCCCGCGGGGTGGTGGCCCAGCACCCGGATTCGGTGGAGGCGCACCGCGTCTACCAGCAGGCCATGCTGCTCGTCGGGCGTCACGCCGAGTGCCTGGCCGAGTATCGCGCGGCGCACGCGCGGACGCCGGATTCGTCGATGATGGGGTATCTGCGCGGGCGGCTCGAACGGCCGGCGGAGGCGCTGCCGCTCCTCGGGGATCTGGTGAAGCGCTTCCCCGAGGATCCGAACCTGCGCCGGGCCCTGGCCGCGCTCCTGCTCGAGCAGCGCCAGTTCGCCGAGGCGCTGCCCCACTTCATGAAGTACCAGGCGCTCGCGCCGCAGGATCGCCGGCCGGTGCTCGAACCGCTGGCGCGGGCGCTGGTGGCGACCGGGCGCGCCGCCGAGGCGGCCCGGGAGGTGCGCCAGTTTATCGACGATCAGGCGGTGGGCGACCCGGAGCTGTCGGTGCTGTACGCGCGCGTAGCGCGGCTCGCGGGGGACGAGGCGCCGCTGCCGCCGGATCATTACTTTGGCGACGCGGGCGATGCGCGCCGGTACCCGAACCGACTGTGGTTCACCTGCCTGGTCGAGGGCCAGGCGGCGTCGCCCGAGGCGCTGTCCAGCGTGGGTGATGCGCGGCTGCGCGCGCTCCTGGATCTCGAGTGTGCGGCGTGGCGGGATCTCGATCGCGCCCTGGCGATGGTGCGCAAGGCGCCGACCGAGCTCGTCAACCAGCTGGACTCATCCGTGGTGCTGCTCCTCGCCGGCGAGCTCGCGCGGCGCGGCGACATGCAGGCCGCGGGGCGCTTGCTCGATCACCTGACGGACCTCTCGCTCGACCGCGCGGCGCTCAAGGCTCACGTGGTCGCCTCGGGCAAGCCGGTGGATCCGGATGATCTCGACCTCGAGTATCAGGCGGCGCTGGCGCTCATCGCGGGGCGTCGCGTCGCCAGCCCGGCCGAACGCGCTCGCCTCTATCAGGCGGCGCGGCGCGACGACATCCTGCGCGGTCCGGTGACGCTCGCGCTCGAACACTGGCCGCTGCCCTGATCCAGGATTTGATCTACAGATAACCGCGCGTGGTGGGCTCACGCCCCCGCGTGTGTAGGGGGCGTGTCGTCGGCCTCGTGGAACACGAGATCTTCGTCGTCGGCTACGGTGACCCGTATGAGGGCGGTACGGCCGCCCCCCTGCAGGATCCGCGCGGCCAGCGGATCGACCAGCTGGCGCTGAATCACACGGCGGAGCGGGCGGGCGCCCTGGTGTGCGCTGCTGCCCCGGCGACCGAGCAGGCGCACGACCTCCGGAGCGACCTCCAGCCGCAGGCCCGCGTCGCCGAGGCGGCGCACGACGCGCTCCACCTCGAGGGCGGCGATCCGCTCGAGCTCCGCCGGACCGAGCGGCCGGAAGACGATCACCTCGTCGATGCGGTCGAGGAACTCGGGGCGGAAGCGGCGTTCGAGCACGGCCCGCACGTCCACCTCCGGCGTGGCGCCGCCCTGCGGCGCGGGCGCGGCCAGGTTGGAGGTCATGATGATGAGCGCCTGGCGGAAGTCGACCGTGCGTCCCAGGCCATCGGTGAGGCGGCCGTCGTCGAGCACCTGGAGGAGCAGGTGGCAGATCGCGGCGTGCGCCTTCTCGATCTCGTCGAGGAGCAGCACGACGTGGGGGCGCCGGCGCACGATCTCGGTGAGCTGGCCGCCTTCGTCGTGGCCCAGGTACCCGGGCGGAGCGCCGACCAGGCGTGCCACCGCGTGCGGCTCGCCGTACTCGCTCATGTCGAGGCGGACGAGCGCCGCTTCGTCACCGAACAGGACCTCGGCCAGGGTACGCCCGAGCTCGGTCTTGCCCACACCGGGCGGGCCGAGGAAGAGGAACGAGCCGAGCGGCCGCCGCGGGTCGGCGACGCCGGTGCGCGCCCGTTGTACCGCCGCGGCCACGCGGCTCACGGCCTCGGGCTGGCCCACCACGCGGGCGGCCAGGCGTTCGCCGAGCTGCGCGATCCGGCCCCGCTCGCTCTCGAGGAGGCAGGTCACCGGGACACCGGTCCACTCCTCGACCACACGGGCCACGGCCTCGGCATCGACCGAGGGCGACGGCGAGGGGGCATCGGAACATGAAGAGGTGCCGGGAGCGGCTTCGGTATCCGCCATGGGACCGGCCGAGGAAGGCCCGCCGGCATCGATCTGAAGGCGGAGCCGCGCGGCCGCCTCGTCGAGCGCATCGAGGGCCTTGTCGGGGAGGCAGCGGCCGTGGACGTAGCGCCGCGTCAGGTGCGCCGCGGCGTCGATCGCTTCGTCGAGGATCTGCACGCCGTGATGGCGCTCGTACGGGGCGCGCAAGCCGGAGAGGATGCGCACGGTCTCGTCCACCCCCGCCTCGGCGACCCAGATGGGTTGAAACCGGCGCTCGAGGGCGCCGTCCCGCTCGATGTGGCGACGATACTCGGCGGCGGTGGTGGCGCCGATGCAGCACCACTCGCCGCGCGCCAGCGAGGGCTTGAGCAGGCTGGCGGCATCGAGCGCCCCCTGCCCCGGCGACCCGCCCGCCCCCATCACGAGGTGGATCTCGTCGATGAACAGCAGGATCTCGCCCGCCGCCTGGCGCAACTCGTCGAGCAGCCCCTGGAGACGTTCCTCGAACTCGCCGCGCAGGCGCGTGCCTGCGACGAGGGCGCCGAGGTCGAGGGCGAGCAGGCGACGACCCCGTAGATGGCGCGGCACCTCGTTGGCGGCGATGCGCTGCGCGAGGCCCTCGACGATGGCCGTCTTGCCGACCCCTGGCTCGCCGAGGAGGAGCGGGTTGTTCTTGGTGCGGCGGCCGAGGACCTGCAAGACCCGCTGGACCTCGCCCTCGCGGCCGATCACCGGATCGAGCTGGCCCTCGGCGGCGAGGCGCGTGAGGTCGCGGGTGTAGCGCTCGAGGACGGCGGTCGGGGCCGCGCCCGATCGGGCGGTGACGTCGCTTGTCTTCATGGGAATCACGGAGGCGATATCAGATGAAGCAGGAGCTTCTTCGCCCTTTTGCCGGAGCAGCTGGGCGAGACGCCCGCGGGTGACCCCGGCCTGGCGCAGGAGCGTGGCGGCACGACCATGCGGTGTCGCCACCAGGGCCAGGAGGACATGGGCCGGCGCGATGTGGCACTGACCGCGGGATTCGACCTCCCGGCCGGCGTCGCTGAGGAGCGCGCGCAAGGCGGTGCCGGGGCGGGTCGGTTCGCTATCGGAGGAGGCGCGCGGGGACAGGCATACCTCGAGCTCGCCGCGGAGCGGTGCTGGCGCGACCCCCAACTGGTTGAGGAGATGGACGATCGGGTTCGGCGGGCCGGTCGGCAGGGAGATGCGGGCCCCTCGCTCCGCCGCGAGCAGCGCAGCGAGGAGCACGTGCTCGGGCAAGAACTCGGTGTGCCCGCGCCTCCGCGCGAGCGCCTCGGCCGCTGTGAGTAGCTCCGCGAGTTCGGGAGTCACGAACTCCCGCTGCATCGCCAGCTCCCAGCCCACGACGGTCGCCTGCGGGCGCCCAGCGCTTAGCCGGACTGCCGCTTCCGCGCGTCGACGTACTTGAGACGCAGGTCGTACAGCAGGTGGGTGAGGAGCTTGTCCTCCTCGGCCGTAAGGTTGCCCCGGGTCTTGTTCGAGAGGAGGCCGAGGATATCGATGGTCTGCTTGGCGAGCGGCAGGTTGGGCGCCTGGGGCCCCTCGGGCGATTCGAGCTCGCCCAGGTGGACCAGCACCGATGACGCGAGCGAGAGGATGAAGGTGGCGAAATCAATCGCCGGGAGGGAGGGATCGCCGTCCTTCTCGGCCGCGGCCCCCTCGTCCCGGGGCGAGGTCTCCTTGGCCCCGCCGTAACGCTCTGTGTCCGACTGCCCGCGGCGATCGGTGACGGTGAAGTTCTGGGCTTTATCTTCCGGCTCAGACACGATCGACCTCCAGCGGCCGCGCCCGCATCATGCGGACGACGGGCATCTGTATTGAGACCGTAGGTACGCGGAGGAGGGAGATCAAGCGCGCGATCTCACTCCTCATCCTCGTCGGCTTCCAGATCTTCGCTCGGCTCCTCGTCCGGCACCGACGACCGCTTCTCCAAGCGGATCGAGGCTGTGTTCTCGCTGCGGTCGGGCAGCGACTTGAGGTACTTCTCGTACTCTTTCTGGCTGATGAGTCCGCGGCGCAGCTTGCGCTCGAGGATGCGGACATCGAAGGTCATAGGATCATCCGTCATGCTCTCGTCCTCCGACTGCGGAGCGGGAATTCTACGTGCGACGGCGTGGCTGTCAAATGGGGCTCTCGGGGAGAGTCTTTTGGGCCGTCCGCGACCAGGGGGGCGCCCGGGATTGCGGCGTCACCCCGCGCAGGCGCACAAACCCTCGGCATGACGCTGACTTGACGGTCGATGCCGGAAGTGAAATTCTCACGCTGCGGCGCCGAGCGTTGAGGAAGGAGTTGCCATGCCGCTGTCGCTGGTCGGCCAGCAGGTGGGGAACTACAAAATCGTCAAGCCTCTGGGAGAGGGTGGGATGGGCGTGGTCTATCTCGGTGAGCACCCTCTCATCGGCAAGAAGGTCGCCATCAAGGTGCTGCACGAGCAGATGACGCGCGCCGAGGACGTGGTGGCCCGGTTCTTCACCGAGGCCAAGGCCGTCAACGACATCGCTCATCAGAACATCGTCGACATCGTCGATTTCGGGCGCATCACGGTCGAGGGCCGCGAGCTGGTCTACCTCACGATGGAGTTCCTCGAAGGGGAGACGCTGCGCGACCGGTTGAAGCGCACGGGCGTCACCCCCGGCGAGGCGATTCGCATCACCATCCAGTGCGCGGCGGCGCTCGCCGCCTCTCACCGCAAGGGCGTGGTGCACCGCGACCTCAAGCCCGACAACATTTTCCTCCTCCAGCGCGGCGGCGAGGATCTGTTCGTCAAGCTGCTCGACTTCGGCATCGCCAAGGTGATGGACGATCCCACGAGCGGCGAGGGGGGGCACAAGACCCGGGCCGGCTCGGTGCTCGGGACGCCCGCCTACATGTCACCCGAGCAGTGCGATGGCCGCGGCAACATCGATCATCGCGCCGACATCTATGCTCTCGGCATGGTGCTCTACGAGATGCTCTGCGGGCGGGTGGCCTTCGTGGGCGAAGGGTTTGGCGAGATCTTGGTGGCGCAGATGACCCAGCCGCCGCCGCCACCGAGCACGTTCCGCCCGAACTTTCGCCCCGAGCTGGAAGCGGTGGTGCTCCGCTGCCTGGCCAAGGATCGCCAGGCACGCTACCAGACGATGGACGAGCTGCGCGCGGCGCTCGAGTCGCTGATCGGGATGGTGACAGGGGCCAGCCAGGCGCCCGCCATGCCGATGGCCGGCGCGGGCGGGACGTCTCCCTCATCTCCCGCGGCCGCCCTGGGAGGCGGCACTCTAGGGACGGCCGGAATGGCCCCAGCCCCGTCCACCACGCTCTCGGCCGCAGCGGGCGAGGCGGCCGCCCCCGCGGGAGGAGCCCGTCGTTCCCCCCTGTGGCTCGGGTTGACCGCGGTGCTGTTGCTGGGCGGCGGCGCCGGCGCGTACCTCCTTTTCGGCAGCCCGTCTACGCCGACCGATACGGCCGCCGCTGTCACCCCGGCCTCGGCCCCGGTGGCCGACGACATTGTCCACGTGCTCATCGATTCGACACCGCAGGGGGCACAGGTCACGCGTGCGGGCGTCGGCGCGATCGGCACGACCCCCTTAGACCTGACCCTCAAGAAGGGGGATCTGGCCTTCGAGGTGGTGCTGACCCTCGAGGGGTACAAGAGCACGATGCGTTCGGTGAGCGCGGATCGCGACCGCGACATCCTGGTGGCGCTGGAAAAGGAGGCCTCGCCAAGCATGGTGCCGGAGCCGCTCGACCATACGATGGGACGCGATCGCGCCCACCGTGAGGCTCCTCGACCGCCGAGTAATCTGGGCGGCAAGCAGCGCAGCCCGCGCCAGCAGAACGTGGACCCCGATGGCGTGCTCGCACCCTCGCTATAAATAGATGTCGCGCAAGGCTGAGCACGAGTCATGACGCGCAGGAAACCAGGTCCCCCTATCGAGCCTCCCCTGCCGTCCTCGCTGCCCGCTGTGTCTTCGCCCTCCTCCTCGTCTTCGCTCGACGCCACCTCGGCCGATCTCCTCATCTCGCCCGCCTCGCGGAGCTCGCGGTCGGATCCATCGTCGCGCGAGCCGCTCTCCTTGAGAGTGCCGGTGCCGACGGCCGACACGTCAGGGCTGCGGACGATCCCGCGCGAGGAGTACGAGGTCGATCGGGAACTCGCGCGCGGTGGGCTCGGCCGCATCCTAGAGGGGCAGGATCGGCGGCTGCAGCGCCCGGTGGCCATCAAGGAGCTCCTCATTGGCGGCGGTCGTGCGGCGGCCCGCTTTGTCCGCGAGGCACGGGTGAGCGCGCGCCTGCAGCACCCGAGCATCGTCCCGGTCTACGAGGCCGGCCGCTGGCCCGACGGCGAGCTCTTCTACACGATGAAGATGATCTCCGGGAAGTCGCTCAAGGAGACCATCGACGAGACCAAGACGCTCGATGAACGGCTGGCCCTGCTACCCAACATCATCTCGGTGGCCGACGCCATGGCCTACGCGCACAAGCAGCGCGTCATCCACCGCGACCTCAAGCCCTCCAACATCCTCGTCGGCCCGTTTGGCGAGACCGTGGTCATCGACTGGGGCCTGGCCAAGGAGCTCGGCCAGGATGATGACGACCTCGATTCGGTCGAGACCACGCCGGCTTCGAATAACCCCGAGCTGACCATGGCCGGCGCGGTTCTCGGCACGCCGCAGTACATGCCCCCCGAGCAGGCGCGGGGTGAGGCGGCTGATGAGCGCGCCGATGTCTATACGCTCGGCGCGGTGCTCTACCACGTGCTCGCCGGCTGCCCGCCCTTTGGGGGGACCACACCGACCGAGGTCCTCACCCAGGTGCTCACCGAGCCGCCAGTGCCGCTCGAGGAACGCCAGCCCGGCATCCCCAAGGACTTGCTCACCATCGTTCGCAAGGCCATGGCCCAGGATAAGAAGGACCGCTATCCGACGGCGGCCGAGCTGGCCGAGGACCTACGGCGGTTCCAGACCGGCCAGCTCGTGAGCGCGCGCGAGTATTCCAACCTCGCGCTGGCCGGGCGCTGGCTGATCCGGCACAGCGCCTTCGTGTCGCTGACGGTGCTCTTCCTGGCCATCCTGCTGGGCGGCGCCTTCGTCGGGGTACGGCGCATCGTGCGCGAACGCAACGCGGCCAAGGCCATCAGCAACGAGCTGCGCCTCGTGCAGGCGCGGACCGCGCTCGATCGGGATCCCACGGCCACGCTGGCCTGGCTCAAGACCTACCCCGTGGACGCCAACGACTGGAAGCAGGTGCGCGAGCTGGCCATCGATGCGCTGAGCCGCGGGGTGGCGCGGTACGTGTTCCGTCATGACGGAAGCCCCCGCGCCTATGGCGCATTCTCCGCCGACGGCCGGTTGTTCGCTTGTGGCGTCGCCGGCAAGAAGGTGCGCGTGTGGGACATCGAGCGGGGCAAGGAGATCGTCAGCTTCGCCTACAAGGGCGAGCTCTCTCACATTCGCTTCTCGCCCGACGGCAAGACCGTGGCCTACACCGATCAAGAGCTGAAGGGACTGACCCTGGGCGACATCGACACCGGGCATACACGGGTGCTCGGTCACCTCCCAACTCGGATCCTGACCCTGGCCTTTTCCCCCGATGGCCGTTTCATCGTCTCCGGCAGCATCGATCACCTGCTGCTTCTGTGGCCCCTGCCTGGCGGCGAACCGCGAGTCCTCCCGGGCTTTGTCGGGACCGAGGACACCGCGGACTTTTTCCCGGATAGCCCCAAGATCGCCGTCGCGGGTCAGGATCAATCTGTGCATTTATGGGACATGGCCACGGGAGAGGACCGTGTCCTGGTCACCTACACAGGGCCGATCCGGCTCCTCCGCGTCACGCCAGGTGGCAAATTCATCGTTTCAGCCGTCGCGGACAAGCTCCTGCAGCTGTGGGATGTCGAGAAGAAACGCAACCGCACCCTGGGGAGCGCCGGGAGCGAGATCTCGGCCATGGCCGTCTCCCCCGATGGCCGAAGAATCGCTGTAGGGGAGCGAAATGGCACCGTGCGGATGTGGGATCTCGACTCTGGCAAGGAAGAGATTCTGGGCGCTCACCGTGAGCGGGTCTATTCCATGGCCTTCTCCCCGGATGGACGCCTGCTCGCTTCCAGCGGCGAGGACAACACCGTGCGACTATGGGAGCCAGACACCGGCGACAGCCTCGCCTGGCTCGGGCATACCGCGACCATCCATGATCTCAGCTTCTCTCGTGATGGTCGGATGCTTTCCTCGAGCAGCGACGATGAGACGGTGCGGCTATGGGATGTCCCGGCGCCTCGGGGTCAGTTGCTGCGGGGGCATCAGGATTCGGTCTATGAAGCGGCGTTCTCGCCCGACGGACGCTACCTTGCTACGGGGGGCAGGGACCGCACAGTGCGGATGTGGAATCTCGACACGGGCACAGTGCAGGTGTTCATGGGTCACACTACCACCTTGCGCTCGATCAAATTCTCTCCCGACAGCACCCTGCTCGCCTCGCTGGGCAGCGACGGGGCGCTGCTCGTGTGGGATGTCCGCTCCGGCATGCGGCGGCTGCTACAGAATGATCCCGGGCTCAGCTCGGGGATCGACTTTTCGCCGGACAGCAAGTTCCTCGGGCTTGGGAACCTCAATGGCATGGTTCAGCTGTGCGAATGGGCGACTGGTCTGTGTAGCTCCTGGCCCGGACATACGAAAGAGATCTCCACGCTGGCCTTCTCTCCCGATGGTTGGCAAATGGCCACCGGGGGGAACGATCATATCGTCCGGCTGTGGGATGTGGCGACGGGCGCGAGCCGTATCCTGCGCGGTCACCAGGACAATGTGACCCTGGTGAGCTTCTCGCGCGACGGCCGGTTCGTCGTCTCCGCGGGCAGCGACGGGGCGCTATGGCAATGGAATACGTCGAGCGGGACGGGGCGGGCGCTCGGCTCCTATCCTGGCCTGGTCAAGACCCTCAGGCTATCTCCCGACGGCCACACCTTCGCGGTGGCCGGAGATGATGGCTCGATCCAGGTATGGGATCTGAACAAAGACAGCTTTGATGTGCTTCCAGGGCATCGCCACACCGTGCGCCAACTCGAATTCAGCCCTGATGGCGCCCTGCTCGCCTCGGCCAGCTATGACGGCACGGTCCGCTTGTGGGACGTCCATGCTCGACTGTGCCGCAACATCCTGCGGCAGGGATCCTACGTCATGGACGTGACGTTCTCTCCGAACGGCCGAATTCTAGCCTCGCCCGGGCTGGACAATGCCGTGCGCATTTGGCGCATGGCCCCTTCGCCCACCCCACCGAACGAGCCCCATGCGCTCCTAACATGGCTCCCGACGCTGACCACGGCTGAAATTCAGGCGGGCGGCCAACCAGGTACGCCCTAATGGCATCAGCCTCGCCTCGCGGCAATAGTCCAACGGAGTAGTCGCCTAGAATCCATTTGCCAGCGGGCGGCCCGCAGCAGGTATACGATGACGTCTATCGGGGGAAGAGGGAGAGGGAGAGGGAGAGGGAGAGGGAAGTATGAAGGTACGGGGCGTGCTCAGCAGAATCAAGTCAAGGACGGTTCAAATTTTCTAACAGTGGCGATGTGTCGTTTTCATAATTGGCGATAAAATCAACTTACCTAGTAACAGTCTGCAGTGGGCGATGGAGCGGGATTCTGGTCGCCGCCACCCCGGACGGCTGCCAACTCTTTCTCACGCAACTGCCGAAGGGTCTCCTTGCTGAGGGCAAGTTTCTTGGTCCGAACATTCTGAGAGTTGTTTTTCAACATCATCAAACCTCCATAAACCAGCCAAAATTTAAATCACAGCTGAACGAAGCTCCTCAGAAAGCTCATTACTCACCCTGAGTTACAGCTCCTGCGCAGTCGGCCGTAGGAGAATTCGTCACGGTACAGGTGTAGGTAGGGCAAGTCAACGTCAGGACGCCACCTTGGACGGCCGTCAGATCCTGGGGCGTTATCAGCCGGAGCGTCTCCTTGCACAGAGAGAGCTTCTTGGCATGGGCGGTGTGCATGTTCTTCTTTGCCATGATACCCCTCGTTCTTCCCAGCCGAGAAAGTTGCAGTTCCCTTGAATCAACTCTCTTAGAGTTGGTTGAGGACGCAGTCGGCGGTGGGCGATCTGTCGCTACCGCCACGGACGGTCCCCAGGTCCTTTTCGTTCAGTTGCCGGAGGGTCTCCTTGCTGAGCGAGAGCTTCTTGGCGCCGGAGTTCTGCGTGTTCTTCGTCATGATCATCCCTCCTACTTCATGTCCTCCATCAGACCCCGAGGAGACCATTCTCACTCATCGGTGCATCTGATGGATTGATTCTTAACAGGGTGCCAAAGAGGAATCCAGAACAATCGTCTCTCAATAACGGATTCGTATATTGGCTCACTGTGGCCGAGCCACTTTTCCACCGCGATTGCACTCTTCTCCGCGAGGGGGGGACAATCGTCTGAAGGTGCCACTACGCCTGCAGTGTAGGATATCTGAGAGGCATTGTGCAAATAGCGCTGCGTCGGCCATAAGTCATCGAAAAAATTATTGATATTGGCATGTCAAACGTCGTGCGATCGGTGTGCTGCAGCGTGATTACATTCTTCTCTGGAGAGTGTTTTTTGGTGCTTTGCCGACAACGGCGACTCATACCCCGGACCGGGGGAATGGTCTTGTTTTCTCCCACATGACGGGACATACAACGACTTGCGAGCAGGGGGATTGTTTTCAATTCAGGTGCATTGTTTTGAAAAGCGACGACTGATCATGGAGCACGGCCGGTGAGGTATGTCGCCGCTGAGATCGCGCCGCGGCGTCTTTTCAGATCAGGTGATACGTCGCGAGCCTCGGCGGCCATGCGTGTGACGCGGTGTTATGCTGAATCGTGGCCCCGAGATGGGAACGCCTTCCGCTGCGGTCCATTGCCATGCTGCAAGGGCAGAAAGGGACCGCCCTGGTACGTGGTCGAGTGGCAGAGCTGCAGGAGAGCCCCATCTTGCCCCCGGAGGATGTGAGGCTGCCTGCAGGAGCACCTGAACTGGCCCAGGCGGCCGTGGCGCTGATCGAAATAGAGAGACTGCGCCGCTTCGAACGCCCCATTTGCATCCGGCACGAGCGTGTCCGGTCGTTCTGGCTGCGCGACAGCACGGGGCGCGCTTTGATTCGCTTCACGGCGGCGGCGCGGGGGGACCTGGATCTGCATCTGCGCCGCCCGTTCGTACAGAGCGAAGACGGCGATGGCGACGTGTATCTACGAACTGTAGGGGTCGGCGAGGAGCTGGTGGTGGCGGCCTGCTGCATAACGAGGTCGCGGCGGCAGGGGCGATGGGCACCTACCGTGAGGCTCCCACCGTGGCCGTGATCGAGGCGGCCATGGTCTGTGATGAAGACGCCTGGGAAGCGCTGCAGGCGTGCCAGGGGCTCCCCTGGCACCGCAAGCTGTCCCTGCTCATGTGCAATCGTTGAAGTCGGTGGTGCCTACAGGAACTCGACGCCCTGGGCGAGGGGCAAGGCCGTACCCCAATTGATGGTGCAGGTCTGACGCCGCATATAGGATTTCCAGGCATCCGAACCCGACTCGCGTCCGCCGCCCGAATCCTTTTCCCCACCGAAGGCCCCCCCGATCTCGGCGCCGCTCGTGCCGAGATTGACGTTGGCGATGCCGCAGTCCGAGCCTTGAGCCGACAAGAACCGCTCGGCCACACGCAGGCTGTCCGTGAACACCGCGCTCGACAAGCCTTGCGGCACGGCGTTGTGGGCGGCGAGCGCTTCGTCGAGCCCATCGACCTCGAAGACATAGAGGATGGGCGCGAAGGTCTCCTCCCAGGCGATTAGGAAGTTGTCATGGCGTGGCGCGCGGACCAGCGTCGGCTCCACGAAGAAGCCCGGTCGATCGAGCCGGCGCCCGCCATGCAGCACGTCCCCTCCCTGCGCCCGCGCCGCGGCCACCGCCGCGAGGTACCGCTCGACGGCCACCTCGCTCACGAGGGGCCCCATGAGGACCCCTTCCGCCAGCGGATCCCCGATGCGCACGCTGCGGTAAGCGCCGATCAGACGCTCGATGAGCCGCCCGGCCACGCCACGCTGAACGAACAGGCGCCGCGTCGTGGTGCAGCGCTGCCCCGCCGTGCCCACCGCGCCAAAGGTGATGGCCCGCACCGCCAGATCGAGATCCGCATCGTCGAGCACGATCACCGCGTTGTTGCCGCCAAGCTCCAGCAGGGTGCGGCCGAGACGCCTCGCCACCTGCGCCGCCACCACACGGCCGGCCGCGATTGACCCCGTGAAGGAGACCAGCGGCAGGCGCACATCCTCCGCCATCCAGGTCCCCGCCGCGGCCTCACCCAGCACCAGCCCGAACACCCCGGCCGCCTCGGTCTCGACCATGGCCTCGGCGCACAGCCGCTGCACCGCCAGCGCACAGAGCGGCGTGCGAGGCGAGGGTTTCCATATACAGACGTCGCCGCAGACCGCGGCCAGCGCCGCGTTCCACGCCCACACCGCCATCGGGAAGTTGAAGGCCGTGACGATCCCCACCGGGCCGAGCGGATGCCACTGCTCGAGCATGCGGTGCTGCGGCCGCTCCGAAGCGATGGTGAGACCATGTAGCTGTCGACTCTGGCCCACGGCAAATTCGCAGATGTCGATCATCTCCTGCACCTCCCCTAGCCCTTCAGAGCGGATCTTGCCCACCTCGAGCGAGATCAACTCCCCGAGGGACTCCTTGTGTAGGCGGAAGAGCTCACCGAGCCGCCGCACCAGCGCCCCACGTGCCGGGGCCGGCCGCATACGCCACTCGGCAAAGCGGGTACTCGCCGCGTCCACCACCGCCTCGTACTCCGCCTTCGCCGCTGCGCGCACCCCAGCCAGCGGCTCGCCACGAGCGGGGTCCATCGAGTCGAGGAGTGGGCCGCTGGTCTCGACCCAGCCGCTGGCAAAGGCGCCTGCCCGATGGCCGGCGATACCGAGCCGCGCGAGCAGCGCCTCAGCCCGGGCCGACATCGGCACCTCCCCGGACGCCACGAGCGGCGCCCCTATGGAATGTCACGTGTAGTCTCATCGTTTTTCTCCAGGATCGGGTGATCGTCTGCCGACGCTACAGAAAGGCCGCGCCCTGCGTGAGCCGGGATGGGACGCCGGCCACTAGCCGCTACGTTCGCCGGCCATCCTCTTATACAATCAAGAGCCTTTTGCCCCTACCTTGGCATGTGGTTTCTGTGCCAACGTCATGAGCGGCCGTACCGTGATGAACTGCTCGTCGAGCCCTCACCGTTCGTCTCTCGCCCAGGGCGTGGAGTGATACCTGGCCAGGAGGCCCGTACCACATGAGCAAGAAAAGCCCCCCCGCTCCCCTGGTGCAAGACGGCGAGAGGCCCCAGGACGAAACTGTCGAGATGGATCTCTCGGCCCACGGGCGAAGATCATCCGTGTCCCTGGGCGACACGGCGTACGGCCCGGTCACCCTGCCCTTCGTCGAGGAAGGACGCTACAGCATCAAGGAGGAGCTCGGGCGCGGCGGACTCGGCCGCGTCCTCCGGGCCCACGACGACCGGCTCCGCCGCCCCGTGGCCATCAAGGAGCTCATCGAGCCCAACAAAGAGAACGCCGTGCGCTTCGCCCGCGAGGCCCTCGTGATCGCGCGCCTACAGCACCCGGCCATCGTCCCCATCCATGACGCTGGTCGCTGGCCGAGCGGTGAGCTCTTCTATGTCATGAAGCTCATCTCCGATCGCTCGTTCGACAAGGTCATCGCCCAGACCAGCCACCTCGACGAGCGGCTCGCTCTCCTGCCGCACGTCATCGCCGTGACCGACGCCATGGCCTACGCGCACAGCGAGAACATCATCCACCGGGACCTCAAGCCCAACAACATCCTCATCGGCTCCTTTGGCGAGACCATGGTCATCGACTGGGGCCTCGCCAAGGATCTTAGCAACCCCGACGAGGAGGAGCGGGAGGCGGGGGCGTGGGAGGACGGGGTCGAGATCAACTCTCGATCCGATCTCACTGTCGCCGGCGTGGTCCTCGGGACGCCCGGCTACATGCCTCCCGAACAGGCCGAGGCCGCGCCGGTGGACAAGCGCGCCGACGTGTACGCGCTCGGCGCCATCCTCTATCACCTGCTCACCGGGATCCCGCCCTACGACGGGAACCACTCCGGCGAGATCCTGGCCCAGGTGCGGCAGGGGCCGCCGCCCCCCCTGAGCGAGCGGGTCCCCGAGATCCCGCAGGACCTGTCCACCATCGTCGCCAAGGCCATGTCCCGCAATCCCGAGGATCGCTATCCCTCAGCCCGCGAGCTGGCTGAGGATCTGCGCAGGTTCCAGACCGGCCAGCTCGTGAGCGCGCGCGAGTATTCGAGCCTCGCGCTCATTGAGCGCTGGTTCCGCCGGCACAGGGGGCTCGTGTCGCTGACGATCCTCTTTTTGGCCATCCTCCTCGGCGGCGCCGTGGCCAGCGTGCGGCGCGTCGTGCGCGAGCGCAACGCCGCCAAGGCCATCAGCAACGAGCTGCGCCTCGTCCAGGCGCGCACCGCGCTCGATCGCGACCCCACCGCCACCCTGTCCTGGCTCAAGACCTATCCCGTCGACGCCGACGACTGGAAACAGGTCCGTGAGCTGGCCATCGACGGGTTGAGCCGCGGCGTGGCGCGGCACGTGTTCCGTCGCGACGACAGCCGTGGGGCCGAGGGGGCCTTCTCCCCCGATGGCCGGCTCTTCGTCTGCGCCGTATCGGGACGGAAGCTACGCGTGTGGGACGTCGTCCACAACAAGACCGTGTTCAGCTTCAACTACAGCGGCGAGCTCTTCAACGTTGGGTTTTCTCCCGACAGCAAGACCGTCGTGTTCGTAGATCAGGAGCATAAGGGGCTGACACTCGGTGATGTCGGCAGTGGGCGCACGCGGACGCTCGCGCGCATGCAGGCCAGGATCGTAACCACCGTCTTTTCCCCTGATGGTCGATTCCTCCTCACCAGCAGCGACGATCACATCCTCCGCTTATGGCCGCTCGCCGGAGGAGAGCCCCAGACCCTCTCGGGCTCTGCTGGTATCGAGGACACCGTGGGCTTCTCTCCCGATGGCCGCAAGATCGCCTTCGCCGGCCAGGATAAAGCCGTCCATCTATGGGAGGTAGACACCCGCCAGGATCGCATCCTGGCCGAGCATGCCGGCCACATCAGGCACCTCCTCATCACCCCGGACGGTAAGTTCATCGTCTCGGACGTCGCTGCCAAAAGAGTGCAACTATGGGATGCGGAGAACGGTCGGCCTCGCATCCTGGGCAACACCGAGAGCGAGATCACAGCCCTCGCCATCTCTCCGGACAGCCGGAGGGTCGCCGTCGGCGGGCAGGACGGCACCGTGCGATGGTGGAGTCTCGACTCCGACAAAGAAGAGCTGTTCAACGCGCACAAGGACCGGGTCGATCACCTGGCCTTCTCCCCGGACGGACGACTGTTGGCCTCCGGCAGCGAGGATGCCACAGTGCGATTGTGGGAACCGGACACGGGCGACAGCCTGGCCTGGCTCGGACACGCCTCGAAAGTCTTCACCCTGGGCTTCTCTCCCGACGGCCGGGTGCTCTTCTCGAGCAGCGATGATGAGACCGTGCGGCTGTGGGATGTGCCACCCAATCGTGGCCAGCAGCTGCGAGGCCACGAAGATGGGGTCTATCGGGTGGCCTTCTCGCCTGCGGGCCGCCATCTCGCCACGGGCGGCAGAGATCACACCCTGCGCGTATGGGATATCGAGACCGGCGCGGTGAGGGTCCTGCCAGGACACGCCACCACCTTGCGCTCGCTCAAGTTCTCCCCTGACGGAACCTTGCTCGCCTCGCTGGGCAACGACGGGGCGCTCTTGCTGCACGAGGCCGCCACTGGACAACGGCGCTCGTTACGCGACGATCCCGGCCGGAACTGGGGGATGGACTTCTCGCACGACGGCAGGCTCCTTGGGCTCGGTAACCTGAATGGGATGGTGCACCTCTGTGAGGTGTCGAGCGGCGCGTGTCGCTCCCTGGCCGGCCATACCGGAGAGATCTCGGCTCTTGTCTTCTCGCCCGATGATCGGCAAATGGTCACCGGGAGCAACGACCGACTCCTCCGATTATGGGACGTCGCGGCTGGAACGAGCCGCACCCTGCGCGGCCACCAGGACAATGTGAGCCTGGCCGCCTTCTCGCCCGACGGTCGCTTCATCATCTCCGGCGGCAGCGACGGCCACCTGTGGCGATGGAACGCCGCCACCGGAGAAGGCCAAGCGCTCGGATCCTACCCCAAGGGGGTCAAGGCCCTCCGCCTATCTCCCGACGGCCGCATGATGGCCGTGGGGGGCGACGAAGGCATCATCCAGCTCTGGGACCTCACCGCCGGGACGTACCACCAGCTCCTCGGGCACCGCCACAGTATCCGCGAACTCAACTTCAGCCCTGAAGGCACACTGCTCGCCTCGGGGAGCTGGGATGCTACGGTACGCCTGTGGGATGTTCAGGCGCGACTGTGCCGCACTATCTTGCGCCAGGGGTCATACGTCATGGACGTGGCGTTCTCCCCCAGCGGCCGGATCCTGGCCTCCCCCGGCCTGGACAAGATCGTGCGCCTGTGGCGCATCCAGCCTACACCGACCCCGCCTGACGACCCGTCTGCGCTCCTCAAGTGGCTGTCGACGATCACGACAGCGACCATCGAGCACAGCGGCCAACCTGCCACGCCCTGACGCGGCTAGGACGCGCGGTCCTTACAGCGGCCTCCGGTACGACTCTTCACAGCGACGACCGGACGGCCAGATCTCCCCCCTACTGCCCCCCATCCCTTGAACAGCCTCGGCTGGAAAGCCTCGGCCGAGCTTCTACTTGGAGATGCCGACGCAATCAAATGTAGGATACCCTGCCACGCAATCGAACGTAGGATATCCCTCAAGCACAGAACCGCCGCGAACGCCCGTCAGATCCTTGGCGGCCAGCTGCCGGAGGGTCTCCTTGGTCAGGGCGAGCTTCTTGGTGGCGGAGGTCTTGGTGGCCATGGGCATCTCCTTCTCTGCTCTTCAGCAGGACGTTCTTCTCGGTAAAAAACTTCAGTCTAACTGTCTGGAAATTTAAAGACCGGCTGGAGACCTGTCAAGCGCTCGTTTGCACTTTCTCTAAAAAATTCTTCCCAAGTGGAAGATTCTCGACCTTCGTCCAGCAGACAGACCATGAGAATCCTTACAGTTCCGTGGCGCTGAGGGCCCTTGGAAGAGGACGCGCGCTACATCTCTGCTCCCATGCGCGGATGGTAAGGTGCACGTCTAAAAAAGCAGCGTTGGAGGCGGTCGGGGAGGAGGGGAGAGACCGTCTATCTGGTCGATAGAACGAAAGAAACTCGCGTTACCCGGGCGCGCCGCCGGAGCACGGACCACCCTTTTCCACACCGCCCAGCGCTTCCAGCGCCTCACCCTCCATCCGGCAGATCCACCAGTCCGGCAAGGGGGCCCCTTGGCTCAAGACCCTGCTGGTCCAGTGTGCCTGGAGTGCCGTGCGAACCCGAGGGTCGTACTTACGAGCGAAGTTTCTAAGATTGCGGGCGCGGCGAGGCGCCAAGAAAGCGATCGTAGCAGTAGCGGCGTCCATCCTGACGTCGGTGTACTTTATGCTCACTAGAGGCACCAAGTATCAGGACCTGGGGGAGGAGTATTTCACCGTCCTATCTCGTGCCAAGACGACCCTTCGGCTCGTGCGCCAGCTCACCGAGCTAGGC
>DATAGU010000193.1:0-8888 GCA_036263495.1 Polyangia bacterium | reverse complement strand
ATACGGATGCGAGAGTGCCAACAGATGAGACGACGAGCGGCGGCGCTAGGGGCCTTGCTCCTCTTTTCGACCTGTTTTCCCAAGGGGCCGCAAACCTTCTACACGTGCAAAGCGTGCTTCGTGGATAACCCTACGTGGTGTGCGGTGCATGAGGACGGCATCGTTGGCTTCCCCGCAGAGAACGAAAAAGTGGCCAAGAGATTTGCCAAATCGGCTCTCTGCTCAGATTATGAAAAGAAACGCCCCCGTGAAGAAGAGGCGTACATCAACTGCGTCGATCGCCCCTCCGAGGACTTCACCATCACCTGCACCTCGACGGTCCGCGTGGCCACGCTCCACGCGGGCGGCTGCACCAAGATGTAGCACTCGATGTAGCCTCGATTTCAGGCCAAGACCATCCTCGTGCTCCTACCGCCAAGGCACGTGCGCAAGCCCTAGAACCACGTGCGCAAGCCTCAGAACCACGTGCGCAAACCCCAGAACCACGTGCGCAAGCCGTAGAACCACGTGCGCAAGTCATAGAACCACGTGCGCAAACCGTAGAACCACCTGCGCAAACCATAGAACCACGTGCGCAAGCCCTAGAACCGCTTGTTCTTCAGATTGCGGACATGGTTCTTGGATTTGCGAACGTCGTTTCGCGGCTTGCGAACGTCGTTCTCGGGTTTGCGCCCGTCGTTCTGAGACTTGCGCACATGGAGCGGCAGGGGATGGGAGTGGAGGGCGGGCAGGTACCGATCGCCCGGCAGGGGGAGCTCGTCTCGTCAGGAGGTCTTGTAATAACCCCAGGCCGACGACAGGCGCCGGGCCTCGGCGGCGCGCCGGGCGGCCACGAGCTCGCCCACGCGATCGAGGAGCTCGAGCGTGTTGGGAGGCGCAAGGTAGCAGGCCGACAGCTCCGGCTCGGGCGGCGCGCCCTTGAGCGCCGCGCCGCCGAGCATGACCTTGGGCCGGAGCTCCTCGGGGAGCGCCTCGAGCCGGCCGACCACGCGCGGCAGATCGCGCCGCTGCTCGTTGGTGGCCACGGAGATGCCCACGAGCTGCGGCCGGCGGCGCTCCACGAGGTCCACGATCTGATCGGCCGTCATCTCCGAAGTCGCGGCTTGCGCCGAGATCCCCGCGTCGCGGAGCAGGAGCTCGACGAAGCGGATCCCGAGGACGTGCTGGTTCCCCTCGGCGTTGACGAGGAGCACGTCGGGCGGACCGTCGACCTGCCGGGACAGGAGCCCCTCGACGCCGCGCACGAGCGATTCGCAGGTGGCGGTGAACTCGAGCTCCATCTCCGTGGGGACCTGGCTGAGCAGGCACCGTTCGCCCATCTCCGCGAGGAGCGGCTGGATGATGCCCACGAGGAGATCGGTGGGCCGGATGCCGAGCCGCTGGCCTTCAGCGAGGATGGCGGCCGCCGGAACGCGGCGCCCCGCCTGCACGGCGCCCTGCAGCCCGGTGAAGAACTCGACCACGGCCTTGATGCGTTGCAGGTAGAACCGGTCGCTCATGCGCCCGAGGTGGACGCAGTTGCGACAGACGCCGTGGGTGATGGCATAGGAGTCGAACGGCGCGCTCTCTCCCATGAAGCGTTGGCAATATGCGCACCATCGGATCATGAGGAATTTTGTGTCGTAATTCGGGCGGTTGTCAAATGCTCAGGCGGTGGATCGGGCCCTGGGCCATCGGCTATGGTGCAGGTCGCCATGGACAAGAGCGACAAGATGGACAAGTTCGACGAACATGCCCGGCAGCGCCTGGCCGCGCTGCTGGCCCACCCGAGCTTCGATCGCAGCCTCGTAGACCTGGAGCTCATCGACGCCGGCGACGGACGAGCCCGGGCGCGGCTGCCCGTGAGCCGGGCGGTCCAGAACCTCGGGGGCTCGCTCCACGGCGGCGCGGCGGCCACGCTGGTGGACCTGGTGGGCACGGTCGCGATCATGAGCGCCGACGCCCAGGGCCGCCCGGGCGTGACCACGGACCTCAACGTGTCCTACTTCGCTGCCGGTAAGGGGACGGTGGTGGCCGAGGCGGTCGTGCTCAAGGCGGGCCGTACGCTCGCCTTCGTGACCGTGGACGTGAAGCGGGAGGAGGATGGGGTGCTGGTCGCGCAGGGGCGGATGACCAAGCACCTCGGGGCGTAGCGCCTCGGAGGGTCAGCCGGCGGCGACCTGCGCGTCGGCGATGGCGAGCGCGCCGTCGAGCGCCGCCACGGCCTCGTCGATCTGGGTCTCGGTGGCGATGAGCGGTGGGGCGATGACGAGGTGGCTCACCCAGGCGAGCACCGAGACGCCCCGCTTCATGAGGTCGGCCGCCACGGCGTCGATGACGAGGGGCTTCCTCGCCACCTTGTCCTGCGGGGTGTTGAAGGGCTCGCGGGTGCGGCGGTCGCGCACGAGCTCGATGGCCCAGAACATGCCGAGGCCCCGCACGTCCCCGATCGAGGGGTGGCGCTCGGCGAGCGCGCGCAGCTTCTGCCCCATCACCTCGCCCATGCGGGTGGCGTGGTTCAGTAGATCGAGCCGCCGGTACTCGTCGATGGCGGCGATCGCGGGGGCCAGGGTGAGCGGGTGCGCCTCGTAGGTGTGGCCGTGGGCGAAGTAGTGGTCGTCGAAGTGGTCGGCGATGGCGCGGCTCGTGGCCACCACGCCGAGCGGCGCGGCGGCGCTGGTGATGCCCTTGGCGGTGGTGATGATGTCCGGCACGACGCCCCAGTGCTCGACGGCGAACCAGGTGCCGGTGCGCCCCCAGCCCGACATGACCTCGTCGCAGATGAGGAGCACGCCGCGCCGACGCGCGTGCTCGGCCAGGCGCGGCAGGTACTCCTTGGGCGGCACGAGGACGCCGTTGGTGCCGACGATGGGCTCGATGAGGATGGCGGCCACGTTCTCTTCGTGGTCGATCATGTAGGCCATGTAATCGGCGCAGGCCACGTCGCACTCGGGGTGGCGGCGGCCGAGGGGGCAGCGGTAGCAGTTGGTCTCCGGCCCGAAGACGACCCCCGGGATCTTGCCCGCGGGCTCGACGTACCAGCGCCGGAGGTCGCCGGTGGCGGCGATGCTGCCGCCGGTCGAGCCGTGGTACGAGGTGTAGCGCGCCAGGATCTTGTGCTTGCCCGTGTAGAGGCGCGCGATCTTGATGGCCGCCTCGTTGGCCTCGGTCCCCGAGGTGGTGAAGAAGAACTTGTCGAGCCCCTTGGGCATGACCTCGAGGAGCTTCAAGGCCAGGCGCGCGCGCACCTCGCAGGCATAGGCCGGCCCGACGAAGGCCAGCTCCCGCGCCTGACGACAGATGGCCTCGATCACCGCCTCGTTCTGGTGCCCGAGGTTCGAACAGATGAGCTGCGCCGAGAGATCGAGGTAGCGCTTGCCCGTGTTGTCCCAGAAGTAGCAGCCCTCGGCCCGCTGGACGTGGAGGGGCTTCCAGCCTCGCTGAAAGCGCCAGGTGCCGTAGGTATATCGCGCGGTCAGTTCGGAGATGTCCTCGTGCATGACCGCGAATGGTTACACGAAAGCGGGGGAGACGGGCGCGCTTTTCTGCCTTCGCGCGTCCCCGGATCCGGCCCGGCGTGGCATCGCCCTTGCTCGTCCTCCACTCGTGGTCATACCGGGACTCAAAGGCATGTCGCTCAGTCGGTTCTTCCGCGCCGTCGGGAGGACCATCGTGCGCGAGAACGTGGTCGATCTGGCGGCGCAGCTCGCCTACTACGGCATCCTGGCGCTGTTTCCGTTCGCCATCTTCCTCCTCACCATCCTCGGCTACTTGCCGATCCAGGGCCTGGCCGACGAGATCTACCGCATCCTCCGGCAGATGATGCCGAAGGAGGCGGCCGAGATGTTCGTCGGCACCATCCAGGGGCTCGTGAGCGTCAAGCGCGGCTGGCTGCTCCTCTTGTCGCTGGCCGGCTCGATCTTCACCGCCTCGGGCGGGATCTCGGCCCTCATCATCGCCCTCGACGCCGCCTACGGGGTGGAGGAGACGCGCCCCTGGTGGCGGCGCCAGCTCATGTCCGTCGGCCTCACCGTCCTGTCGGCGGTCCTCATCGTCATCTCCGTGTCGGGGCTCATCCTGGGTCCGAGCTTCGGCCACAAGGTGACCGATTGGTTTGGCCTCGGCGGCCTGTTCGACACGGTGTGGCGCTGGGCCCGCTGGCCGGGCATCCTGGTGGCGCTGTCCATGATGCTCGCCTTCCTCTACTGGGCGTGCCCCAACATCGAGCAGAAGTTCAAGTACCTCACCCCGGGCTCGATCCTGGCCGTGCTCCTGTGGATCGGCGCCACGTTCGGCTTCAACGTCTACGCCGAGCGGCTCGGCAATTACAACGCCACCTATGGGACGCTCGGCGGCGGCATCATCCTCCTCGTGTGGATCTACATCTCCTCGTTCATCGTGATCGCCGGCGGCGTGGCCAACGCCGTCATCTGGTGCGCGTCGCACCCGGGCGAAGCCAAGGTCAAGGCGTGCGACACCGGAGAGAAGGGCCGCGAACCCGAGGTCCAGCGGCAGCCCGGCACGAGGGGGAGCGAGCCCGTGCCCGCTTGAGTCGGGCCGGCAGGGCGCTCGACTGACACGCGAGGGATGTCGTGAGGGACTTCGACTGGCGCGGGATGTGGTGGCCGCGTTTGCCGCCCTGGGAGGTGGCGCTCCGCACGGCGTTCATCTACGTGTTCATCCTGCTCCTCTTCCGCCTGGTCGGGCGCAAGGAGCTCAGCCGCTACTCGACCTTCAACATGGCGGTGCTGTTCCTCATCTCCGTGGCCACGCGGCAGACCTTCGTCGACGATGACCCGTCGCTCACGAGCGCCATGGTGGCGCTCGGCACGCTGTTCGGGCTCGATTACCTCCTGTCCTGGCTGGTGTTCCGCAGCCGGCGCCTCGCCAACCTCCTCGAGGGCCCGGTGCGGCAGCTGGTCAAGGACGGCGCGCCTGTCACGCGCCAGCTCATCCATTGCCGCATCACCAAGGCCGAGCTCGAGGCCGAGCTCCGGCGCAACGGTCACAAATCGCTCGCCGAGGTGGAGGCGGCCTTCCTCGAACGCTCGGGGCGGATCACGTTCATCTTCCGCGCTCCGCCGCCGGAGCGGCGCTGAGCAGGCTCATCCTCGGGGGTCGTTCAGCGACCGCCTGAGCTGCGTGAGCTGTTCGTCGAGGTCGCGGAACCGCTCGGCGAGCGTCACCACGAGGCGGCCGATCCAGGTGTCGATGCCGAGCCCTTCCTCGAGCATCTCGCGCGTCACCTCGAACGCATGCAGCTCCTCGAGCGCCTCGACCGTGGCCGTGCGCGGTTGGGACAGGAGCAGCGCCATCTCGCCCACCACCGAGCCGGGTCCCATTCGCCGCAGCTCCCGGCGCACGCCATCGATGGTCTTGTAGGCCACGCAGCTGCCGCGGACGATGAGGTACGCCGCGTTGCCGGCCTCCCCCTCGACCATCAGGGGTTCGCCCGCAGCAAAGACGCGGGTCGCGAGATAGAACCCGCCGCGCAGGAACCGCTCCACCTCCCGCTTCAGCTCGAGCACGCTCGCATACCGATCGGCAGGACGGCGCGCCATGGCCCGGGTGACGATGCGGTAGAGGCCTGGCGGCACCGTCAGCCCGCTGGTCTCCGGGTCCAGGGGCGAGAGCTCCACCCGCGCGGCGCGCCGCATCGACTCCTCCACCGTGTCGGCGTCGAACGGCGCCTCGCAAAGGAGGATGTAGTAGAGGATCGCGCCGAGCCCGAAGACGTCGGTCTGCTCGGTGAGCTCCTCGCCGAGGGCCTGCTCGGGCGACATGTAAGCCGGCGTGCCCGAGATCCCCGACTGGACGAGCGACCGCGGTGCGAGGCCGAGGAGCCGCACCGGGCGCGGCGCGTCGACCGGCGGCCCGCCTCCATGCGAAAAGAGGCGCGACAGGCCCCAGTCCATCACGTAGACCTCGCCGTAGTGCCCCACCATCACGTTGCTCGGCTTGAGGTCGCAATGCAGCACGCCGCGGCTGTGCGCAAAGGCGATCGCGTCGCACACCTTGAGGAAGATGGACAGGAGCTCGTGCAGCACGGACGGCGTGCGCAGTGTGCCCTTGCAGGCTCTGACCCGGCGGGAGAGGGTCTGTCCCTCGACCAGCTTCATCGTGAAGTAATAGGTATGGCCCTGATAGATCCCGAGCTCATGGATGGGCACCACGTTCGGATGATCGAGCTGGGCCGTGATCTGGGCCTCTTCGAGGAAGGCCTGGATGTGCATGGGGCTCCGCGCGAGCGACGGCTCGAGGATCTTCATGGCCACCTGGCGCAGCAGGTTGGCGTCCTCGACCCGGTGGATGCTGCCCATGCCGCCCCGGCCGATCTCTCCGAGATCCTGATAGCGCTCCTCCAGGGCGTCTTCCGTGTCGCTCTCTTCCTCCACGCTGTCCGCGTCCTCGAACTCGGCGGTGTCGTGCAGCGTGTCGCTGACCCTGCGTATCTCTGGCGTCCCCGGCGATGGCGTCTTGGCTGTCATGTGTGTGGAATCCAATCCGCGGCGTGGAGCTTCCCGGAGCCACGCCGCGGATGTTCCCGGTGGATCCTGAAGAAACTGCGCCGTGCGCCTTTCCAAACAAGGGGGTGCAAATCGGATGCACGGACGGTGCAGCGCTTACGCTGGATATTTCCAGCATCAATGGGCCCGCAAAGCGGCCTGGTCAGTCTGCGGGCAATGCGCAATTGACATGCAAGACAGCCGAGCGGTACTGTTTTTCCCTCTTACTTAGAAGGGTTATGCATGATCAGGGCATGCGAACGGCTGGTCTTGCGGTGGGGGCTCGGGCTG
Source organism: Polyangia bacterium (assembly GCA_036263495.1). Lineage (GTDB taxonomy): Bacteria > Myxococcota_A > Polyangia > Palsa-1104 > SHYY01 > DATAGU01. The sequence goes on along the minus strand of DATAGU010000193.1, from coordinate 2,112 downwards.
GGCCTGGCCTTGCTCGCCTGCCGTCCCGCCTCTCCTCCCGGCCGTCCTGCAGAGGCCGTGGAACGCTTCTATGCCGCAGTCTTGGCGGGGGATTGCACGGCCGTCATGGGGGCCCTCGGCAAGGCCTATCGCGCGCGAGTCGAGCAGAAGGGCAACTGCGACAAGCTGCTCGAGGAGATGCGCGAGCATCCGCTCGAGAGTGTCCTCGATACCCAGGTGGATGGCCGGAACCCCGCGGCCCAGCTCGTGCGGGCGCGCCTCCGCGGGCACAAGACCGATGTGATCATCCGCGTCCAGGCCGAAGGCGGTCAGTGGAAGATCTTCTCCCTGTAATGTGGAGGTAGCGTCGATGAATCAATCGTCTGCCGCCAAGTGGTGGGCCGCGGCCGTGGCCGTGGCGCTCGTCGCGCTGGTCGTCGTCTGGCTGCGTCCGAATCGCCCGGCCCGGGTCGAGTCCCCGCCGGCCCCCGAGGTCAAGGCCGAGCCGACGGCGCCGCCCCCGCCGGCCCCTCGCCCTGCACCCGCGTCTCCGCCGCCCCAGGCGCCTCCCGCCAGCGCCGATCCCGGCCCCGAGGGGCTGCCCCCGCCGTCGCCGGATCAGATCAAGCCGCGGCCGGTGCAGCGGGGGTCGACGCCCGAAGAGCAGCGCGAGACCCAGAAGGCGGCCCAGGAGCTGGTCGAAACCGGCATCGCGCGTCTCGAGAACGAGCGCCGCCAGGCCGAGCAGACGGGGGACACCGAGACCGCCCGCCGCAACCAGCTCCGCATCGAGCGCCTGCGCAAGCGCCTCGAGGTGCTCAAGCAGCAAGCCGGCCAAGCGCCCGAGTAATGCCCCATGCGACAGCGACAGGATCATGGCCATGGGAGGATGAGGACGGGGCTGCGCCCGCCGCGGGGCCGGGGTCTCCGGCGGGCCCTCGTGCTCGCGTTCCTCGGCGCGTGTAGCCCGGGGGGCGACCCGGCGGGACCGTCGGCCGCGATCACGTCGGCCATCGTGACCGGCACCATCGACACCGGGGATCCGGCGGTGGTGGGCATCGGCATCCGGCGCGTGAGTTGTGGCGCCCCCCTGGCCGTGCACTGCACCGGCACCCTCATCGCCCCCCGGCTCGTCCTCACCGCCGCCCACTGCGTCATCGATCCCCGCCTCGGCGGCGCGCTGGAGGTGCTGTTCGGGAGCGACGCGGCCGCGCCCGACGCCGTCATCCGCCGCGTGTCGCAGGTGGCCGTCCACCCGGAGTATCGGGCCGACGGCGACCCGGCGGATCTGGCCGTCCTCGTGCTGGCCGAGACCGCGCCCGTCTCGCCCGTGCCCCTCAATGCCACGCCGCTCGATGGCACGCTGGTGGGACAGAGCGTGCGCCTGGTCGGCTTTGGTCAGACCAATCCCGGTGGGGCTCCCCCAGGGACCAAGCGTTCTGGGACCGCCACCGTCAGCGAGGTGCAGAGCGCGCTGTTTCGCATCGTCCCCGGCCCTTCCCTGAGTTGCCAGGGGGACAGCGGGGGGCCGCTCTTCGGGCCCGAGGGCGGCCAGCAGGGCGGCAACGAGGTGCTCCTCGGGGTGACCTCCAATGGCGACCCCGGGTGCGCCGTCTATGGATTGAACGTCCGCGTCGATGCCTTTCTACGCGACTTCATCCTGCCGTGGATCGCCTCGACCGCCATGTCCACGCCGCCGCCGCCCGTCGACGGTCCGATCGCCGCGGGCAACATCTGCGCCTCGCCCTGCGCGGGCGACGCGGATTGTCCCTATGGCCTCGTGTGTCAGCCCAGCCCGACGGCGCAAGGACTCGCCCCGCGCTGCGTCGTCCCCGGGCTCCTGGCGGGAGATCTCGCTGCGGCCTGCACGAGCGACGCACAGTGCAGCGAGCGCTGCGTCCGGGTCCGCTCCGAGGGGCCGGACGCGTGCCGCTGCTATCGCGCTTGCTCCCTCAGCGGACCCCCTCCGCAGGGGCGCGGATGTAACGTTGGCAGTGGCCCTTACTCTTCTAACGAAAATCCGTCCATCCTGATTGTATTTTTGACTCTCACTTGGATTGTTTCCCGCCGCTGCAAAGTCTCTTGTCTTCGATAGTGCATTTCCCTTAAGTTTGTTTGCATACCGAATTCCCG
>DATAGU010000192.1:0-19875 GCA_036263495.1 Polyangia bacterium | reverse complement strand
TCCTCGGGTTGTTCGCGGGGCTCGGCGCGATCGGGCGCGAGGTGCAGTGGCTGCCCGCGAAGATCGAGCAGGGCCAGGAGGTGAAAGCCGCCCTCCTGCCCGAGGCGAGCGGCGAGCTCGGCACGCTCCTCGGCCGGGCGAACCAGGCCTTCACCGAGGCGCGCGCGGCGCTCGGCAGCAGGGACGGCGAGGTGGCGCATGCCGCCGCGGACCTGATGAGCAAGATCGAGCGTTTCGCGCGGCGCTGGCAGGATCTCGACGCCGAGCTGGCGCGGACCGATCCCGCGGCCCTGGCCGAGCGGCTCGCCGGCATCCGGGCGCGTGCCACGGCCACCCAGGACGAGGTGGCCCGCGCGGAGTACGCGAGCGCCGAGGCCGCGCTCACCAAGCAGGTCGAGTACCTCGGAGGGATCGAGCGGGGACGGGAACGGGCGCTGGCCCGTCTGCACCATCAGGTCGCGGTGCTCGAACGGCTCCGCTTCGCCGCGCTCCATCGCCGCGCCGTCGCGGCCAACCAGGCGGGCGAGGAGCTGCAGCCCCTGGTGGAGGAGCTGGTCGCCGCGGGGCGGGATCTCGATTGTGAGGCCGAGGCCATCGCCGAGCTTCCAGCCGTCGCCGCAAGCTGAGTCCCTCTCGCGCCCCCTCCCCTCCCCGCCTCATCCCTGCCAGAACGTCCTCGCCGAGCGTCCGCGCTCGCTCGCCAGCGCTCGACCGTCCGTCAAGCCGTGGGCAAAGAGAGCGAAGGGGGACCCGGCCGCTTGTGGTGCGCGCGGCCGATGAGCTCGGCCACCGCGGCCGGCGGGAAATCGAGCCGCGAACCGATGAGATCGAGGAGGGCCTGCTCCTCGACCATGACGCGATCGTCGAGCAGCACGGTGGCCACGAGGCCATCGAGGAGCGAGATGCGCTCGTCTCCCTCCAAGGGGGAGACGCCCTGATGATGGGTTGCCTTGAGCAGGCGCTCCGTCCGATCGCGGGGGATGCTCCAGACAAAGGCGCAGCGCTCGAGGATCTTGCGCTCCCGGGAGGGGAGCTCGCCGTTGGCGGCGAGGAGGCGGGCCATGGTGCCCACGAGCAGCTCCCGCTCGCGCGGGTCCGACAGGCGGGGCACCTCCAGATCCTCGGCCGGCACCATGGTGATGCCGGCGGCCTGGGCATGGGTGGCTCGCAGCCGCTCGGCCGCAGGGGGGGAGAGGACGGCCTCGAGCGCCCAGTCCTGGTCCCCCGGGCCGATGGCGGCCCCGCAGCTGCACTTGTCGCCGGTCTCGCCGTCGAGCATCGTGTAGCACTGCCGGCAGACGAGCGACGCACGCCCCGGGTAGGTCTTGGCGCCCACCCTGCGCCCGAGGACGAAGATCTGCCGCAGCGGGATCGGGACACCATCCATCTCGCGCGCCGCACTCCAGTGCACGCGCACGTAGCAGCGGTCGCGCGCCTCGTTTCCGCCCGCGGCGCCGGGGACACAAGCCACGACCTCGACCATGCCGAGCCAGACCTGATCGAGGGGCTCTGCTTGCCCTTCGTGCACCTTCAGCTCGGGCAGGGGGGCCAGCACATGGCGCCGCAGCCGCGTGGGCTCGCCGAGGATGCGCGCCTCGATCCAGCGCCAGAAGAGGAGCACGGCCTGGTCGCGGATGCGCTCGCGCGAGAGGCCCGGGTCCTGTTGTTTGAGGGTCGCCAGGTTGGGCAGGGGGTCGCGGCGGATCCAGGCCTGGAACCGGTCCTGCGGCCTGATGTTGCTCACCACCCAGTCGTGCGTCGCGCCGTTGCAGAGCACCTTGCAGTTGTCGCAGCGCACCGCGTGGTTCGGGGGCAGCGGGACGAAGCACGCCGGGCATTTACCCACCAGGGCGCCGCCGTCCCGGACGGTCTTGGTCCCTGCCTGCCGGGACAGGGACCAGACCTCGACCACGCGCTGCGGCGAGGCGGCCATGGCCCGCTGGCGAGCCTCCTCGTGCGGGAGATCGAAGGGGACCTGGACCTCCCGCATCTGCGCCGTGACGCGGATGTGGATGGTCTCCCACTCGCCGTCGCCATCCACGGCAAAGAGGAAGAGGTCCTCGAAGTGCCAGTCGGTGCGCACGGTGCGTGTGCCGCGCCGCGCGTGGAGGGCCTTCTCGGCCTGGAACCGGAGGTACAGGGAATCACCGACCAGGCGCCGCGCCGGCTCGAGCCGGCCCTGCGACAGGGCTTCGTTGATGCGCAGGAGCCGCTCGCGCACGTCCTCGAGGAAGTCATCGGTGGTGAAGCCGATGTCGTGGATCTTGAGCACGGTCAGCTCATCGAGGCTGTGCAGCACGTGGGCGCTCGAGGAGGCGGTCGGGATCGCCTTGCGCGTCGAACGATCGATGCTGCGCAGGTACCAGAGCACGACGACGGTGCCGACAGCGCCCAGAAGGACGAGGCCGAGGAGCGGAGCGAGGAGGCCGCTGCGGAAGAGGATGTCGCTCGGGCGGTGCGGGGCCGGCGCGCCCCAGGCCACGAGGGAGCTCTGGAGAAAGAAGAGGAGCGCCAGGGGCAAGACTCGTCTGGACACACACACGAGAGGGAGCGCCGGGCCCGCGCGTTCGGCCCGCGCGGATCTGGTCCCCGGCCTTGGTGCCTCGAGGGTGGAAGCCATCTTTACCCGGCGGCGGCGAAGTCGCATCACTCTACTGGATGATACTCGGGGGCCACGGATGCGATCCGGAAAAGAGAGCACGAGCCGCAGGATCATGAGATCAAGGAGGGACATGCGGACGCGAGGCCGGAGCCGGGGACGATGAATTCGCTGTTTTTCCAGTCGGTGACCGCCGAGGCGTCCCGTCCGCGGCGCTGGATGCTGTTCCTCCATGGCATCTTTGGCCGCGGCAGCAACTGGCGCGGTATCGCACGCCGCCTGGTGACGGCGCGGCCGGACTGGGGCGCGGTGCTCGTGGATCTGCGCATGCACGGGGGCTCGCAGGGGTTCTCGCCGCCGCACACCCTGGCGGCGGCGGTGCGGGATCTGGAGGGGCTCGAGGCCCGGTTGGGGCAAGAGGCCGGGGGTGGGGCCGGTGGGGAGGTGGGCTGCGTCCTCGGGCACAGCTTTGGCGGCAAGGTGGCGCTGAGCTACGTGGCCCGGCGCGCCGGGGCGCTCGACCAGGCCTGGATCATCGACGTGCCCCCCGGGGCCCTGGCGCGTACCGAGTCGGCGGGGGAGCGCCTCTTGTCCTCCTCGGAGCGGGTGCTGGAGACGCTGGCCTCGCTCGGCGTGGTGTTCGCCTCGCGGGGCGAGTTCGTGTCGCGGCTCGAGGCGGCGGGCTTTCCGCGGTCGCTCGCGGAGTGGCTGGCCATGAACCTCGTGCGAGAGGAGGAGCGCTACCGTTTCGCCGTCGATCTCGGGGCCATCCGGGCCTTGCTCGACGACTTCTTCACGACCGATCTGTGGCCCGTGGTCGAGCATCCGCCCGGCCCGGTGCGCCTCCACATGGTGATCGGGGAGCACTCCGACACGGTCGGTCCGGCCGACCGGCGACGCCTCGAGCAGGCGGCCGGGACGTCGGGGGGACGCCTCGCGGTCCACACGTTGCCCACGGGGCACTGGGTCCACGTGGATGACCCCGAGGGCCTTTTGGCGCTTCTACTGCACCATCTCGCTTGATACTGCTGGCAGCGCCTTGCCGGTGGCGATGAGGCCGCGGGCAACACACAGCGCAAATTATGGGGATGAACCATGACGCAGCTTCGGGTGAGCCCTATAGAGGGCTCAGGTCAGCCCATGTCGATGTTTCCTGTCCAGGGACCGTGGACCGCCACGTCGTCTTCGTGGCGCGCCGCCTGCCGTTCCCTCGTCGCGGGCCGCCGCCTGCTCCTGCTGGGGGGCGTGGGGCTCGGCGTGCTCTGGCTGCTCCCCGGGTGCGGCCGGGGGCGACCGGATCCACTGACCGCGGTGGAGCACGAGATCGAGGCCGATCGTCGCCGCGCCCGGGGCGCGAAGGCCGAAGGCGCGGTGCGTCTCGCCGAGACGGCGCTGCCGGTGGCGTCGGGCAGTGAGGCGGCCAAGACATCCGGGGCCATCCCGCCCGGGGACCTGGCCGCGGGGCGGGCCGAGCACGAGGCCGCGATCGCGCAGAAACACGAGCGGGCGGCGCGCCAGATCCGCACCGAGGCCGCGCTCGCCTGTAGCCGGGTGCCGCCCGCGGAACGATCCAGCTGCCCCCTGCCCGAATCCTCGCGCATCGAGGAGATCCCGGGCGGGGTGCGCATCGTCTCTCCGCAGCCGCAGGCCGCGGAGCTCTTGCGCGGGCAGATCGGGTGTGCGCTCGCCGAGGCTCGGGTGGATCACCCGGGCGACGAGAGGACCTGCCCGCTCTACGTCCCGGGGGCGGCGCCGCACGTGATCGACCGTCCGGAGGGTGCGGCGATCGACATCACCACGGACCGCGCGAGTTTCGTGAATGAGCTGCGGCGGCGGGCACGCCGGCGCTTCGGAGCATCGACAGGAGGGCCACAAACGGTGCCGCCGGCCGCGCCCGCGCCGTGAATCTTGCAGCGCCTCCATGTCGCGGGCCTGGCGGCGGGCCGTCAGGGCAGAAGATCAGGAACAGAGTGGAGGCTTCATGCTGCGTCACCGAGATACTGGCATCCGAGGGGCCCTGGGGCGGCTGGGGATCCGGAACCCCGCCGCCGTGTTGTGGAACTTGCCGTCGGCCGCGCTGTTCGAGGAGGCGGTGCGGCGCGGAGAGGGAGTGACGGCGCACGAGGGCCCGCTCGTGGTCCGCACGGGGGAGCACACGGGGCGCGCGGCGGACGACAAGTTCGTGGTGCGCGACGCGCTGACCGAGGACCGCGTGGCCTGGGGCAAGAGCCACCAGCCGCTCGCGGGGGAGGCGTTTCAGGCGCTCCATCACCGCGTACTGGCCTATCTCCAGGGACGTGAGCTGTTCGTGCAGGACGCCTTTGCCGGGGCCGAGCCCTCGTGCCGGCTGCCCATCCGGGTCATCACCGAGCACGCCTGGCACGCCCTGTTCGCGCGCAACATGTTCCTCCTGCCCCGCGGCGAGGAGGCGCGGCGCCCGCACGAGCCGCAGTTCACGGTCCTCCACGTGCCGGGCTTCCGCGCGGCGCCCGAGATCGACCGCACCCGGGCCGAGGTGTTCATCATCCTCGACTTCACGCGCCGGCTCGTGCTCATCGGCGGCACGCGCTACGCCGGCGAGATCAAGAAATCGATCTTCACGGTGATGAACTACCTTCTGCCCGAGCGCGGCATCCTGCCCATGCACTGCTCGGCGAACATCGGCCCGGGGGGCGATACCGCGCTGTTCTTCGGTCTCTCGGGCACGGGCAAGACCACGCTCTCGGCCGACCCCGAGCGCCGGCTCATCGGCGACGACGAGCACGGCTGGTCGGAGCACGGCGTGTTCAACATCGAAGGGGGCTGTTACGCCAAGGTGATCCGCCTGTCGCCCGAGGCCGAGCCGGAGATCTACGCGACCACGCGGCGCTTCGGGACGATCCTCGAGAACGTGGTGATCGACCCGGAGACGCGGCACATCGATCTCGACTCCGACGCGGTCACCGAGAACACGCGCGCGTCCTACCCGCTCAGCGCGATCGACAACGCGTCGGCCACGGGGATGGGCGATACGCCCCGGAACCTCATCTTCCTCGCCTGCGATGCGTTCGGCGTGCTGCCGCCGATCTCGCGGCTCACGCCCGAGCAGGCGATGTATCACTTCCTGTCGGGCTACACCGCCAAGGTGGCGGGCACGGAGGTGGGGATCAAGGAGCCCAAGGCGACCTTCTCGACGTGCTTCGGGGCGCCCTTCATGCCGCTCCACCCGAGCGTCTATGCCCGGCTCCTCGGCGAGCGGATGAAGGAGAGCGGCGCGCGGGCGTGGCTCGTCAATACCGGCTGGTCGGGCGGGCCCTATGGCGTCGGCGAGCGCATGAAGATCGTCCATACCCGCGCGATGGTGCGGGCGGCGCTCTCCGGGGCGCTCGACGGCGTGGCGAGTGAGGTCGATCCCTGGTTCGGTCTGGCCGTGCCGGCGGCGGTGCCGGGCGTTCCGGCGCAGGTGCTGCGGCCTCGCCAGAACTGGGCGGACCCGCAGGCGTATGACCGTCAGGCGCGGCAGCTGGCGGAGATGTTCCATCACAACTTCGTCCAGTACGGGGATCAGGTCTCGCCCGCGGTGCGCGCGGCCGGACCCCGGCGCATCTAGACGAATTCAACTCGCATGGTGTGTACCTGTGCTCTCGACAGGAGGGGGCTTTCGAGCCACCCTGGGGGTGATCCCGGAGGGAGTACGGAGACCGCTTGACCAAGCTCACCGACATCCGAATCGATGAGGCCACCTGGGCCACTGGATCGCGCGAGCGTCGGCTCGAGTGGCGGGTGGCGCTGCGTGAGATCCTGGAGGAGCATCGGTTCGAGGCCAGCGCGCCGGCGCTCGCCATGCTCGTCACCTACCGCGACGGCGACGTGCACCTGGCGGGGCATTCCCCGGAGGGGGAGCGTGTCCTCGCCATCGAAGTCCCACGCCAGGCGATCGTGGGCCACCTCGACGAGTACCTCTCCATCTGCAAGGAGATGTCCAAGCTCGGCAACGCCCACGCGGCGCGCTACGAGGCGCTCGATATCGCCAAGCGCCTCGTGCACGACGACGCGGCCGACACACTGCTCGGGCTTTGTCGCGTGCTGCGGCCGGATCTGTCGACGTGCCGGCGCTTCTTCACCTTGTTCGTCACCCTGTACGTCGACACGACCCGGCTGGCCGTCCCACACCATCGGCGCTGAGAACCGCTCGCCGCGCTAGGGGATCAGTGCGCTGGCGGATCAGGAGGCGCTGGTCTTGGCGATGGCGGGGAGCTCGCGAAGGATCTCGGTCAACTGGGCGGACAGCGCGGGGTCGGGGCGGTGGTCGGTGCCCTCGCTGGCGATGAACATCTGGAAGCTCAGGAGCTCGTTGAGGCCGCGGTAGAGGTAGTCGAGCTTCTGCTTTTCGCCGATGGGGGCCATGTCGAGGTTGGCCAGCACGGCGTCCCGCGGCAAGGTGCCGTCGGGGCTGCTCTGCACGCCGACGAACAGCGGGGCGAACTCGGTCATCGACTCGAAGAAGGAGGACAGGCTGCTCTCGAGGGCGGTCTGCTGCCCGTGCGCGGTGGCCGTCTCGTGGACCTTCTTGTAGGCCTCGTTGAAGAGGTCGATGACCTGGAGGCACCGCTCGGCGGGGCTGAGGTTCGTGGTGTTGTTGCCGACCGGCGTCTCGCGCACCTGGACGTGGCCGGAGTGCACCATCTGGAAGAGGACCTTGGTGGTCTCGAACTCGCCGAGGTGGGACTCACGCGCGATGGCGGCGATGTCGCGGATGCCGTCGACGAGCGCGAAGACCCGCGCCTCGCGCGGCGGGAGCCGGTGGTCCGGTTCGGGGTAGCGCTGCACGAGCACCACGTCGCTCGACGGGAGGCGCTCGCGGAAGTAGCTCATCTCGTCGATGCGGCGGACGCCTTCGAAGAGCAGCGACTTGGTGGAGAGCTGGAGCTGCGCGGGCGGACCCGAGTCCTTGGCGGTGCGGTAGAAGTAGTACTCCCCCTGCCGCATCACCAGGGCCGAGTAGAAGATCTCTTCGATCTGTTTGCGCACGAACTGGTAGAGGTCGTGCGCCGTGATGATGCCGTTGTCCACGAGGATCTGGCCGAAACGCTGCTCCTGCGTGACCTGCTGCAGGGTGCGCTCGAGATCCTCCTGCGTGATCATCCCGTAGCGGTACAGGATGGCGCCGATCCGGTCCTCCGGGACGTTGGAGGCGGCGGTCGTGACGTCGCCCTGCTTGAAGTAGATGGCCTTGCGGACGGTGTTGTGGATGATCGCCAGCTGGCCGGACCACTGGTTCGTGTGGATGAACTGGATGACGTCGACCAGGCCGCCGATGCGCTCGATGTCGCCGGACAGAAGGATGTGTCCGTTGATGCGCTCGCCGGTCCCGGGCGCGGGTTCGACGCGCTCGAGGATGACCAGGTTGGGCGATGAGGGGACTAGACGATATCGTCCAGGCCGGGAGGCTAAGCGTCTCAGCGCGGCACGCCCCTCCACTGAAACGCGCCCCCCTTCATCGATAAAGATGGTGAGGGTATCGTCTGCCACAGGTGAGGGTGGATTCTAACAAAGCGGGATCGCTGCGCGCAATCGCCATTGCGGACCCCTGGTGTAGAACGTTCCTGGACTAGGGAGGTTCGCCGCATCCGCAGCGAGTCGTGATATACCCGCGGCATGGGAACGACGGGGACGATTTCCCGAAGCTGGTTGGATGTCTCGCGTGGCGCGTGGCTCGAGCCGCTGTACCACAATCGCAGCGTGCTCTGCGTCGGTATCGGCGATGGGGCGGGCATCGAGGTCCTGCTTCGGCGCGGAGCCCGGCACGTGATCGGGCTCACTTCAGAGCCGCAGGCGATCGCGCCGGTGCAGGAGCGACTCGAGGCCTGGCGCGGTCGCTTCGAGCTGCACACCGGGACAGTACGCTCGCTCCCGAATCGCTTCGACGTGGTGCTGGTCTCCGACGCGCTGCAGCTGGCAGGCGCCGGGCCGGGGGCCTCCTGGCAGGAGGTCCTCAATGCGCTGTGTCAGCACGTGCAGCCCGAGGGGTGGTTGGTGGCGGCGGCCCGCGCCGTCGAGGGCGGAGGGAACGGGGAGGGCGTCGGATACTACGAGCTGGCCGATGCCCTGGCGGACGATTTCCCCGCGGTGACGATGCTCGGGCAGACCCCCCTCCACGGCGTGGCGCTGGCGCCCTTCGGGGAGGATGAGGTCGAGCCCGTGCTCGATGCCGGCCTGGTCGAGCCCGGGCTGCCTTCTATATATGTAGCGGTGGCCGGTCCCCGGCGGTTGACGCTGGGCTACGGCGTGGTGCTCCTGCCGCCCGAGGCAGTGGAGGAGGTGATCTCTACGGCGCCGGCCGCCCGGCCCGAGCCCGCGCGTGAACCGGGGTTCGGGGCGGCTGAGCGTGCGGAGCTCGCCGAGCTGCGGGCGCAGCAGGAGCAGACCCGGCTCGAGCTGCGGCGCCTCGAGGATGCGCGCGCGGAGCTGACGGCGAGCCGCGAGCGGATGGAGGTGTTGCGCAGGGAGTACGAGCAACGCCTCGCGCAGGAGGCGGGCCGGCGGGCCGAGGCAGAGGGACAGCTCGCGGCGCGCGAGCGCGCGGTGGAGGAGCTGCGGGAGGCGGGGCTTCAGCACGCCCGCGAGATGCAGCAGATGCGCTCGGCGCTGGACGAACGCGACGCCTACATCGCGGAGCTCGAGCAGGGGGGCCGTACGATCGAGCCCTTGCGCGCGCAGCTCCGGGAGGCCAGCGCTCGTACCGCGGAGGCCGAGAGCAAGGAGCGCGCGGCGCGGCGCCGTGCCGCCGAATTGGAAGGTATGATCATGCGCCTCGAGCGGGAGCGCACGGCGAGTGCCGCGAGTGCGGCTCCTGCGCCGGCCGCCCCGGTCGCCCCGGCCGCCTCAGCCGCGCCTTCGGCCTCGGTGTCGGGTCTCGAGCAGCAGGTGGCGGAGCTGCGGACGCAGCTCGAGAAGCAGAAAACGCGCGCCGATGAGCTGCAGCGCGAGGCCTGGGCGCACCTCAAGGCGCGCTCCGAGGCCGAGGCATCCGCGGCCGAGGTGCGCGAGGACACGGTGCGCAAGCTCAAGGACGCGCGCAAGGTCGCCAACCTCGAGCTGATGCGGGCCATGGAGGAGGCCACGAAGAAGGCGGTGGCCCTCAAGGAGGAGCTGGTGCGCTGCGAGCGCGAGCGCAAGGAAGCGCTGGCGGCGCTCAAGCAGGCGCGCGAGCAGGGTCCGAGCGACGATCTGCACCACGAGCTGGAGCGGCTGAGAGCCGAGAACACGGCCGTGGGCGGTGAGCGCGACCGTCTCCTTCAGACGCAGCAGGAGGCGGAGCGGGAGCTTGGGGCGCTGCGGGCGGTGCGCGAGGAGCTCGGTCGGGCGCAGGCAGCGCTTGGCGAGCTGCGAGCGCAGCAGGCAGGCGCCCGGTCGCAGGGAGGCCAAGGGCCAGGCGCGACCGTCGGAGGCGGCCCGGCTGGCGCGGCCGACCCGCAGGAGCTCGCTCGTCTCCACGAGACGCTTCTGCGCGTAGAGCGGCGCAATGGCGAGCTCGAAGAGGAGCTCGCCCGGGTCCGCCTGGCGCTCCTCCGGATGCCTCCCGACTTGCAGATCGCGGCGCTCGAGCAGCGCAACCGTGAGCTCGAGGACGAGGTCCTGCAGCTCCACCGTCGCCTCGAGCCGGCGCTGCCCGGCGCCGCGGAAGGAAGCGGCGCCGGCTTCGGGCACGCCGGGCATAACGACAGCCGGCGCGGCGAGCTCGAACGGATGGAGACCACGCTCGAGCGGGAGATGGCGCGCCTCGGCATGATCGAGGAAGGGCTGCGGCGTGTGGGCGAAGCGATCGCGGCCGCTCCGGAGGGCGCGCGGCCCTTCAATGGAGAGCCGGAATGAAGGTAGGCCTGGTGGGCCTCGGGCCCATCGGCCTGGAGGTGGGGAAGGTGCTGGTGGCGTCGCCGGCGTTCGAGTTCGTCGGCGCCGCGGATCTCTCGTCGCGGCTGGTGGGGCGGGGTCTCGGCGAGCTCCTGCCCGGGGCTCCGGCGGGCTTGAAGGTGGAGCCCCGGCTCGCCGGGGTGCTCGCCCTCCGGCCCGAGGCCGTGGTCCTCTGCACGCGCTCGCTGTTCCGGGAGGTGGCCGAGGATCTCGCCGCCATCGTGGCGGCGGGGGCGCACGCGGTGACCAGCTGCGAGGAGCTGGCGTCGCCGCCCGAGGATCCGGAGGCCCGCGCGCTCCATGAGGCCGCCGAGCGGGCCGGTGTGGCGATCCTGGCCACGGGCGTCAACCCCGGCTTCGTGATGGATCGCTGGCCACTCCAGCTGGCCGCGATGTGCGTGAGCGTGCAGGGGGTGGTGGTCGAGCGGGTGGTCGATGCGGGGCAGCGCCGCGAACCCCTGCGCAACAAGGTGGGGCACGGTCTCTCGAGCGAGGAGTTTCAAGCCGCCGTGGCCGCGGGGCGGGTGGGGCACGTGGGCCTGCGCGCCTCGGCGACGCTGCTCGCGCGCGGCCTCGGCACCGAGCTGGCCTCGGCGGAGGAGGACATCATCCCCGTCACCGGCGCCGATGGCCGTACCCTCGGCGTGCGCCAGGAGCTGCGCGGGCGCACCGCCGACGATCGCCCGATCGAGCTGCGTCTCCAGATGTCCGTTGGCGCGCCCGTGCCACACGACCGCGTGATCCTCGATGCCGATCCCCCGATCGACGCGCGCGTCGTCGGTGGCCTGCATGGCGATCGCGCCACCGTCGCTGCCCTGGTGGAGGGTCTGCGCCGCCTCTCTCGACCGTCCCCCCGCGCCGGCCTCCTCACCATCGCCGATCTGTACTGATCCGATCACTCACGCCGCCCGATCCCCAGGCTCGCGGGCTCCTCGACGGTCGTACGCCTGCCTCCGGGGAGAAGAGGCGCTCGCTCCCCAGGCGAGGCCTACCGGGCATCAGGACCCCTCTGTTGCTCTCCGTCTCGGCCCTTGCCTGGAGGACCGCGCCGCTCGCTCGTTTCCCGTCGGCAGAGCCCGACTCGACCCTCGGCAGCGTCGCGGCGGGCCAGCGGCTCGGTTACCTTTTGCGACGGCACGGTTTTCTTCCTGACGTCTGGACGAGGCTGAATGCTATGGCGGCCTCGTCTGTCCGAGGCTGCGAGTGGCGGTAACCCCTGGAAAGGAGGCCCGGCTCATGGACGGGCCCTTGCTCGCGATGTTGCCACTCCAGTCCCTCGTCCCATATCGGGGGCATGTGTCAAAAGGAAGCTAGTTACAAGCGTTTGCTGATGGTGTTGGGGATCGTAGGGGGGTTTGGGGGCTGCCGTTCGGGGGAGCTGCTGCTGCGCGGTCGGCCGAGCGATCCGCTCGGTCCGGAGGTGACCTTGACCTGTGCCAACGAGGGCGGCCAGGAGTCGGTGGCCGCGCCCGAGCTCGTACACTGGGTCGATATGGACGAGACCGGTTGGTACAGCTCCCCGGCGATCATCGATCTCGATGGCGATGGCCGCAATGAGCTGGTGGCCGCCTTTCGCAGCGTGATGGTGCTGAGCGAGCAGGGCCAACCGCTCGCCAGCGCGGACAGCACGCCGGGCCGCATCTATGCGCCCTCGGTGGTCGCGGACATCGACGGCGACAATCGGCCCGAGGTGATCGTGGGCAGCAGCAAAGGCATGGTCCTGGCCTATGAATGGCGCGACGGACAGCTCGTGCCCAAGCCGGGCTGGCCGGCCTCGACCTGCAGCGCGGGCGTGTGCCCGGAGACGCGCAGCGTGGTGGCCGCCGACCTCGACCGCGATGGCCTGCGCGAGATCGTGGTGGCGACGACCAACACGGAGCCGGGCGGGGCCCAGATCTTCGTCTTCAACTCCCGCGGCAGGCTCTTTCAGCCCAGCGGGACGCGCTTCCCCGCCTGGCCGCGCTACAACACGCGCAAGGGCACGGGCGGCGACGCCGACTGGAACGGGATGGGCAACCGGGGCGCGGGCTGCTACGGCGAGAACCTCAGCGTCGGCAACCTCGACGACGATCCGCAGCTCGAGATCGCGATGGGCAACGATCTCCACAACCTCAACGTGTTCAACCATGACGGGACCTCGATGCTCGTCTCGTCGCACTTCACCAACCGCGTCTCGCCCTACGTCGGCAGGCGGCTCGGCTGGGGCCAGTTCATTCGCTGGCGCGACCCGGCCGTGGAGGAGCGCCTCTATCACGATCATGGCGCCTACCCGGACCACAACGTGACCGAGTGGCTCCAGTGGACGCTCTCGCCGCCCACGCTCGCCGACCTCGACGGCGACGGTTACAACGAGCTCATCGGCATCCCCACGACCGAGCGCTACGACCCCTATCAGGTCGTGGGCTATGCCTTCCTCGTGCTCGAAGGCGGGCAGCATGGCGGCATCCGCACGGGGCTCCGGCCCGAGACCTTCGCGCAGCCGTTCTGGTCCCAGCGCCCGGTCCCCGATGCCTTCATCGACTACCCGCCCGTGGCCATCCCGGCACCCACCGTGGTCGACATCATCGACGATGCCCGGCCCGAGATCGTCGCCCCCACCGGCGACGGCCACATCTATGCGGTGAGCCCCGACAACCGCCTCCTCTGGGACTACGACTACGCGCATGGCGTGCCTCGCACCTACGCCTCGGAGGTGACCGTGGCGGACCTCAACCGGGACGGCGTGCCCGAGCTGGTCTTCGGCACCTACTCGGGGACCCTGGGCGGCGGGCGCCTCGTCGTCATCAACAACGTGGGCCGGCTGCTCTACGACATCCCGCTCCGCCACCAGCGCGCCAACCCGAACGGGGTCGGCGTGCCGGCCGCGCCCACCATCGGCGATCTCGATAACGATGGTCAGCTCGAGATCGCGCTCGTCACCTTCGACCACGGCCTCGACATCTACACGGTCCCCGGGTCGGGCACGGGGTGCCGGCTCTGGCCCACCGCGCGCGGCTCGTACACGCGCGGCGGGGTCGGGCCGGCGACCGTGCGGAGGTAACGCAAAAGCCCAGCAGGGAAATGTCGTGCCCTGGCAACGCCCGCCGGTTGCCATGCCGCGGAGGGAGGGGGGACGGGTGGGTCGGCACGAAACTTTCAAAGACGAAGGGAGAGAGCAGGCCGGGCCACGAGCGAGGGCCTGGAGATTCACCGGCGGGGAGGAAATGCACCATGACACCGACTCGAGTTCTCATCGAAGAGCATGAACTCATCGAGCATGCGCTGGCGGTCCTGGACGGGGCCCGACAACTGATGATGAGCGGGGGTGGGGTCCCGATGGGGACGTTCGAGAAGGTCCTGGCCTTTTTCCATTCTTTTGCCGTGGGCTGTCACCAGGCCAAGGAAGAGCAAGTGCTCTTCCCCCTGCTCAAGGGCAAGCCGATCCCCTTCGTGCTCCAGGAGCGTGGCCAGGAGCAGGCGCTCCTCGGCAGTATGGTCGAGGCCCTGCCCGAGCTATGCACCTCGGCTGCGGCGCGCAGCCGATTCGCGCACAGCGCCGCCGCCTATCGGCAGCTCCTGCGGCACCGCATCGCCCAGGAGAATGCCATGCTCCAGCGCCTGGAGAGCGGGGTCCTCACGGTCGAGGAGAGCCAGGATGTGCTGCAGGGCTTTTCGGGCTACCAGAGCGCCCAGGTGGATTCCCTGAGCAGCTGGGCTGCAGGGCTCGAGCGAGGCGGACTGTAGCTACCGCCCTCGCATCGGCTCACGGGAAATCCGTCTTCCGTAAGCACAGGTGCCGACGCGAGGTGAATTGAGCACCCGCAAGAGGCCTTCCTTTCCGCAGGCGTGGGTGGCGGCGCAGCGTCCGCACAGCCAACCATCGTCTCCGCACTCGGGGCAGATGCGTTCGGCCGGTTTGCCACAGCGCTGACAGGCAAAATGCGGTGGGAGGTTCCGCCCGAGGAGGCGGACCCCATCGCGCACGGGAGGCCCCGAGCACTGGCCGAACACCCGCAGGCGGAGCTTGGTGGCGTCGTCGAAATCGTAGAGATAGTCGAACGCGCTGCCAAAGGAGATGACCCGCCCGATGGGGATGCCCATCCCGCGAGGATCGGTGAGGGAGTAGCGGGACGGGTGCTCGGCCTCGTTGATGTAGAAGACGCTCTCATGGTCGCAGCACTCGAGCCAGTGGCGGCGCAGGAAGCGGTCCAGGTCGGCCAGCCGGCCCAGCATCTTCACCTCGAGGTGCATCCAGAACATGGGCGCATGGCTTCCGTCGACGAGCAGGAGGAAGTGAGGCTCGGTGCCGGGCCGGCGCGAGGGGCACTCGGGCACGTGGCGCGACATCGCGCTCTTGGTGAATTCCCCCCTGCAAAGATGGCAGATGCCGATGTTCCTGCGCTGGGTCATGGGTACCTCGTTCGGCACCGCAGAATAGCGCAACTCTCGTGCGCTGGCGAGCCACACCTGCAGCCGCGGGGGCAGCGTTTGTGCCAAGATGCGCGGCGGACACGAAGCTATGAGTGCCCAGTAAATCGATGAGAACGTCGTCGAAAGGGCCCGGGCTCGGACAGGGGCAGGGCCAGGAGATGAGGCGTGCCCCCGGGCTCGCCGGGCTGGGGGCCGTGGTGGCATGCCTGACCGCGGGGGCCGTGGCGGCGACGCGCGGTTGGTCGGCCGATGCGGGGACGCGCGGGAGCGTGTCCTTGCACCTCGCGTTGTTCCTGGCCGCGGGGGCCGTGTGGGCGCTGACGCTGGCGCTCTTGCCGCGCTTGGCGCGGAGACCGGGCGACCTGCGGCTCATCTGGGTGCTGGCGCTGGCGCTGCGCATCCCGGCGTGGCTCGGGATGCCGGCCCACTCGGACGACGTGTACCGGTACGCGTGGGACGGGCGCGTGACCCGGGCGGGGATCAATCCCTATCGCTATCCGCCGGCGGCGCCGGAGCTGGATGGGCTGCGCGAGGGCGTGCGCTACCAGGAACGGGGGGCAGAGCGCGCGCCGCCGCGGGCGAGCACCCGAGGGCCGCTCTGGGCGCGCATCAACAACCCGGACCTGCCGACCATCTATCCGCCGGCCGCGCAGCTCGCCTTCGTGCTGGCCGCGGCGCTGCCGCTCGGACCCCTCGGGGGGCTCAAGTGCGTGCTCGGCGCCTGCGATCTCGGCGTGCTCGCCGTCTTGATAGGGCTCTTGCGGCGGCGCGGCGAAGATCCACGCTGGGCGCTGGCCTGGGGCTGGTCGCCGCTCGTGGCGGTGGAGCTCGGGCAGAACGTGCACCTCGACGCATTACCGCTCCTCGCGCTGATCGGTGCGCTGTGGGCCTGGGAGGTGGGGCGCAAGGGGCTGGCCGGCGTCCTCCTCGGGCTGGCGACGGCCGCCAAGTTGATCACGGCGCCGCTCCTCGTGGCCTTCCGATCGGGACGGGCATGGGGGGCGATGGTGGGTGTGATGGCGCTCCTCGCGCTGCCCTTCGTCGGGGCGCGGCTGGCGATCGCCGGCTCGACGGGGGAGTTCGCCCGGCGCTGGCGCACGAATGATGGCGTGTACGGCCTCGTGCAGGCCGGGGCCGAGCGGGCCATCTGTCCCCTGCAGCTCGCCATCGCGGCCCGGATCGCCGATCCGCCGCCGCCACCACCGTCACCAACGGATCCGCCGCTGTCGCCAGAGGAGATCCAGGCGCGGTGCAGCGAGCCCTTGTACATGAAGAAATACCCCGAGGTGGCGCATGCCATCACCGGGCGGTCTCATCGCACGACGGTGTTTCCGGATGAGCTCGCCGCCTTCGTCGCCCGCGGCGTGGCCGGGGCGGCCATCGGCCTCGTCGTGTTGATCGTGCGCGTGTGGCGGCTCGCGCCGCTCGCGGGGACCGAGTGGATCCTGGGGGCGCTGCTCCTCCTCACGCCGGCGCTCCACCCCTGGTACGTCGTGTGGCTCGTCCCCCTCGTGGCGCTGCGGCGCCGCGCCGCCTGGGTAGCGCTCGCGATGCTGGTGCCGCTCGGGTATGTGCCGCTCGGGGCGTGGCTCTCGGGAGAGCCCTGGCGAGATCCCTGGTGGACCCGGCTCCTCGAACACGGAGTGTCCTGGGGCCTGCTCGTCTGGGAGGGGTGGCGCGCCTGGCGTCGCAGGGGCGCTGCGCAGGCCGAGATGGAAGGGGCGCGCGCGGCCATTCTTTTGCCGAAGCGACAGGGGGACATACAATAGGGCCTATCTTTCTCTCTCTTCAGTGGCGGTGGCGATAGCCGACAGACCATGACCGATGCCTCCGTGTCGACGCAGCGCGCTGCAAATTTGACAAGCCGGACGAGTCCGGTGATGAGCCGATCCCGAGCGATCGCTTCTCTGGCGCTGGCGCTGGCGTTGAGCCATCTGCTGTGGGGGCTGCCGTCGTTGGCCGGGGCGGCCACACTGCAGGGGACCGTGGTGGCGCCGCCGGCGGGTGCGTCGCCGCGGAGGAGCGGCTTCTGGCGTCTCGAGAATGGCCGGCTGCCGATCGCGCCGGCTCCAGCGGCGCATAAAGGCGGGCCGGCGGCGGTGATCCTGGTGCCGGAGACGGCGGCGGCGGTGGCGGCGGCGGGCGAGCCACAGCGGCAGGCGGTGCAGGTCCACAGCTTCACGATCGAGCCGCGCCTGCTCGTGGTCTCCCGCGGGGCGACCCTCGAAGTCCACAACGCGACCAAGGTGCCCCGAGCGCTCGAGCTGGTGGGCGGGCCCGGCTCCCGGTCGCCGTCACCGTCGCCGCTATCGATGGACCGGCCGCTCGCGCCGGGCGAGAAACGCGAGGTGCCACTCTCCGACGTCGGCGAGTTTCGGGTGCGCGATCCGGGCACGCCGCGCGCCGCGGTCACGGTGGTCGTGGTGGACACGCCGTATCGCGCACTCACCGATGAGCAAGGCGAGTTCCATATCGAAGCGCCGGCCGGCAAATACCTCCTCAAGGCATATGCGGAGGGGGTGTGGACGGCGGGCGAGCCGGTCGAGGTAGGACGCCCGGGGGCGCCCCTGCGGGTGACGCTCCAGGTGACGGGCGCGGCGGTGAGCGCCGGTGGGGGACCAGGCCAGGACGTGCGTGCGGAGGGGGCGACCGCCGACCCACCGCCGGGAACCTCGGCTGCCAGCGCTGGCAGCCAGGGGAAATAACGGGAACGAGGGCATGTTCTTCTCCAAGCTGTGGTTCTTGCTCGTCACCCTGGTGGCCGCCCTGGCCGTGATGTTGGTGCTCACGCAGCCGCGCCGCTGGCAGCGAGCGATCGATGCGCAGGTGCGGGCGCGGCTCGAGACCGCGCACCCGGGCGCGCGCCAACTCTTGCAGCTCCACGCGCGCAAGTGGCTCGATGCCGCGGCGCAGGCGTCGCAGGACGCGGTGCTGGCCGAGGCGCTCGATTACGCGGCGCGCGAGACGAACGATCCGGGTCTCCTGCACCACACAGTGCAGGAGCGCCTCGTGCAGTTCCAGGGCGCGTGGCGGGCCCCCCTGGTGATGGCGCTCGACGTGCGGGGCCGGGTGGTGGGCCGCGTGGGCCTCGGGGAAGACGAATGGGGCGAGGACCTGTCGAGCTTTCCTGCGGTAGGGGAGGCGCTGCGGGGCTGGCGCCTGGACGATACATGGGAGCTCGGGGGCAAGCTGTACCGGGTGTGCCTCGCGCCCATCATCGGGCCGAGCCAGCGCTACGTCGGCGTGCTGCTGCTGGGGCTCGAGCTCGGCTCCGGGCTGGCGACGGTGCTGCGGGAGCAGCTCGGGCTGGAGGTGGCGTTCGTGGTGGACGGCCGCATCTCGGGGCAGTCGGCGTCGTTGCCGCGGCTGCCGGAGCTGCTGCCGCTCGTCGCCGAGCAGGGCCAGAAGCTCGGGGCAGAGGAGGCGAGCGGCGTGCTCTCGCTGTCTTCACGGGCGGCCGGCTCCGGTGCGGGCGCAGAGAAGGAGCGGCACTACGGGGTCGTACTGCTGGCGCTCGGGGGCGAGGCGTCGGGGCAGGGGGCCGTGTGCGTCCTTTTGGGCGAGCGGGGGCATATGCCGACGCTGCTCGATCAGGTGCGCGGGCTCGGGTGGCTACGGCTCGGGCGTGAGGAGTTGATGATGGTGGCGGGGGGCGCGGGCGGGGTGCTGGCGATCTTCTTCTTGTTCGTGGCGTTGGAGCGTCACGCGCGGGTGCGGCGGCTGGTGCGGGACATGGAGCGGGTGCGGCGGGGCAAGCTCGCGCAAATCCCGGAGAAACGATACGCCGGGGCGCTCCGTGTGCTGGCGCGTTCCTTCAATGAAGGGTGGCGGGGTGCCCCCGAGGCGCAGGGGGCCGAACCCGCGGAGGTCGAGCCCGCCGGCAAGGAAGAGCAAGACACCGGGAGCGTGGCCGCGGTGCCGGTAACGGTCCCGGAGGAGAAGACAGAAGAGAAGGCGGCGCCGATGGTCGTACCGCCACCGGCGCCGGCCCCATCGATGGGTGGTGCGGCGGTGCCGCTGCGGGCGCGGTCCACCGAGGGGGTGCCGGGGCGGCGGATCGTAGTTCCGGTGTCGAGCCCTGCCGTTTCGGGGCACGCCGGCTCGGGCGGGCACGCGAGCCGATCGCAGCGGAGCGCACCGCGGCGGGAGGCGTTGGCGGCGCTGGCGATCGGCGAGGCGCTGGCGATCGAAGCGGGGCCCGAGCCAAGCGAAATGGAGTATCAGGACGTCTACCAGGAGTTCGTGGCCGCCAAGCGCAGCCTGGGCGAGAGCGTGGAAGGGTTGTCCTTCGATCGTTTTGTCGAGAAGTTGCGCCAGAACAGAGCGGAGCTGATCCAGCGCAACGCCTGCAGGACCGTGAAGTTCAGCGTCTACATCAAGGATGGGCGGGCGGCCATACGTGCCACGCCCCTATACAGATGAGCAGACGCGCACGAACCCAGATGCCCCATCTGTGCAGTTGAGTGCCGGTACGGGGTAGTTGAGTGCCGGTACGGGGGGGTTGAGTGCCGGTACGGGGGGGTTGCGAAGTAGGATCGCGGAGGGGAGGAGGGGGTCAGCGGATCCCGACAGAAGAGGGATCCGCTGGAGTGCAGACTACAGGGTGGGGACGCCGACGCGGTGGTTGCCGTCGCCGTAGGAGCCGCAGGTGGTGCCAACCGAGGTGTACCAGGCGCTCGTGCGGGTGCCGTACTGACGGTTGTCCGAGTGCGAGTGGGCGCCGGTGGTGTTGCCGGTCGAGCCGATGAGGGCGAGGGCGCAACGATCGCAGGTCACGCTGCCGCCCGGGCTGTTCGAGTGCAGCTGGCGGAAGTCCCAGCCGTTCGCGCCGGTGACCACGTAGTAGTTGCCCGCGCCGCCGTTGCAGCAGCCGGCGCCGGCTGAGCAGGAGCCGCAGCTGTTGGCGCAGCCGGTGTAGGCCGTGTAGTGGTAGCTGCCCGACAGCATGCCGCGGTGATTCCACACGCTGCAGG
>DATAGU010000191.1:0-21673 GCA_036263495.1 Polyangia bacterium | reverse complement strand
GCATCTGGCGCCGCTACGGCGGCAGGGGCTGATCGGGGTGTGGCATGACCGGCAGATCGATGCGGGGACGGAGTGGCAGGGGGCGATCGATGAGGAGCTCGAGAGGGCGGATGTGATCCTGATGCTGGTGAGTCCGAACTTCGTGGCGTCGGACTACTGCTACGACGTCGAGATGAAGCGGGCGATGGAGCGGCATGGCGAGGGGACGGCGCGGGTGATCCCGATCGTGGTGCGGCCAGTTGATTTTGGTGGCTTGCCGCTCGGGCGGCTGCAGGCGCTGCCGCGGGATGCGAGGCCGGTGACGGCGTGGGGGAGCCGCGATGAGGCGTGGCTGGACGTGGCAAAGGGAATACGGCAGGTGGTGGAGGCGAAGAGGGCGAGTTAGTTAGGAGGGCGGAGGGGCGAAGGATCACCCGGGCTCGACGTCCGGTCAGGATGAAATTCTATCGAGCAATAGGATTCATTCGCTCTGAAAAGTTCTACCTCGATAGAACATCCTTGTAGCTGCTGATTTCACGGAGGCCCCCCGGGTCTCTCTATCTGCCCTGGTTCCCTGGAGAAATCACCCCACGACGCCATAGCAGACTGTAAGAATGCGTCCCGGGCGGCATCCCCCGGACCGCAAGATCAAGCCGTTCATAGGTAAGAATGGCTTGACCATTCTTTTTCGAAGGCGCTAGCATGTAATTGCAAATGCTATCTTTTCTCGGACCGTAACGCCTCTTGAGTAGGGAGGAAGAGGTCTTTCAATGCAGAACGAATCGATTGCAAAGTGTGCGCGCTGCAACAACGTCATCATCATGTGCTCGACGTCGGGTAAGATCCCGACCGACGCCTGGAACCACTTCATCAAGGAGTTCCGGACAGGGGAGATCAACAAGTTCCTCAGCCTCTCCATCGGCATGACCGACGTGAACAGCACCCAGCGCGCAGAAGGGGTTCAGATCGCCAAGGAGAAGAACTGCATGGTCTCCGTGGTCACGGACGAGCGCTTGATGCGCGGTCTCGTCACGGCGGCCTCCTGGCTGGGCGCCAACGTGAAGGCCTTCTCCTGGGAACAGCTAGAGGACGCGGTCAAGCACTTCAGCCTCTCGTCGGCCCTGGAGTCCCGCGTGCTGGATACGGCCCGGGCCCTGCGCCGGCAGTGCGAGAACGAGCTGGCCAAGCAGGACGGCAAGCGGGCCGTCAAGGCCTTCGCGCGCTGACACGACCTCACGGCTCGTGAGACGAGCGAGCCATGAGACGCCTCTTCCTCTACGCCTACTCCTCCGGCCCCTCTTCCGGTGAACCCACCGGGTACCAGAAGGGACCGACTCGACGCCCAAGCCCCAGGATGACCTTGCGCTCCCAGAACGCGCGCTGCTTCACCACGTCGACGTAGCGCTGGGACTTGTCCTTCGACCAGGTCTTTCGCAGGTAGGCATAGTCATAGATGACGTGCCGCAGGATCCGCTCGTCCAGCGTGAAGCCGGGACGCTGGAACCAGTAGCACTGCACCTCGCCCGCCAGGAGCAAGGGGAAGATGTCGGCCGCCACCATGGGCTTGCCGTTGCTGATGCACATGGTGCCGAGCGGTATGTCTTCGCCATAGAGCGCGCGGATCATCTCGGCGCGGGTGCGGGCCTGCGTCCGGATCGCGGTCTCGAAGAGGGTCTCCCAGTGCGCCTCGGGGCTCGGGGAGATGTAGTACCAGAGGGTCCGCTCCGCCCCGCGCCCGGCGGTGACCTCGCGCAGCTTGCCGTCGAGGGCGTGGAGGGCGGGGATGGCCTCGGCGCCGATGAGGCGGGCGCGACAGTCGAGCCGGGCGTAGTCCGCCTGCGCCTCCTCCCCCATGAGGCTCTTCTCGGTCCAGGCGACGAGCCGCTGCTGGAAGCGCCCGACCTCGCTCAGCGACGAATGACGGAGCGAGGTGATGCACACGTGGCGCACCCCGAGGCGAAAGAGGAGACCGATGTACTCGATGACCTGACGGCGCGCCCAGACCGGGTACTCCTCGCTGTCGTGGCGCACGCCGGCGAGCGCGGCGCTCCGGCGTGTCCCGCCGGGCGACACGAACACGGTCGGCGGGGCCACGGCGGCGACGGCGGCCAGGGGCGCTGCGAGGAATTCTTCGAGACCGGGGGGCTGGTTCTCGGGGGGGTTCTCGGTCATGTCGGGTCCTTATCCGATGAAGGCGCTCTCGGGATCGACGAAGTTGAGCACGCTCAGGAGCGCCGAGAGCTCGAAGGCACGCGCGATCCGCTCGGGGCGGTAGGTCTCCTTGGCGATCCAGAAGGGCGGCTGCTCGCGGCAGAAGGGTTGGTAGTGCACCAACATCCAGTGCGCCGCCCGCCGCAGGGCGACGCGCGTCTTGGCCGTGTCCCCGATGCCGTCCGTCTCGAGGAGGCGGAGCGAGAGGATCCCGTAGGCCGTCTCTTCCGTCGAGCCGTTCCGCTGCGTGCCCCAGCTGCCATCGGGCCGCTGCTGCTCGAGGAGGAAGCCGTACGTCTTCTCGAGGGCCTGGCGCACCGGGCCGCGGCGCAGCCCGGCGATCACCTGCAGGGTCGCGTAGAGCCACGAGCCGTTCCACTTGTCGCCACGCCAGGCGCCGTCGGGGTCCTGGTGGCTGAGGAGGAACTCCTCGTTGCGGGAGACGTCCCGACCAAAGAGGCGCAGGGCATGGACGGCCCGCGCCGTGACCGTCACCGAGACCTGCAGCTCTCCCCGATACGCGCTGTAATGGTCGCCGTTGTTGAAGACCTCGAGGCCCTCGAGGCTCACCGGCTGGCCGGCCACCCGCAGCACCGCGATGGCGGCGGCGGTGTCGTCGCCGTCGGCCATGAAGTGGTCGGAGAAGCCGAGCCCGGTCGGGTGCAGCGCCGCCGACAGGTCCTTGTACTGCTCCCGCAGCGCCCCCTGGAGGCGGGGGTGCACGAGCAGGTCGCCGAGGAGGAGCGCGTAGAGCACGAACGACTGCTCGAAGCGGGTGATGGGCCAGGCTGTGGGCACGACGCCTGGGATGTCCACCCCGGTCACGGCCGCGGCCTGGGTAAGGTACTCCATGGCCCGCGCGCGGACCTGGTGCTCCTCGGTGGAGCCTTCGGTCTTGTGCAGCCAGGCGGCGGTGGCGGCGGGGCTGTGCCCCACGCTGCCGTAGAAGTCCACCAGGCCGCTCCGGATCTCGTCGCTGATGGCCTCGACGATGTGTGACACCGTGGTGCCGGGCTGGACGCGGATCGCGCCCATCATCTTGCTCCGCCGCTGGCCGAGCGCGAGCAGCGACGCGTAGGGGGTCTCCGGGATCTCGAGCCCGACGCGATGCGCCTCGACGAGCAGGCTGGGCGCGATGAGCTCCGCTCCCACGGGCACGTCGTTGGGGAGCTTGTCGGGCCAGGTGCGCTCCTCGCTGCGGAGGAACGCCAGGGCGGCCGCCAGCGCGGAGCGATCCCGCGCGGTCTCGCAGTAGAGGTGGAGGGCGATGGCCGCGGCCAGGGTGGGGACGGTGCGGGCCAGGGGGATGTTGGGATCCCCCCACCCGCCGTCACTGCGCTGCTGCATGCACAGCCAGTCGAGCGCGGGCCTCGTGCCCTCGTGAGGCGGAGCCCAACGCAGGACCTGGGCCGTGTCGTAGATCGAGGGCCCGATCAAGCCACCATCTTTTCCCAGTTCGGCGACCAGACTGCCGAGATCCGTCAGCAACACCTCTGCAATGTGGGTCATTCTCGCTCCCTGCCGGGGCTTGCAGATGGACCTTGCCCGCACCCCGGTGATTGCCCGTTGAGGCGGACCGACACCCTCGGTGAACTCATACTCTCAGCCCGAAGACCAGGCTGTCGGAGAGGCCGCTAGGGGTCGGACACCGCGCACTGATGCACCTGGGTCGCTCGAATCACCTTACCCGAGTCGCCGTCGAATTCAAATCATCTCATACGTTTTACAGGCCCATCATCGCGCCTCGCTACAGAGACCCACACAGACGACGATGAAGACCCGCGCTCCTCGTCGGCATTGCATAGACATCCGAGAATGACCCCGGTATGCTCGGACACTCGACGAGGCCTTCGCTTCGAGCCTTCCATGCACCGGATGAAGAATGAAATCCCTCCCGTGGTGCGCGGCTACCCGTTGGTAGGTGCGTTGCCGGATCTCCTCCGCGATCCGACGGGCACGCTGGCACGCATCGCCTACCAGCACCCCGGGGCGGTCATCGCCGTGCCCCTCGGGCCCGCCCGGATCTACCTGGTCACCCACCCTGATCACGTCGAGTCCGTGCTCAACGATCAGTGGCGCAACTTCGGCAAGAGCGGCGGCATCTGGAAGCCTCTGCGGGAGTTCTTCGGCTACGGCCTGGTGACGAGCGAGGGGGAGCTCTGGATCCGGCACCGGCGCATCCTGCAGCCGCTGTTCAGCCAGAAGACGATCATGACCATGGCGGACACGATGACCGCCAAGATCGAGCGCTACCTCGACGGGGACCTGCGCCGCCTGGCCGAGTCGGGCCGCACGGTGAACATCGCCCATCAGATGAACCTGCTCACCGAGAGCGTCCTCCTCGAGACGCTGTTCGGCGCCAGCGTCGATCGGCGGGAATCGGACACCCTGGCCCACGCCCTGAATTCGGCGGTGCGTGTGCTCAACCTGCGCGCGCTCTTCTACTTCATCCCCGAGTTCGTCCCCTTCCCCGGCCAGCGTGCGTTCCGGCACGCCACCCTGACCATCGACGAGATCCTGCTCCGCCTGTTCGAGGCCCGGCGCCGCGATCCCGGCACGCAGCGCAAGGACCTCCTGTCCCTGCTGATGGGCGCCAAGGACGAGTCCACCGGGCAGGGCATCTCGCTCCGCGAGGTGCGCGACGAGCTCGTCACGCTGTTCATCACCGGCCAGGAATCGATCGCCATCACCGTGACCTGGGCGCTGTACCTGCTCCATCACCACCCCGAGATCGAGGCGCGGATGCGCGACGAGGTCTCCCAGGTGCTCGGCGACCGCCTGCCGCGGATCGAGGACCTCGCCCGCCTGACCTACAGCAAACAGGTCATCCAGGAGGCGATGCGGCTCTATCCGCCGTCCTGGTTCATCCCGCGGTTCAACAAGACGGACGGCCTCATCGGCAACTACTTCATCCCGAAGAACTCCACGGTGGTCATCAGCCAGTACGTCCTGCACCACTCGCCGGCGCTGTGGGAGTCGCCCGAGACCTTCGATCCGGAACGGTTCAACCCCGAGCACTCGGCCGATCGCCACCCCTACGCCTACATGCCCTTCGGCGGCGGCCCCCGCTACTGCATCGGCAGCCTATTCGCCATGATGGAGATCCAGTTCATCCTGGCCATGCTGATGCAGCGCTTCCAGGCGCGCCTGGCCCCGGGCCATGAGGTCGCGCCGCGCGCCGGCGGCGGCACGTACCGCCCCCGGGGCGGCATGCCGATGATCCTCAAGCCCATCTCCTGAAACGAAGAAGAGATGGGCGGTCGTGACGAACGACCGCCAGGCCGGCTACTCGTAGCGCAGGGCCTCCACCGGGTCGAGCCGGGAGGCGCGGCGCGCGGGCAGGAGGCCGAACACGATGCCGGTCACCAGGGACAGCGCCAGCCCGACCCCGATCGACCAGGTCTCGATGTGGAGGTTCCAGTTGCCGAGCACGCGCGTGAGGGCGCGGGCGATGACCCAGCACAGGAACACCCCGCCGCTCGTGCCGAGCACGCCCCCCGCGGACGCGATGACCCCGGCCTCGATGAGGAACTGCAGGAGGATGCTGCGCGGCGAGGCGCCGATGGCCCGGCGGATGCCGATCTCGCGCGTCCGCTCGGTCACCGTGACCAGCATGATGTTCATGATGTTGATGCCGCCCACGAGCAGCGACAGGAGGCCCGTGCCGAGGAGCAGGAGCTTGATGATGTCGAGGATGAGGCGGGCCTGGTTGGCAACGCCGTCCTCGCCCTCCACCTTGAAGTTCTCCACCCCGAGGTGACGCCGCAGGAGCGCCTGCTTGACCACCGTCTCCACGGCGCGCATGTGTTCGAGCAGGTTGCCCACGCCCTGCAGGCGCACATACAGGCGGCTCGCGTTGTGCGCCGGGTCGTAGAGCGCGTCGTAGGTGGTCCGCGGCACGAGCACCTTGTTGTCCCAGAGCCACGTGTTGTTGCTGCTGCTGCCGCCGAGCGGCGGCTTGGCCTCGAGCACGCCGACCACCGTCCAGCGCTCACCGAGGAGCTGGATGTGCACGTCGCCGATGTCGTCCTGCTCCAAGAGGAGCTCGCTCCACACAGTGTGCCCCACCACGCACACCCGGGCCCGCCGGGCGAGATCGTCGTCCGTCAGGAAGCGCCCCTTGAAGACCCGGAGGCGGCTCAGCGACAGCATCACCGGGGTCGTGGCCACCACGCGCACCCGCTTCTTCTGCGCCTGCCACTGCGCCCGGCCATCGCGGCCCTGCTCGCTCGTCGTGATCACGCCGCTCAAGAGCGCCGAGTCGCCGAGGAAGCCGGCGTCGCTGTGCGACAGCTCGCGCCGCGTGCGGTGCAGCTGGTTCGGCGGCGGCTCGTCGCGCTTGATCTGGAGGATGTCGGCCTCGTTGGCCCGCTGCGAGGTCTCGAGCAGGGCCTCCTCGCCGCCGCGCAGGAGCCCGGCCAGGAGCACGATGGAGCCGGAGCCGATCATGATGCCGAGCAGGGTCAGGACCGTGCGCGCCCGGTGGGAGAGGAAGACGTGACGCACGCTGCGGACGTAATCGACCAGCCGCATGATGTCCCTCCTTGGCAGAGCCCCTTATCGCCGGATGGCCTGGATGATGTCGAGCCGCGCCGCGCGGCGCGCCGGGAACAGGCCGAACACCATGCCGACCCCGAACGACACCACGAGCGCCGCCACCACGGCGTTCTGGGCGATGATCCCCACCCAGACGGGCTTGAACTTGCGGATGACCACCGTGGCCACCTCGGCCATGGCGATCCCGCTCCCCACGCCGATGAGCCCCCCGGTCCCGGACAGCACCATCGCCTCGCACAGGAACTGCGCCATGATGTCGCCCGGGCTCGCGCCGAGCGCCTTGCGGATCCCGATCTCGCGCACCCGCTCGGAGACGCTCACCAGCATCATGTTCATGACCCCGATGCCGCCCACGAGGAGGGCGATGCCGGCGATGAAGCCGACGATGATCTTCATGATCTGGAAGAGCCCCTCGAAGCGCACCAGGATCTTGGCGAAGTCGAGGATCTGGAAGTCGTCGACCCCGTGGTGCCGGGCCTCGAGGCGGACGTTGATGATCCGCTTGACCAGCTCGTTGTCCGCCGCGTCCCGGGTCTTGACCAGGTTGCCCACCTCGAGCCGCAGGAGCGGGTTCACCTCGGACACGGTCTCGAACGGCAGCACCGCCACGTTGATCCAGTCGAAGCCGAAGTTGGCGCCCCAGCGGTCCTGGTTGGCGAGCTGCCCGATCACCTGGCAGCGCACGCCGCTGATGGTCATCCAGTGCCCGAGCGACTCTCCGCCCCAGAGCTTCTGGGCGAGCTCATGGCCCACCACGCACACCCTCGCGCGGCCCCGGTTCTCCTCCTCCGTGAAGCCCCGCCCCTTGGCGAGCCGCATGCGGAACAAAGACAAAAAACCACCGTCCCCCACCACGAGGTCCGTGCGCGAGCTCGGGCCGGTGTCGGCGATCGCGTCCTTGCGGTCGAGCCCCGCCCAGCGCGTGCGCTCGACCACGTACGGCAGCTCGGCGAACACCTGATCCCAGTCGGCCACGGTGAAGCCGCTCGAGTAGCTCTCCCGCTTGTTCTCGGCCCGCTCGGGCGGCTTGGCGTAGACCAGGATGAGCCGCGCCCCGCCGAGCTCCTCGATGCCGGCGATGAGCGTGGCCAGCCCGCTCTCGGCCAGCGACGACATGAGCACGATCGAGAAGGCGCCGATGGTGATGCTGAGGACCGTCAGCCCCGAGCGGAACTTGTGCGACCACAGCACCTTGATGGCGATGCGCAGGTACTCGAAGATCATGTCTTCGCTTCGTTGGCCGCGGCCGAGGCCGGTCGGATGAGCACCGTGTCCCCTTCGCCCAGACCTCCGAGCACCTCGGTCTCACGGTCGTTCCTCGCCCCGGTCTTGATCTCCACCTTGTCGGTGACGAGCTGGCCGTCGGGCCCGGTCTTGACCCGCGTGGCGTAATACTTGTCCTTCTCCTTGACCACCGCCTCGATGGGCAGGATCAGCACCTTGGGGTGCGTCTCGATGTGGATGCGGATGTCCGCCGTCATCCCCGGCTTGATGGCGTCATCGGTCTCGACCAGCGTCGCCTCGACCGGGAAGATCTCCACGTCCTTGCCCTTGGGCAGCGAGGAGGCGGGCGCGATCTTGGTCATCTTGGCGTGATACTGCCGGCCGGGCAGCGCGTCCATGGTGAGGGTCACGTCCTGCCCGAGGCGCACCTTGGCCACGTCGATCTGGTTCAGCTCGGCGCGCACGATGAGGTGCGACAGGTCGGCCACCGTGAGCAGCGCCTTGCCCTCGAAGGTCGCCTGCACGCCGGGGGTCACCACCTCGCCCGGCTCGATGCCGCGCTGGATCACCGTGCCGGCGAGCGGGGACACGATCTCGGTGTAGCGGACTCGGTCGAGCGCCACATCGTTCGCCACCTTGGCCGTGCGCAGCGCCACGGTGCGCACCTTGAACTCATTGCGCGCCGCGTCCACCTCCACCAGCGACGCGCCGCGGCCCTTGTAGGCTTCCTCCTTGCGCTGGAGCTGCAGCTGGGCGAACTCGATGGCGTTCTCGGCCTGCGCCATCTCGGCCTCGCTGCGCGCCAGATCGCGGCGGTAGTCGGTGGCGTCGAGGCGCAGGAGGAGCTGCCCCTTCTTCACCCTCTCCCCCTCCACCACGAACACCTTCTCCACCTGCCCCGCCACCTTGGACTTGATCTCCACCTTCTCGCGCGGCTGCACCTTGGCCGTCTCGATGACCTCGACCACGAGGTCGCCGCGCTTCACCTTCACCGTGAGCGACTGATCGACGTCGCGCGAGCTGGCCGCGCGGCGCCGCGCTAGCGCGTAGCCCCCGCCGGCCAGCACGATCAAGAGGAGTAGCCACCAGCCCCAGCCGAGCCGCCTGCGCCGCTTCGTACCGCCCTCGCTCATGAGTGGGCCCCTACCACACGACCCAGCGCCGCCTCAAGCTCGATCCAGGCGAGCTGTAACTGGGCCGTCAGATCCGCGAGCTGCATCTCAGTGTTGACGAGGTCGATCTGGGCGTCGAGGTACTCGATGACCAGGGCCTCGCCGTTCTGATAGCGCCCCTGCAGGATGATGAGGTTGTCGCGTGCCACGTCGCGCGCCTGGAGCAGCACCGCCCGCCGCTCGTAGAGCTTGCCGACCCGCGCGTGGGCGCTGCGCACGTCCGACTCGACCACGAGCTTCATCCGCCGGTGCTCCTCCTCGAGGCGGCGGAGCTCGTACTGGGCGTCCTTGACCCCGGTGTAGGTCCGCAGGGTGTCGAAGAAGTTGATCGCCAGCGAGCCGCCGATGGTGAGCTGACCGGTGACGTTGCTGAACGGGTTGGCCCGGTTCGAGACCGAGCTCGCCCCCTGGCCGACGCTGAAGAGGTTGTTGCCCAGCTGGAAGAGGACGAGCCCGCCGAGCTGGGGGTAGTAGGCCGACTTGAGGCCGCGCACCACCTGCTGCTGGACGGCCACCTGCAGCCGCGCCCGCTCGACCTCTGCGCGCCCCCGCTGCGCCTCGACCAGGAGATCCTCGACCGGCGGCGGCCCCGCCTCCGGGAAGCTGGGCGCGTCGACCAGGGCGAGATCCGTGGCCGGATCCACTCCGTGGGCGGTCAGCCCCAGGCTCACCGCCAGCTGCGCCACCGACTCGCGCGTCTGCCCGACCAGATCCGCGAGCGTCGACTCCTGCTGCACGCGCCGGAGCCGCGCCCGGTTGCGGTCGATGGGCGGCGTCACCCCGGCCAGCACGCGCGCGTCGGTCACCGCCTCGGCCTCACGCAGGCGGGAGAGCGCCTGCTCCTGGACCTGGCGCAGGAGATCGATGCGGCGGATGGACCAGTAGGCCCGCGCCACGGTGAGCGCGGTGTCGCGCCGCGCCTGGCGGATGGCCACCACCGAGGAGTCCCGGGTGAGCTGCGCGCGCTTGATGTTGGAGGTGACGCGGAAGCCGGTGAAGAGCGGCAGATCGAGCCGGGCCGAGAGGTTCAGCAGGCCCTGGCCCGACGCGGTGCTGAGGACCGTGGCCGTGCCGCCGAGGTTGCGGCAGTTGTCGGGGTCGGAGGTGACGAAGCTCTGCTCCACGCCGTTGATGACCACGGTGCAGGTGTACTGGGTGCGACCGCCGATGTTGCTCTGATTGTAGAGCTCCTGGAGCGAGCCATCGATGCGCAGGGAGATGCGGTCGAGCTGCGCGCGCAGGACGCCGAGGTCCGCCCGGTCCTTGGCGACGCGCGCCTCGGCCACCACCGGGTCGAAGCGGACAGCCAGCTCCACCGCCTCCTGCGGGGTCAGGGGCCGCGGCTCCGCGGCCGCGACGCTAGTGACCAGGAGCGCTGGTAACCACGCCAGGCGGATGTTCATGCTCGCGTCCTTTCCTCTCATCGGAGACGATGCCGCCATCCCGGAAGCGCACGACTCGCTCGGCATACTCGGCCACCCCCGGATCGTGCGTCACCAGGGCCACGGTCATGCCCTGACGATGCAGCTCGCAGAACAGCTCCATCACCTGCTCACTGGTGGCGGTGTCGAGGGCGCCGGTAGGCTCGTCCGCCAGGAGGAGCACGGGCTCGTTGACGATGGCGCGGGCGATGGAGACCCGCTGCTGCTGGCCGCCCGAGAGCTGGTTCGGCACGTGATCGAGCCGATCGCCCAGGCCCACGCGCCCGAGCGCCTCTTTGGCCCGGCGCCGCCGCTCCGCCGGGCGGACACCGGAATAGATGAGCGGCAGCTCGACGTTCGCGAGCGCGGTGTCGCGCGGCAGCAGGTTGAAGGACTGGAAGACGAAACCGAGCTTGCGGTTGCGCAGCCCCGACAGCTCCTGTTCGTCGAGGTGCTCGACCGCGGTGCCATCCAGGAAGTACCGGCCCGAGCTCGGGCGATCGAGCGTGCCCACGATGTTGAGCAGCGTGGACTTGCCCGAGCCGGAGGTGCCCATGATGGCGATCATCTCCCCGGTGTGGATGGACAGGGAGACCTCCTTGAGGGCCTGGACCTGCACCTCCCCCATCGCGTAGGTCTTGGAGACCCGTTCCAGCCGGATGATCTCGCGGCCCAGGCCGCGGCCGTTCACGCCATTGGGAGGAGCGTGGCCGTTGGAGGCGCCGGCGCCGTCACGCGATGATGGGTGATCGCTCATCGACTCCGCCCTCCTCTCCAGGCCCTACGGACTCCACCATGATTCAGACACCCCCGACCCGGGTGAGTTCGCTCGCATGCCTCGTGTCTGGTCACCCTGTCAGGCGCCTGGGTATTCGGGATAATCTGGACGGCAGATCAAAGCAAGCGACAAGAGTGGGCCGCAAGTGGTGGCGGCTCGAACGTCCCACGCGCCCTTGGCTGCGAGAACACTTGAGTTTCTTTCCTGCGTCCCCCCGGATCGGCCTGCTGGTACCTTACAGAGCGAGGCGATCTGGATGACCTATTACGATATCGTGGTCGTGGGGGACGAGCTGGCCGGCGCGGTGGCGGCGGCCCTGCTCGCGCGCCGCGGCTACCGGGTGCTGGTGTTGTGCTCCCCGCCGGCCGAGAGCGAGACCCTCGCCGGCCATCGCTTCCCGCGGGCCCCGCTCGCGCTCGCGGGCTGGGAAGGACACACGTTCAAGCGGCTCCTCACCGAGCTCAACCTGCTCCAACCCTTGCGCCGCCGCCTGGTGGCCCACCACCCGGGGTACCAGGTGATCCTGCCGGAGCATCGGATCGACGTGGGGGAGGACCTCGAGCGCGAGGTGGCGCGCGAGCTGCCCGAGGACGTGGGGCACCTCGAGGCGTGGATCGCCGCGGCCCAGCCGGTGAACGCCATGCTCGACACGGTGCTCATGAACGAGGTCCTGCTGCCGCCCGAGAGCTTCTGGGATCGCCGCGACCTCAAACGCATCGCCACCCAGCTCCCCCGGGACGAAGCCGGCCTGCTCGCGACCCTGCCCCCGGGCCGCCCGATCCGGTCCCTCCTCTCGCTGCCCGTGGGCTTCGCCGCCCACGTGAAGGATCCGGGGGGCATCGCCCACGCGCGCCTCGGCGAACAATACCGGACCGGGACCTGGGGCATCGAAGGGGGCCGCGAGGCCCTGCGCGCGCTCCTCTACGAGCGGGTGCAGAGCGCCGCCGGCGAGGTGCGTCACGACCTGGTCCGCGGCCTGGTCACCAAGCGCGGCCGCGTCGTGGGGGTGGGCGTGGGCGACAAGAGTCAGACCGTGGGCTGCGAGCTCGTGGTGGGGGCGGCCTCGGCGGCCGAGCTCCTGGCGCTCTATCCCGACGAGCCCTCGCACAAGCTGCGCCAGGCCGCGGCCCACGCCCCAGCCGCCTGGCGCTACCAGCTGCACTTCGTGGCCCCGGTGTCGGCCCTGCCCGATCCCCTCGCCAGCCTGGCCTACATCGTGCGCGATCCCGCGGCCCCCCTCTACGGCGGCAACGCCCTCATGCTGCACGTCTCCGAGGGGCATGGCCAGACCGTCACCCTGACCGTGGAGGCGCTCGCGAACGACGTGTCACCGGCCGGCCTCGCGGCCCTGCGGGCCTCCATCCAGGGCACCATGACGTGGCTGTTCCCCTTCCTCGACCGGCACCTGATGGCGGTCTGGTCGCCCCACGAGGCCCGGCCCCCCGAGACCCAGGGCCCAGAGCCCCTGCCCGGTGCGTCCGATGCGCCGAGCCCGGGGGGCACGCCGCGCGCGCCCGAGCCGCTCTGGTCGTTCGAGGCGCCCGAGCTCGGCATCTGCGGCCTCCCCTATACACTCGGCGTCAAGGGCCTGGTCCTGGCCTCGCGGCAGATCCTGCCCTCCCTCGGTCTCGAGGGCGAACTGGCCGCGGGCTGGGGCGCCGCCCGGATCGCGGGGATGCGGCACAAACGGCGCGACATCGACAAGGGCATCATCCCCGCAGACCTGTGACGCCCGGAGGTGGCTCGAGCTTCTGCCGACCCTCGTCGCGCCCTTGAATTTCTCCCTCCCCGCCCCAGATCGGCGGTCGAGAACACGATGCCAGGGGAATCCCGACCTTCTTTCGGCATAGAGTCCAGGTTCGGCACGAAAGAGCTCACGGCCGAGACGACCTCCTCATCACGCGAGAGCGCCCTACGGGCGAAGATCGGAGTCGCGGCAGTGATCTCCCAAGATGAAGAGCTCTTCGAGCACCTCGACGTCTGGATCGACCTCCTGCACAGGGTGGCCGAGCGCTGGCGTTTTCGCGCCCAGGCCGGGCGGCTCGGCAGGCACTCGCTCGTCGACACGCTCCAGCTGGCAGAGACCCTCGACGCGGCGGCGCGGCTCCTCGAGAGCCACCTCGCCGCCCCGGCCGTAGAGGCGCCGCAGCCCCCGCAGCCCCAGGACGCGACGGCCGCCATCCTGCGCCACAGCGAGGATCGGTTCCGCCTGCTCGTCGACAGCGTCAAGGACTACGCCATCTTCCTGCTCGACCCGGAGGGCCGGATCGTCAGCTGGAACGCCGGCGCCGAGCGCATCAAGGGCTACCGGGCCGAGGAGATCATCGGCCGGCACTTCTCCATCTTCTACCCGCCCGAGCTCCTGGAAAAGAACCACCCCGCGCACGAGCTGTGGATCGCCTCGCGCGACGGCCGCTACCGGGAAGAGCAGTGGCGGCTCCGCAAGGACGGCACCCGCTTCTGGGCGGACGTCACCATCACCGCGCTGCGCGACGAGCAGGGCCACCTCTGTGGCTTCGCCAAGGTCACCCGCGACCTCACCGAACGCCGCGAGCAGGAGCAGGCGCTGCGGCAGAGCGAGGAGCTCTTCCGGCTGCTCCTCGAGGGCATTCAGGACTACGCTATCTTCATGCTCGATCCCGAGGGCCGCATCGCCACCTGGAACCAGGGCGCCGAGCGGCTCAAGGGCTACCAGGCGCACGAGATCATCGGCCAGCGCTTCTCGGTCTTCTACCCCGAGGCCGAGCGGCGGGACGGCAAGCCCGAGCGAGAGCTGGCCGCGGCGCGCGAGAGCGGCGTCTACCGGGAGGAGGGGTGGCGCGTCCGCAAGGACGGCTCGCGGTTCTGGGCCGAGATCACCTTGACCGCCATCCACGACAAGGACGGCCACCTGCGCGGCTTCGCCAAGGTGAGCCGGGACCGGACCGAGCGCCGCGCGGCCGACGAGGCCATCCACCGGCTCAACCAGGAGCTGGCCGAGCGGGTGCGCGAGCGGACCCAGGCGCTCGAGGCCATGAGCGTGGCCAACCGGGAGCTCGAGGCCTTCAGCTACTCGGTCTCCCACGACCTCCGCACGCCGCTCCGGGGCATCGACGGCTTCAGCAAGCTGCTCCTCGAGAAATACGCCGCCATGGTGGACGACAAGGGACGGCACTACCTCGAGCGCATCCGCGCCGCGAGCCAGCGCATGTCCCAGCTCATCGACGACCTGCTCAAGCTCTCGCGCATCACCCGCGCGGAGCTGCGCTGGTCGCGGCTCGACCTCGCGGACCTGGCCCGCGAGGTGGCCGAGGAGCTGCAGCGGCACGAGCCCGGCCGCCACGTGGAGTTCTCCATCGTGAGCGCGGCGCCCACCCAGGGAGACCCCGATCTCTTGCGGGTGGTCATCGAGAACCTCCTCCGCAACGCCTGGAAGTTCACGAACAAGAAGCCCGCCGCGCGGATCGAGTTCGGCGTCGCCCCCATCGCCATCGCGCCCGGCGGGGATGGCAGGGACGGCCAGCGGACCTATTTCGTACGCGATAACGGTGCAGGATTCGACATGGAATATGCCGGCAAGCTGTTCACCCCGTTCCAGCGACTCCATGACGCCTCCGAGTTCGAGGGCACGGGGATCGGCCTGGCCACGGTGCAACGGATCATCCTGCGCCACGGGGGACGCATCTGGGGAGAAGGCGCCTCCGATCAAGGGGCGACCTTCTGGTTCACCCTCGGAGAGGCCAGACGATGACCTCGCGTGAGCGCTCCATCCTCTTCATCGAAGACAACCCCGACGACATCGAGCTCACCCTGCACGCGCTCGGCGAGCATGGCGTCCGCAACCCGATCGTGGTGGCGAACAACGGCGCCGAAGGGCTGGAGAAGCTGGCGCACATGCCCGAGCTGCCGCTGGTGGTGCTGCTCGACCTCAGCCTGCCCAAGCTGGGCGGCATCGAGGTGCTGCAGCGCATCCGCGCCAACGCGCGGACCCGCCTCCTCCCGGTCATCATCCTCACCTCGTCGAGCGAAGAGCGAGACGTCATCGACAGCTACCACTTCGGCGCCAACAGCTACGTGCGCAAGCCGGTCGACTTCGAGGAGTTTCACGAGGCCGCCCGCCAGCTCTGCGTGTACTGGCTCCTGGTCAACCAGCCGCCGCCGATGAGGCCGTCCCTCAAGGACGCGCCTCCGGACCCGCAGGGGAAGGAATGAAGTGGCCAGGCCGGTGCGCACCTTGCTCGTCGAAGATTCTGCCGACGACGCGGAGCTGATGCTCCACCAGCTCGCGGAGGAAGGGTACGAGCCCCACTGGCAGCGGGTCGAGACGCCCGAGGCCTTCCGCGCGGCGCTCGAGGCCGAGCGCTGGGACGTGATCCTGGCCGACTTCAGCCTGCCGCGGTTCGGCGCCCTGGCGGCCCTGGAGCTGCTCAAGGCGAGCGGGCGGGACATCCCCTTCATCATCGTCTCGGGCAGCCTCAAGGAGGAACACGCGGTCGAGGCCATGAAGGCCGGGGCCCACGACTTCTTCGCCAAGCACAACCTCTCGCGGCTGGCCTCGGCCATCGCGCGGGAGGTGCGCGAAGCCACGATCCGGCGCGAGCGGAACGACGCGTTCCTCCAGCTGCGGCAGGCCGAGGAGCGGTACCGCCTCATCGTGGAGAACGTGAAGGACGCGGCGATCTGTCTGCTCGACGCCGAGGGAGGCATGGCGAGCTGGAGCGGCGGCGGCGAGCGCATCACGGGCTATCGCCCCGACGAGGTGCTCGGCCGCCCCTACGCCCTCTTCTTCACCGAGGAGGACCGGAGCGCCGGCCTGCCGGAGGAGACGCTGCGCACGGCCCGGGCCCAGGGCTCCTCGGTGGACGAGGGCTGGCGCGTGCGCAAGGACGGGAGCCACTTCTGGGCCGAGTGCATGATCGACGCCATCCGGAGCGGCGACGCGCTCGTCGGCTACTCGTGCATCTGCCGCGACATCAGCGAGAAGAAGCGGCTGGTCGACGATCTACAGCAGGCGGTGCGGGCGCGGGACGAGTTCCTCTCGATCGCCTCCCACGAGCTCAAGACGCCGCTCACCTCGCTGCAGCTGCAGGTCGACGGCTACCGGCACCTCGTCGAGCAACACCCGGAACTGCCGGCGACGACCGCCAGGCTGGCGAAGAAGATGGCGACCATCGCGCGGCAGACGGAGCGGCTCCAGGTGCTCATCGAGCACCTGCTCGACGTCACGCGCGTCACCTCGGGGCGGCTCGTCCTCGAGCCCGACCGGGTCGATCTGACGGACATCGTCCGCCGCGTGTTGATCCTGTTCGAGGATCGCATCGAGCGCGCGGGCGTGACCGTCGAGCTGCGGCCGTTCGTCTCCGTGGTGGGCCACTGGGATCGGCTGCGGCTCGAGGAGGTGGTGGGGAGCCTGCTCGGCAACGCGATCAAGTATGGCGCCCACCGGCCGGTCGAGATCTCGGTGGGGCCGGCCGAGGATCGGGCGCGGCTCGTGGTGACGGATCATGGCATCGGCATGTCGCCAGAGGAGCGGGACCGCATCTTCCAGCGGTTCGAGCGGGCGGTGCCCGAGACGCATTACGGCGGGTTTGGCCTCGGGTTGTGGATGGTCCGCCAGGTGGTGGAAGCGCACCGGGGTTCGATCGAAGTCTTCAGCGAGAAGGGCCGGGGTTCGACGTTCATCGTCGAACTCCCTATAACTAAGGTGACCATGACCGGCGCCACGGATCCGGAAGAGAATGGAGCGAGATGAGGACTGACTTCCGACCCAGCCAGGCCCTGTCGCAGTCGGGGAGCCGTTCGATGGAGCAGACGAGAGCCGGGAGGCCCACGCGGGTCTCGGTGCTGGTGGCCGACGACGACGACGACATCCGTGACAGCATCAAGGAGGTGCTCGAGGACGAGGGCTACACCGTGGTGGTGGCGGCGCACGGCGAAGAGGCGCTCGAGCAGCTGACCCGGGTCCGTCCCCAGCTGATCCTGCTCGATCTGTCGATGCCGGTGATGAACGGCCAGGAGTTCCGCAAGGCGCAGCTGGCAGACGCGGCCCTGAAGGAGATCCCGGTGGTGGTCCTGAGCGCCGCCGGCCGGATGCAAGAGAAGGCCGCCGGCATGGACGCCGCGGACCTCGTCGCCAAGCCCATCAAGCTCGAGAAGCTGCTCCTCGTGGTGCGCCGTTTCTGCGGCGACCCGGAGCGATGAGGTCCCGGGCGGGCGAGCGTCCAGGCGAGCCCGCCCTCACGCGTTCCCCGACCCGGTGACCGCAGCGAGCTCATGGCGGCGGTACTCCTCGGGTGTCATGCCGGTCCAGCGCCGAAAGGCGCGCAGGAACGAGTGCGGATGCGAGAAGCCGAGGAGGTACGAGATCTCGGCGCTGTCGAGGCGGGTGCGGGTGAGGTGATGGCGCGCCAGCTCGAGCCGCACCTCCGCGAGCACCTGCTGGAACGAGCTGCCCTCCTCCCGTAGCCTCCGCTGCAACGTCCGCGGGCTGGTCAGGAGGTGCTGGGCCACGGTGTCGAGGTCTGGCGGCTCGCCGCGCAGCGTGTTCCGCAGGAGGCTGCGCGTGCGCTCCATCGTCTCCCGGCGCGGCGGTGCCGGCGCGCCCGGCGCGACCTCGCTCGGGGCCTCGTCCAGGGACGCCTCCGCGTGCGCCACCAGGAGCGGCTCGAGCTCCGGGCTGGCGCTGATCAAGGGGAGCGCCAGGTCCGCGTTGCGCAGGGTCACCTCGTGGGCCGGCGCGTCGAACACCACCGGGCAGGCGAAGAACGCCGTGTAGCGGTCCCGGTAGGAGGGTGGCGGGAACCCGACCCTCACCTGTTCGGGTCGTAAGGCGCGCCCGGTGAGCAGGCGTCCGAAGGCCACGAGGAACGCCAGCTGCGCGTCCACCTTGTAGCGAGCGTAGGGGGCGTCGGCGTCGGACAGATGGAGCCGTACCGTGGTGCAGTCCCCGGCCGGGAGACGCTCGAACCCATCGCCGGTGGTGAGGCGCTTGTAGCGCCCGATGCGCGCGAGCGCGTCGCCATACGTAGGGGCGCTCATGGCGGTGAAGCCGACGACGCCGAAGAGCTCGGGCCGCACCGTCGCTCCCACGGTGAGGCCAAAGCCCGGGTCGGGCACGGCCGCGACCGCGGCGGCCAGGAACCGCCCGGCCTGAGCCGGAGGAAGGCGTTCGTGGAGCGCCGCCGCCTCGAGGCCACAGCGCGCCGCGAGCCGCGCCACGTCGACACCCGCCTGCTCGAGCGCCACCAGGAGCGAACGCGGAAGACGATATCCGGTCGAAGCGGCCATGCGAATGGCGCGCCGGGTTGGCGCATTGGCGCCCCCGGCTGCGCGGCCGATGGTACCAAATCGACGACCGCGGCCACAACGGCCGCGGGCCATCCACAGCGGAGGTCTCGTGATGGACAACGGCAGCGCGCAGGACCGCTCGAAGATCGCTCTCGTCACCGGCACCTCATCGGGGATCGGCCTCGCGACCGCAGTGCGGCTGGCCCAGGCGGGCCTCCGCGTCGTGGCCACGATGCGCGACGTGGCCAAGGCCGGCCCCTTGCGGGAGCGGGCCCGCGGCGCGGGCGTAGAGCTCGAGGTCGCCGCGCTCGACGTCTCCCAGCCCGCGTCGATCCAGGCCGGCGTGGCCGCGGTGCTGGCACGACACGGGCGGATCGACGTCCTCATCAACAACGCCGGCCTGGGCCACCTCGGCACGCTCGAGCACACGCGCGACGAGGATCTGCGCCGGGTCTTCGAGGTGAACTTCTTCGGCGCGTGGCACACGACGCGCGCCGTCGTGGCGTCCATGCGCGCGGCCCGCTCGGGGCGCATCATCACCGTCTCGAGCCTGGGGGGCCTGCTCGGCCAGCCCTTCAACGACGCCTATGCCGCGGCCAAGTTCGCGGTCGAAGGGTGGATGGAGAGCCTCGCGCCGGTGCTGCGCCGCTTCGGGGTCCAGGTCTCGCTCGTCGAGCCCGGCCCGGTGCGCACGGAGTTCGTGACCCGCCTCGGCCCTTCGCTGGCCGAGCGCATGGCCGACGCCGCCGATCCCTACCGGCCGATGCTCGAGGTGTACCTCAAGGCCAGCCAGGAGCGGATCGCCGCCATCGGGCAGAGCGCAGAGGACGTGGCCGGCGTCATCCTCGAGGCGGCCACGGCCGAGGCGCCGCACTTCCGGTACCAGACCTCGGAGGCGGTGCGAGGCGCGGCGGCGCGCAAGTACGTCGACCCCTCCGGGGACAGCGTGCTCGCGCTCGTGGGGGGACGCCTCGAAGGGTGAGGCTGATCATGACCGCTTCCGCAATGAGGTGACGCGAACCTGCCGTGACCTCGGGTCCGGCTCAGGGAGCCCGCCCCGCCGCGACGCCGAGTTTGTGCAGGGTCCCACTCACGGACCTCGCCACATCTACCCATTCCTCGAGCATCACCCGATCACTGTCCGAGCGTCGCTCTCGGCTTGAAGGAACCATGGCCTGGCTCGCTGTGCGGCCGTGGCATTCATAGACCCAGAGCCTGCCGCAGTTCCATTGCGGTCTGGCTCCCGTCCTCATAGAGCACCTGGCCGCCTCGGAGCTATGGCGGTGCAGTAGGACGGTCAAGCGTCCCCCCGGCCCGGCAGAAACCCACTCCTCCGGTCTCTGAGAATCACCCGGAAAACATTCGGCTTTCTTCACCTGCCCTTGACGGCGCCGACTTCTGCCGAACAATTCCGCCCGAGGGCGCAGCGTGCGCCAGGAGTAGAGATGGACCCAGAGCATGAAGAGGCTTCACGGCACGAGCGCGTGCATGCGCTCCGCGAGGATCAGGAGGCGGAGGTGATGCAGGCGCTCCGGCAGTATGCGGCGCAGGCGGCGCGGGTGCGGGAGGAGTTGGGGGAGGAGGTGGCGGATCCCGGCGAAGCCGCGCTTCTTGTGGATCGAATCGAGGCGGCGCTGGCCGGCCCATCAGCGATAGAGCGAACCAAGAACGGTCGTCCCCCATCCCCCATGTAGGCAATCCCATCACCCCACCGGGCCAACCTAGTCACCCCACTGGGCCAACCCAGTCACCCCACTGGGCCAACCCAGTCACCCCACCAGGTCAACCCAATCACCCCACTGGGCCAACCCAGTCACCCCACTAAGTCAACCCAGTCACCCCACCAGGTCAACCCAGTCACCCCACTGGGCCAACCCAGTCACCCTACTGGGTTACCTACATTTCATCAGTACCATCGACCCACGATTCCTTCCGTCTTCGCGACATGCCGATAGGCCCATCCGTCATCTCGCTTCTCGTCGGGTACACCCGACGGGCAGGAGCAGATGAATTTTTTGTGAGCCACCTGGCGCTTCAAAAGAGAAAGAGGCTCCGGGTGCGAAAGAATTGTTGCTGGATTGTGGATTTTTCAGGAGCGCCTTGACGATTCATTTTTCTGTCGAACATTGCATCCCATCTGCTCGTTCCCAAGGACCCCGTAAATGAAAGGAGAGGACATGGACCCGACAGACAAGACCCTCTCGGTCTCCCAGGGAGCGGAGACCGAAGGGGCGCAGGCATCGCGCAACGATGCCATCGCGTACAACCGCACGCTCCCCGTTCTCCCGGCCGAAGAGGTCCCCGATATCGCCTCGGGGTATCGCCCGGCCTCCATCAAGGAGCGCCGGAGGTTGCGCAAGGTCAGCGAGGATCAATCGCCTGACGAGGTGGTGGCGCTGCGCCAATATGCCGCCCGCGGCGGACAGGTCTCCGAGGAGCTCGGCACCCTCGTGGCCAGCCCCGCCGAGGCGGCGCGCCTGGCCGATCGCATCGAGGCGGCGGTGGCGACGCAGACGGCACTCACGTCGGCGCTCGAGTACACGAACGAGCTCCTGGCGATCGCCCGCTCGGATGGGATGATCCTCCTCGAGGAGGCGCACGACGAGATCGTGCACCGGT
Source organism: Polyangia bacterium (assembly GCA_036263495.1). GTDB lineage: Bacteria > Myxococcota_A > Polyangia > Palsa-1104 > SHYY01 > DATAGU01. Next base: position 446 of record DATAGU010000191.1, on the reverse strand, counting down.
CGCGCAAGCAGCCGCAGCTCGTGCGGAGCTATGACGCCACGCTGCGCCTCATCGCCGCCCGGAGCGAGGCCATCTCCGAGGGGCTGGCGCGCCGCCGCAGCGAGCAGAAGCGCATGGACCAGGCGCTGCGCAAGCAGGAGAAGGCGCTCAAGAAGTCCAAGCCGCCGGTCACCGAGGAGTCGCCGTCCACCGACACGCCGGCGTAATCGGGAACGGTTCAGAGAGGGATGGCCGCTAGGTGCCGACCGGCGGCCATCCCTGCCGTCTTCCCCCTGCCCTGCCATCCCTCTTCCTCCCTGCCCCCAGTGCCTCATCGAGTGCGCGCCCGACGATAGTATCGTCGTCTCTGATGGGTATTCCGTCACGAGGTGCTCCATGAGCATGGGCCACAGGATGTCTGTCGCATGGTTGCTCGCTGCGCTGGCGTTCGTCGCCACCGTGTCCCC
>DATAGU010000190.1:0-12128 GCA_036263495.1 Polyangia bacterium | reverse complement strand
GCCTTCTCGGCGGCAGCCAACGGCGTCCTCCGCATCTGGAACCTCGCCGAAGCCACGGAGAACGCACCCGGCCCCCTCGCCGGCCCATCCATCGACTCTACCGCACCTGCACAACTCGAATACACCAACGCCAAGGTCCTCCTCGTCGGTGACAGCGGCGCGGGCAAGACGGGGCTCTCCCTGCGCCTCGCCGAGGACCGCTGGCGCGAGAGCGATTCCACCGTGGGCGCCTGGTCCACGCAGTGGAAGCTCCCCATCGCCGGCCCGGACGGCGTCGAGCGCGAGATTTGGCTCTGGGACTTCGGCGGCCAGGCCGATCAGCGCTTCGTCCATCAGCTCTACATGGACGAGACCGCCCTCGCCGTCCTGGTCTTCGACCCCCAGAAGGACGACGTCTTCGAGACCCTCGGGCAATGGGACCGCGACCTCACCCGCGCCTCGACCCGACCCTTCGTCCGGTTGCTCGCCGCCGGCCGGGTCGATACGGGCAGTTTGCGGGTGCCCCGCGCCCAGGTCGATGGCTTCGTGCGCGAGCGGGGGTTTCGCGCGTATCTCGAGACCAGCGCCAAGACGGGCGAGGGCTGCGATGCGCTCCGGCAGGCCATCATCGACGGCATCGACTGGGCCAGCATCCCCTGGCGCTCCTCGCCCCGCGTGTTCAAGCGGCTCAAAGACGAGATCATCCGGCTCAAAGACGCCGGCCGCACCCTCCTCCGGATGAACGAGCTCCGCGAGGCGCTGGAGCTGCGTCTCAGTGGCGAGGGCGAGCGTTTCACGGACCAGGAGCTGCGCGCGGTGGTGGGCTTGCTCGCGGGCCCGTGCATAGTGTGGGAGTTGAAATTCGGCAGCTGGGTGCTCCTCCACCCGGAGCGGGTGAACGCCTACGCGCAGGCCGTGATCCACACCCTGCGCAAAGACCCCCACGAGCGCGGCTGCATGCTGGAGGAGAAGGTCTTGAGCGGGGAGCTCGACTACACGGCGTCCCTCGCCCGCCTTCCGCCCGATGAGGAGCGCTTCGTGCTCCTCGCCATGCACCAGCTCCTCATCGAGCGCGGCATCTGCCTGCGCGACCAGGATGAGCACCGGAAGCGGCCGACGCTGCTGGTGTTCCCGAGCTACTATCGCCGCGAGCGGCCAGACCTCGAGGGACACCCGGCCGTGTTCGTGAGCTACCGCTTTCACGGCTTCCTCGACGAGATCTACGCCACGCTGGTGGTGCGCCTACACCACAGCGAGCCGTTCGAGTCCGAGGAGCTGTGGCGCTACGCGGCCGACTTCAAGACACCGACCGGCAAGCGTCTCGGCGTGAAGCTCCAGCGGCGGGCCGAGGGGGAGGGCGAGCTGGAGGTGTACTTCGATCCGGCCATTCCGGACGACGAGAAGATCGTCTTCAGCCGGTATGTGCACGACCACCTCACGCAGAAGGCGCAGGGGGTGGAACGCTTCCGGCACTACGTGTGCCCGCACTGCGGAACGCCGGTGCAAAACCGTGAGACGGCGATGAAACGTCTCACGGCGGGCAAGCCGGATATCGTGTGTGTGGAGTGCGAGGGGCGCGTGCCCTTGTGGGACGCGCTGGAGGAGCGCTTCGCGGCGCCGGAGCTCCAGGAGCAGGTGCGCGCGATGGCGGAGCGGGCGCGCATCGTGCTCGACAACACGAGCAAGGAGCGCGCGCTCGTGGGCGAGGTGATCTCGACGGTGGCGCTGGCGGGGCAGCTCTGCCGCGAGTTCTCGGTCGGCGATCACGGCATCGACATGGAGATCGAGTTCAAGTCCGACGCCGGGGAAGCGACGGGCCAGAAGCTCTATCTGCAGCTCAAGTCCGGCGACTCCCACCTGCGCGAACGTCGCGACGGCGCCCGTATCTTCGCCATCCGCGAGCCGCGCCATGCCCGCTACTGGATGGAGCAGGCGTTCCCCGTACTGCTGGTGATTCGCGGCGCGGACGGCGAGGTGCAGTGGATGGAGGTGCGCGACTGGCTCAAGCGCGAGAGCGAGGGCCGCAAGACGCCGGTCAAGCAGATCCTCTTCGAGGGCGAGCGCTTCGACGTGATGAGTGTGCGTCGCTGGCGTGACCGCGTGCTCGGGCGGTCGCCGGGCCGGTAGGGTCTCCGCTCTTGCCGGGCTCCTTGCCCCCTGGGCCGGCGGCCGGCATCATCCCTTCATGAGGACGACGACATCAAGGCAGGGGCCCCTCGGTCGGTGGGTGGCGCTCCTGATGCTGGCCGGGGCCGTGGTCTATCCGGTCGAGGTGGGTCATGCCCAGGCCGCCGAGCCGGCGCCTCCGGTCTATGTGCTCACGTCTCCGGCCGCGGTGGGGTTCATCGCCTTCTTGTCCGTGCCCGGCAAGGGCGACCTCTTCGACGTCGACCTGCGCACCGAGGTGGTGTTGCCGCAGGCGTGCGGGGATCGGCTCGCGGGCGTGATGCGCCGCGATGGCGGGCGCCCCGAGGGGGCGGACGTCTATGACGTGGTGCTCGAGCGCCAGCCGGTGGGGGAGTGCAAGAAGGACGCGACGCGCATTGGCGCCCGCTACACGGTGCGCCTGCGCGTGCCGGATCAGGCGACGCGCGAACTGACGATCGGCCCGCGCGTCCTCAAGGTCGTCCGGAAGGGCGACGCCATCACGGTGGATGGGCAGGAGCCCAGCGGCGACGTGCCCGGCGCGCCGCCCACGGCCCCGCCGGTCCTGCTGGTGGCGGGCGAGGTCGCGGGCGTGAAGCTCAAGGCCGCGACACCGCTCGTGGGCGGGGCGCTGGCGGCGCAGCTGGAGGTGACGGCGCGCTGGCCGCGCTGCGCCGAGCCGCCGTTCGGCCTGCTCGGTCACGGCGATGCCTCGTCGCGGTTCGTGCTCGATCGCTTCGTGCCCGTGGCGCGCTTGGCGCTCGATGGCAGCTGCGCTGGAGCCAAGGCCACGGGAGGGACGGTGGAGCGCCGAGATGTCGTGCGGACCACGGTGCGTCTGCCCCGCGGCGCGCAGGCGCTCGAGATCAGCGTCGGCGGGAAGAAGCTGCAGGTGACGGCGGGCGCGGCCTCGAGCCCCGAGGTCCCCAAGGGACAGCGATGAGCGCGCCGGACGCACGGCTCCGGGGCCTCTACGGCATGGTGGATCTGCCGGCGCGGCGGCCGGGCGAGCCCGGGGGCCGAGGTCGGACGGCGCCGCCCGCGGGCCGGCTGGCGCGGGCGCTCATCGCCGGCGGGGCGCGGGTGCTGCAGCTGCGCATGAAGGGCGCGGACGCGGCGGCGGTGCTGGCGGTGGTGGACGAGCTCCGGCCGCTGTGCCGCCAGAAGGACCTGCTGTTCATCGTCAACGACCGCCTCGACGTGGCGCTCGCCGGAGGGGCGGACGGCGTGCACCTCGGCCAGGACGACCTCCCGCTCGCCGAGGCGCGACGCCTCGCGCCGGCCGGGTTCCGCATCGGCATCTCCACCCACAACCTCGCGCAGGCGCGCGCCGCCGCCGCCGGAGGCGCCGACTACATCGGCTTCGGGCCGGTCTTCCCGACCGCATCCAAGCAGGACCCGGATCCGGTGGTGGGCGTGGCCCAGCTGGCCGAGGTCTGCCGTACGGTGTCCGTGCCGGTGGTGGCCATCGGCGGCATCACCCGCGCCACGGTGCGCGACGTGGTCCGCGCCGGCGCCGCAGCGGCGGCGCTCATCGGCGACGTCAACCACCCAGCGGTAGAAGACCCGGGGGCCTGGATGGACGCGGTCACGGCCGCGGCCCGCGAGGTGAGCAGCGCCTGGTGACTACTCTTCCCGCACCGGTCGGCCCATGACGCGGCGACCGATGAGGAGCAGGAGTACGAACCACACGCTCATGAGGGCGATGCCGGCCCAGCGCAGAAAGGACGGGCCGCCACGCTGCGCGCGGATGACGAGGTGCGCGGCGAGCGCGGGCGGCACGACCAGGAAGGTGAGGGCGAGCGCCACCAGGGCGAGCGAGGCCAGCCCGACCAGGATGTAGAGGCCAGGGCTCTCGCTCCGCTCGTCATCGCTGACGACGGGGGGCCGCGCCGCGCGCCGCGCGCGCAGGCGTTCGAGGACGGTGTCTACGACTGGCAAACCGCTTTGTTCTTGAGGTCGCGCTGCAGCTTCTTCAGCTGCTCGTTGGCGTCGCGCTTCCACTCGGTCTTGGGGTAACGGCGCAGGAGCTCCTGGAAGTAGATGCGCGCGTCGCCGCAGTACTTGAGCGCATAGAAGGCCGTGCCGTTCTTGAACATGGCGTCGGGCACGAGCTCGGACTTGGGGAAGTTGTCGATGAGCTTGGTGAAGGCGCCGATGGCGTTGGCGTACCGGGTCTCGGCCAGGTAGCTCTCGCCGATCATGAACTGCGCCTTGGGCGCACGCGCGTCCTGCGGGTAGCGCGCCAGGAAGGCCTCCCACAGCCGCCGCGCGTCCACCCAGCTCTTGTCGTTGAAGCGCTGCTGCGCCTGGCTGTACACGCCGTCGGCGTTCTCGGGGATGGGCGGCGCCTTCTGGTTGGTCGTGGCGTTGACCACCTGCTCGATCTTGATGTCCGACTGCGCGCGGTAGTCGGTGAAGCTCTTGTTGAGCGCGGTCATCGAGGTCTGCAGGTCGTCGAGGCGCCCGGTGATGGTGGCGAGGTCGACCTTGAGCTTCTCGACGGACAGCCCGAGGTCGGCCGAGGACTTGATGGCGTTCTGCCCCTCATCGACGAGCTTGCGCAGCCGGCCGAGCTCCATCTCGGCCTCGCTGGTCGCCTTCTGCAGCTTGGCCGCCTGCTCGTCGAACATCTGCGAGCGCTGCTGCAGCTTGGCGATGTCGTTCATCATCTTCTGGCCCTGCTCCTGGGGGACGCCGCAGCCGCCGAGGAGGAGGAGTCCGATGAGGGGGATCCGGTGAAGTTTCATGCCGTGTGCGCGTCGTCTCATCACTGCCACTCGAAATCTACGCGACGATCCTTGGCCCAGCCAGCCTCATCCTTGCCGGTCGATTCGAGCTCGCCCTTGGGCAGGGTGTGGAGCTTGTCGCCGCTCACGCCGAGCCGCTCGAGCTGGCCCTTGACCTGGCGCGCGCGGTGCTCGGACAGGGCGAGGTTGTACTCCTCGGTGCCCCGCGGGTCGCTCCGGCCGACGAGGGCGACCTTGCGGTCCACCTTCTTGATGCACGCGGCGTTCTTGTCGATGCTGGTGGTGGCGTCGGTGGTCAGGGTGAACTCGTTGAAGTCGAAGTAGATCGGGGCCAGGGTGCACTCCCTGGGCGGGGGCGCCACGGCCTTGCGGCCGCCCACGCACGTGCCGTTCATGCAGTCCTGATCCTCGGGGCAATCGTCGTCGGTCTCGCACTGCCCCTTGCGCAGGCACTTGCCCTGGCGGCAGCGGCCGCCCTCGCCGCACTCGGTGTCCGCGGTGCAGGCGCGGCAGCGGTGCTCGATGCAGGAGGTGTTGGGCGGGCACATGTTGTCGGTGTCGCAGTAGCCGGGGATGGGATCGCAGCGGCCCTTGTTGCACATCTTGCCCGCCGGGCAATCGCCGTCGGCGCGGCACTGCTGACACTGCTGATTGACGCAGAACTCGTGGCGGTCTTTGTCCCGGTTGCAATCCTCGTCCTTCTTACAGGCGGGGTAGCGCGTGGGACAGCCTGCGGCGCCGAGAGCGACGCAGAGGAGGAAGAGCAGCCTCGGAGAGGCGGGGCATCGCATGCGCGAACCCTATGCCCAGCGCCAGGCCGTGTCAATTATCCACCCGCTGATAACAGCGGGCGGCGCCGGGAGACGGATCTCCATCTCCCAAAGCCGGCGGAAATACAGCTCTGCGCGCTCCTTGGGTTGAAGGACCACTCGGTTTGGGCTACATGGATCCGTCCGATGGCCGTGCCCGAGCCCGCCACCACAAATATGATCAGAATGCCGCTTCTCCGCCGTGCGCTGGAGGCCATCCCCTCGACGTACCGAACCATCATCGCCCTCGCCTCTCCGACGCTGGCGGCGATGATCAGCCAGACGCTCATCAACCAGGCCGATCACATCCTGGTCGGGCGCCTGCCCGCCGAGGAGTCCATCCCCGGGCAGACGGCGCTCCAGAACAGCCTCATCCTCCTCTGGGCCGTGGGGGGCACGCTGTCGACCATCGTGGGCGTGGGCACGCAGGCGTTCACGGCGCGGCGCCTCGGCGAGCGGGATGACAAGCGCGCGGGTCAGGTGCTGACCAGCTCCCTGCTCCTCTCGACCGTGCTCGGCCTCGTGGCCTCGATCGTCTTCTACCTCCTCACGCCCTACATCTTCCCGCTGCTCGTCAAGGACGAGCGGGTGGTGGCGCTCGGCGTCCCCTTCCTGCGCTGGCGCTACGTCCAGATCCTGCCGATGGTGGTGTCGATCAGCTACAAGTCGTTCTTCGATGGCATCGGCAAGACCTGGGTGCACATGGGGGCGGCGATCTCGATGAACATCATCAACTTCGTCCTCAACCTGGCCTTGGTCTTCGGCAACTGGGGCTTCCCGCGGATGGGGGTGGAGGGGTCGGGCCTGGCCTCGTGCATCAGCTCGTACATCGGCGCCGCCCTCATGCTGGCGTGGAGCCTGCGGGGCGAGCTGCGCGAACGGTTTCAGTATTACCGCGCCCAGGCGGTCGATAGCCGGCTGGCGCGCGACATCCTGCGCCTCGCCTGGCCGTCGGGCGTGGCGGTGGTCCTGGCGATGAGCGGCTTTGGCTTCTTCATGTATGTCGTCGACCAGCTCGACCTGCGGGCCGGCCACGTCGCGGGGGAGGGCATCTACAAGGCCGCCACCTCGAACATCATCAACTTCTTCCAGCTCGTGTTCATCTCCTGCATCGCCTACGGCTCGGCCACGGCCACGCTGGTCGGGCAGAACATGGGCGCGCGCAAGATCGACGCCGCCGAGAACTACGTGTGGACCTCGGCCAAGATCGGCGCGGTGTTGTTCACCGCCGTGGGCCTGCTCACCTGCCTCTATCCGCACGCCATCATGGCGCTGTGGAGCAAGGACCAGGCGGTGATCGAGGTGGCCACGCCGATCCTCCGCGTGCTCGGGGCGTGCGAGCCCGTGGCCTGTCTGGCGCTGGTGTTCACCTATGCCCTCTATGGGGCCGGGAATGCCCGGTTCGTGATGGTGGTCGAGGGCTCGCTCCACTTCACGTGCCTCATGCCGGCCTCGTACCTGCTCGGGCTGGTCTTCGGCCTGGGCATCTGGGGCGTCTGGATCGCGATGATGGCGTACATCGTGCTCATGGCCTGCATCATGGCCGCCAAGTTCACCACCGGGACCTGGAAGGCGATCCACATCTGACGGCCGCGCCGCGAGGGCGCGGGCTCTGGTAGCCTCGTCGACATGGATAGGGACCCGGATCAGGGCGCTTTCGTGCGCGTGGCGCGCCTGTCGGAGCTCGGCGAGGGCGAGGTGAGGGGGGTCGAGGCCGGCGGCCGGCGCATCGCGCTCGTGCGCCTCGGCGACACGGTGTGCGCCATCGGCGACGACTGCAGCCATGACGAGGCGTTGTTGTCGGAGGGCAGGCTCGAGGGCGAGGTGCTGCGCTGCCCGTGGCATGGCGCGCGCTTCGACGTGCGCACGGGGCGCGCGCTGGCCTTGCCGGCGGTGGATGATGTCCCTTGCTACCGGGTGCGCCTGCGCGGCGATGACGTCGAGGTGGCGATCGATTGATCCGCCGAGAGGGTCTCAGATCGAGGCGGCCAGCGCCATCTCGCGCCGCGCCGGTCCTCTCCGGCGTTCGGGCGCCTTGGGCCGCGCGCCTCTGACCTCGCCCAGGGTGGAGCGCAGCTCGGCGAGCAGGCGACGCTCGATCTGACGCACGCGCTCACGGCTCACGCCGAACAGGGCGCCGAGCTCCTGCAGGACCGCGGGCTCCTCCGCCAGCCAGCGCCGCTCGAGCAGGAGCCGCTCCCGCTCGTCCATCGGGAACGCCTGCCCGGTGAGCCCCTTGTGCAGCTGCGCGGTCAGCTCCTCGTTCTCGTAGCGGACATCCGGGCGCTCCTCGCTGGGCGCGGTGAGCGCGTCGCGCCGCAGGGTCCGCGCGCCTTCGCCGGCGTACCCGAGCCCGTTGAAGGTCGGCTCGTCGAGCGAGAGCTCCGACGACCCCATCCGGCACTCCATCTCCTCGACCTCGGCCACGGTCACCCGGAGCCGCTCCGCCAGCACCTCGGGGGTCGGCTCGCAGCCGAGCGCCTCCAGCTTGCGCTTCTCCTTGCGCAGGGTGAAGAACAGCTTGCGCTGCCCCTGCGTGGTCCCGATCTTCACGAGCGAGCGGTTGTTCACGAGGAAGCGCAGCATGTAGGCGCGGATCCAGAAGGCGGCGTATGAGGCGAACCGCACGCCGCGCCCGGGATCGTACTTGCGCAGGGCCAGGAGCAGGCCGAGGTTGCCCTCCTGCACGAGGTCCGAGAGGTGTTCGCGGGCGCTCGGGTAGCTGCGCGCGATCCACACCACGAGCCACAGGTTGGCGTTCGCCAGGCGACGGCCGAGGGCTGGATCCCGGGTCTCGTGATACTGGGTCGCGAGGGCACGCTCCTCGGCGGGCGAGAGCTGCGGCTGCCGCTGAACTTCGCGGAGATACAGCGCGATCTGGTCGCCTGGGACCGGCGCGGAGGGGGCGTGCGAGGTCCGGGTCCGGGTCTGGGTCGGGCGGCACTTCGTCTTCATGGATGGTCTCCCCGTGAGCATGTCGGAGAGGCTTATCGCAAGGCCTGTTCCACCGCCGATCGGGCGGTCTCCCGCAGGCTCTGCCGGCCGAAAACGCGCAGCTTTTGCACTTTCGGGGCGTCTGGCCGCAGGACGTTCGTTCGCAGGCGGCCCGGAGGCGCTGCGTAGGAGGCTGAGCGGGCTGGGCGGGTTTGAGGCGATCAGGGGGGCGGTGCGGTGCGCGCGCGGGCTACTGGATGTAGCCGACGGTCTCGCCGCGGCTCAGGAACTCACCCTTGGACGTGCCCGAGTACCAGGAGGTGTTGTTCGTGCCGTAGCGGTCGTACTGCATGTGGGTGTGGGGGCCGGTGACGTTGCCCGTGCCGCCTTCGTTGCCGATCTGGCAGCGATCGCAGGTGCGATCGTACGAGTCGGCGTCCTTGATGAAGTGCCACTGACGGAACACGTGGTCGTCGGCGAAGGTGTGCTTGACCTCGTTCTGGTTGCCGCTGCCGCTGCCGTAGCAGACGATGCCGGTGGTCCGGATGGTCACGTTCCAGGAGATCGAGCCCACGAGGCCGGTCTCGACGCCCCAGTAGTTGCACTTGCCGCTCGAGAGATCGACCGCGCCGTGGAAGGCGCCGCTCGAGTAGTAGGTGGTGGCGGTCACGGTGCCCGGGAACGGTGCGCCGATCCGGTAGGAGGCGGCGGCGGTCGCGGAGATGACCGGCAGGGAGACAAGGGCTGCCAGGATGGTCTTCGTCGTCTTGCGCATGGTGATTCCTCGTAAGGTGGGTGTTACCGAGCCTGCTGCTTCTGTTTCTCCCGCAGGATCAGGCCCCAATCCTGGGGGTTCTTGTTGAGGATCTGGATCCAGCTGTCGATCTCGGAGCCGAGGCTCGGATCGACGCTGCGGAGTCGCTGGAGCTCGGGCACGGCGCTGGCGTAACCGAGCCGGGCGATGCTCTGGAGGATGGACTTGCGCACCGTGGGGTCGCTCTCGTCGTAGTACAGGCTGACGAGGGAGGCCCGGGCGCTCGGCGCCTCCGCCGCGGGCACGCCGCCGAGGGCGGCGGAGGCGGCGGCGCGGACCTCGACGGAGTCGTTGTGCAGGAGCTGCTCGATCTTGTGCGCCGACCCGGTGCTGATCTCGCCGGTCATGAGCTGGCCGAGGATGTGCGCGGTCACCTTGGGGTCAGAGGAGGTGGCGGCGGCGGCCACGGCGCTGTCGGCGGCCGGGCCGTCGTGGCCTCCGTAGACGTGGAGGTTGTCCTCGACGAGGTTGGTGGCGGCCTCCATGCGCACCTCGGGGGAAGCGTCACGGACCAGGCGTTGGTACAGGTCCCCGGTGTGCTCGAGCGCGCCGGTGCGCCGCAGGGCGCGGACCGTGGCGGCGCGCAGGCCCGGGTTGGGGTCGTCGAGGGCCCGCTTGGCGACGGCCTGCATGGCCGCGGGCTCGAGGCCCCGCTCGGTGCGCGCGACCAGGGCGGCGGCGAGGTGCTCGACCAGGGCCGGATCCTGCTCGCGCTCGAAGGCGGCCTGGAGCTCGGCGAGGGGGAGCTTGACGGCGGACTCCCGCAGGAGCGTGCGCAGGTAGGTCTTGTAGGCCTCGGAGTTGGAGTGGAGCCCGCGGCGGATGGAGTCCATCAGGCCCTCGACCGAGCAGGTCCTCGCCTTGAGGGCGGGGGCCCCGTCGGCGGTCGATGGCTGCGCGGCGGCCAGGGCCGGCGCGAGGAGGCAGGCGGCGAGGGCCAGGGCGGGAAGCCTGGGGCGCGGGTTCATACGAAGGAGGGGGCGTGTCATGGGGCTGGCTCCGGGCTCACGGGTCATCATGGTGGTCGAGGCAGCCGAAGGGGTTGTCGGACGGCAGGGAGAGCCAGAGGCGGCCGAAGTCGACGATGCCGCTCGCGTAGAGCCGATCGAACTCCTGGTAGATGCCCTGGAAGCGCGGGTCGCCCTGGGCCATGTTGGCCATGATCGGGAGCGCGTCCTTGCCCGCGACCCGGGCGGCGAAGCGGAAGAAGGCCCAGCGCGCGCAGAGATCGGTCTCCTGCTGGAAGGCCTTGGCGTAGATGTCGAGGGCCCGGGGCTTGTCCTCGGACAGGGACAGGTCGTGGGCCACCACCTGGCGGACGTGGTCGCTGCCATCGGTGGTGAGGATCTTCTCGAGCCGATCGAGGGCCTTGGCGTCGAGGGGGGCCTCGGCGTGCAGCTCCATCTCGAGGGCGAGGTAACGGACCTGTTCGTCCTTGGAGTTGGCGCCGATGGTGAGGAGCTTGTCGAGGTAGGGCTCGAAGGTGCCGGTCCGCGTGAGGTCCGCCTTCATGACCCGGCCGATGGCGCGGGTGGTGACCCAGCCGGCCTCGCCCGAGGAGGCGTCCTCGGCGAGGTGGGTGAGCTTGTCGAGCGCCTCCGGTTCGAGCCGGGGCAGGTGCTGGAGCTCGTCGAGGAACCCGGCGCGCCGGCCGAGGTCGAGGCTCTTGTCGAGCCCGAGGGAGGTGAGCTGGGCGGCCATCTTGGGCAGGGCCTTGGAGCTCCGGAGGCCGCCCATGAGGAGCTTGAACTCCGCGGGCGAGGCCGAGCGCGCCCAGCCGAGGACCTGGCCGGCGCGGCCCTCGTCGTCGCCGATGAGCTCGCCGAGGCGTTGCTTGAGGTACTCGATGACGAGCGGATCCTTCGAGGCCCAAAGGGGCGCGGCCCACTCGCGGAAGTTCTCGAGCGTGACCTTCTCGTTGAAGTTCTCGATGTCGTCCCAGCAGGTGGTGTCGTCGAAGCGGGAGGCCTTGTCGTCGGCCGTCTTGCCCTGGCGGTCGGTCTCGTCGGTACCGGAGGGCGCGAAGCGGGCGAGGCGGGCGAGCTCGGGCGCCTGGCGGGTCTTGGGCTGGCCGCTGTCCTTGCCGAAGCCGCGGGAGAGCAGGGCCACGGCCGCGAGCAGGGCCATGGTGCCGAGGGCGGTCACTACGAAGCGGGTCCGGCCCTTCGTTCGGGGGGGCGCGGGGCGATGGATGGGTTCAGGGATCATGGGGTAGGGTCCGGTCGAACGGCGCGCTTGTGGGTCTTCTTCATGAAGGGATCCTCCGGAGCGCACCCTGGGCTTCGGGCAGGCTTCGTAGCGGACTCATGCCCGGCACGGTGCACCAGGGCGAAAGACAGCGCGGATCGATTCAATGCTGCGAATCGATGCGCGTACCTTCCTTTCGGGTCTCACTCTACCGAAAAGGGGTGGGGATGGTCACAATAAAATGCCTTTATGAACACGCGCGGGGCGCGTGCAGCTCAATGGAGCGTCGACGGGTCCTGTGACCGTGGAATTTTTCTATATGGATTGATTATTCGTGCAAAGACACGTGTCCTGTAGGACCGAGCAGGTGGGTCGATGTGCCTCGGCTATCAGCGTAAGCCCTGCGTACCCCTGCCCATGCTCCGTGCAGGGGGGCTCGGGCTTCGTGCAGGGGGGCTCGGGCTTCGTGCAGGGGGGCTCGGGCTTCGTGCAGGGGGGCTCGGGCTTCGT
>DATAGU010000189.1:0-19077 GCA_036263495.1 Polyangia bacterium | reverse complement strand
GTCCCTATGCAGGCGGTATCAGGTCCCGATGATGGCGGTGTTGGTCCCTGTGTAGGCGGTATTAGTCCCTGTGCAGGCGGTGCTGGTCGCTGCGCAGGCGGTGCTGGTCGCTGCGCAGGCGTGCTCGGTCCCTGTGCTGGTGGACCCGGTCTCTGGGCTGGTGTGCCGGGTGCGTATGAGGATGGGCTCAATCCCGGGCAGGGGGAGGCTGGTTCCTGGAGGATGAGTTCGCTCGGTTCAGGCCCGGTTCACGGCAGGAGGGGCCGGGCCGCGACCGTCAGGACCTGGCGGGTCCCGGCGCGTTCGATCTCCACGCGGTGCGTGCCGGGGTGCTGGAAGCGCTCCCAGATCTCGCCGAGCCGCGCCGGCTTCTGCCCGTCCACGGTGACGATGCGGTCGCCCTCGCGCAGGCCGGCCGCGATCGCGGGCGAGCCGGGCAGGAGGCGGAACACCTCCACGCTCCGGAAGTCCGCGCTCGACCGCAGCATCACGCCCACGCTGTCATGAGGGAGGGGGTCGCGGAGGCCCGGCCCCGGACGCAGGAACAGCCGCCCGTGCGGGTAGTCGAACACCACCACGAAGCGGCTGAGGAGGCTCGCGCCGAGGGTGCCGGCGTTGGGGCGGTTCTCGAAGCCGCCGGAGTCCACCGTGACGGCGAGGAAGGGGCGCTCGAAGCGGTGTCCCCCGAGCTCCACCCACTCGCCGCGGAACAGGTAGCCCTGGGTCTCGCCGCCCGCGCCCATGCCCGGGGCGCGGATCACGGCCTCGGGCGGGAAGTCCCAGTGGTTGTCACGGGCGAAGTTGTTGTTGAAGCCCATGACGTCGAGCCCGGCGGTGTCGAGCTTGAACTTGCCGTCCACGGGCGGGTGGCCCGCCACCTTCACCAGGGCGTGCACGAACACCTGGCGCTCCTCTTCGGTCATGGGGAGGGATGTGCCGGCGCCCGCGGGCGAGAAGTGCCCCGGATCCTCGAAGAGGAGCTTGCGGCCCGGGTAGTCCACGGTGACGACGAACCGGGAGAGCACGCTGTGGCCGAGGATGCCGTCGGTGCGGCGGCCGGGGACGCGCGACAGCTCGGCGAGGGGCAGGGTCTGCATCCGCACGTCGGGGATGACGAGGCCCGGTAGGCGGATCTCGACCGGGGGCAGGGTCGCGGTCTCCACCGCGCCGCCGGGCTGGGCCTCTTTGCGCGCGTCCTGCGCCGCGAGGTGGAGCTCCTGGGCCACGCCGGCGTCCAGGATGGTGTCGTCGAAGCCGGTGTCGACGAGGACGCTGAGCGGGCGGGAGGCGTTCACGCCGAGCGTGATGAAGATGAGGCCGCCCTCGCTCTCGAAGGGCACGGCGGCGCGGGCGCTGCCGGGGGGGAAGCGGGCCGGGGCCGGGGCGGCGGGCGCGGGGGGCCCGGCCTGGGCCGCGGACATAAAGAGGGTGGAGAGGCCGAGCAGGAACCCGAGCAGCGAGCCCAGGAGCCAGGACGATACGGACCGCGGTCGTGGGGGCCAGAGGGTCAAGAGGAACACGAGGGACCTCCTTTTCAGGAGGGTGACGCGGGGGGGCGTCTGGTTTCACGGTCCCGGGGCGCCCGGCACATCGGAATTCTGCGGAACCTGGGAGCCAGGTTGATGGTGATCAGGGGGCGATATCTCTGTACCGCGCCCAACTTCGGCGCGGGCAGGCCCTGTGTTACACAAGAACCTCCCTGATCTTAAGGAGCTGGAGATGAAACGACATGTCCTGTGGTTCGTGGCCGGCCTGGCGCTCTCGTCCGCGAGCCACGCCAAGCCAGCCGCAAAACCGAAAAAACCCGCCCCCGCCCCAGCTGCCTCCGCCGCACCCGCCGCACCCGCTCCACCGGCCGCTCCGACTCCGCCCACGCTGCGACTCGGGACCGAGGCGAAACCCGCCCGGGTGAGCGCCGAGCTGACGGTCGTGCCGACCGCCGACACCTTCGATGGCGTCATCGACATCGAGCTCGTGGTGCGCGAGCCACTGCCGGTGCTCTGGCTCAACGCCGACGAGCTCACGATCAGCCGGGCCGAGGCGGTGGCGGGCACGAGCACGATCCCGGGCAAGGTCATCACGACGCCCAAGGACTTCGTGGGCATCGCCTTCGAGCAGCCGCTGCCGGCCGGCGGCGCGCGGGTCCACATCGAGTACAAGGGCAAGCTCACGACCAGGGACAGCTCGGGCGCCTCGAAGCAGAAAGAGGGCGACGAGTGGTACGTCTACACCCACTTCGAGCCCCTGGCCGCGCGGCGTGTGTTCCCGTGCTTCGACGAGCCGTCCTTCAAGGTGCCGTGGAAGCTCACGCTGAAGGTGCGCAGCACCGACCTGGCGTTCGCCAACACGCCGGTGGCGCGCGAGAGCGACGCGGGCGGCGGGATGAAGCGGGTCGAGTTCGCGCAGACCAAGCCCCTGCCGAGCTACCTCGTCGCCTGGGCCGTGGGGCCGTTCGAGGTGGTGGACGCGGGCAAGGCCAAGAAGAGCGGCACGCCGGTGCGCATCATCACGCCGAAGGGGCTCGCCGCCCAGGCGCACTGGGCCGCCGAGAGCTCGGCGCCGGCCCTCGACGCGCTCGAGGAGTACTTCGGCACGGATTACCCCTACGGGAAGCTCGACGTGATCTCCGTGCCGCTCTTCGGGGGGGCCATGGAGAACCCGGGGCTCGTGACCTTCACCGCGCGGCTCGTCCTCAACCCGCCCGAGGCGGAGAGCATCGGGCGCAAGCGGGCCTACGCGGAGGTGGCGGTGCACGAGTTCGCGCATCAGTGGTTCGGCGATCTCGTGACCACGGCGTGGTGGGACGACCTGTGGCTGAACGAGGCGTTCGCGACGTGGATGGAGCCCAAGATCGTCGCCCGCTGGCAGCCGACCTGGGGCGCGGAGGAGGAGCGCGTGCAGACGCGCAACGGCGCGATGGAGGCGGACCGCCTCGTGTCGGCGCGCATGATCCGCCAGAGCATCAAGTCCAACGACGACGTGGAGAACGCCTTCGACGGCATCACGTACTCGAAGGGCGCGTCGGTGATCGCCATGTTCGAGCGCTGGATCGGTCCGGAGGTGTTCCAGAAGGGGGTGCGCCGCTACCTCCGCGAGCACGCCAACGGCAACGGCACGGCGCAGGACTTCCTGCAGGCGCTCTCGGCCGAGGCGGGCAAGGACATCACGCCGGCCTTCTCGACGTTCCTCGACCAGTCGGGCGTGCCGCTCCTCAGCGTGGACGTCAAGTGTGACGCGGGCAAGACGCCGAGCCTCAAGCTCCACCAGGAGCGCTACCTGCCCGAGGGCGCCGAGGGTGTGCAGGCGGACGCCCAGACCTGGCAGATCCCGGTCTGCGTGCGCTGGAAGGCCGGCAAGAACGACGGCCGCGCCTGCACGCTCTTCACCGAGCGCGACGGCGAGATGCCCCTCACCGGCGCCACCTCGTGCCCCGACTGGGTGGTGCCGAACGAGCACGCCACGGGCTACTACCGGAGCCTCCTCGGCGGCGGTCAGCTCGCGCGCCTGCTGGCCGACGGCGGCAAGGAGCTCACGGTGGAGGAGCGCCTGGGGCTGGCGAGCGATCTCTATGCGCTCGTGCGCGCGGGCAAGGTGCCCTACGCCGACGCGCTCGCGGTGGTGCCGAAGCTGGCGCAGGACAAGAGCCGCTTCGTGATGAACATCGCGATCGATCTCGTGGCTGGCCTGCGCGACGGCCAGCTCATCCCCGAGGCGGTGCAGCCGTCCTATGCCCGCTTCATCCGCGAGAACTTCGGCCCGGCCGCGCACCGGCTCGGGTGGCTGCCCAAGAAGGGCGAGGACGAAGACACGCGCCTCCTGCGCGGCCGGCTCCTCAGGCTCATGGCCGACCAGGGTGAAGATCCGCAGTTCGTGAGCGAGGCGCGGCGGCTGGCCTCGGTGTGGACGCGCAACCACCAGCTCGTGGATCCCGACGTGGTGGACGCGGTGCTGCACGTGGCGGCCGAGACCGGCAGCCGGTCGCTCTTCGACACCTGGCACGAGGCCGCGCGCAAGGAGAAGGATCGGCGCGAGCGCAACCGCCTCCTCGAGGCCCTCGGCGCCTTCACCGATCCGTCGGTGGTGCAGGAGGCGCTCAAGCTCTCGCTGTCGGACGAGTTCGATCCGCGCGAGACGAGCCGGCTCCTGTTCGCGGCGTCGCGGCGGCCGGCGACGCGGCCGCTCGCCTATGCGTTCGTCAAGACGAACTTCGACGCGCTCGTGGCCCGGCTGCCGCGCGACTCGGGGGCGCGCTTCCCCTTCATCGGCACCTCGTTCTGTGACGAGGAGCATCGGGCGGACGTGGAGGCGTTCTTCAAGGACCGCTCCACCAAGTTCACCGGCGGGCCGCGCCTCCTCACGCAGGCGCTCGAGTCGATGCGCCAGTGCGCCGCCTTCCGCAAGGCGCAGGAGGCGAGCGTCGCGGGTTTCTTCACCACGGCCAAGGCCAGCGTGAACTGAGCTGATCCCTTCCAGATAGGTCAGAGCCTCTCGCGGGCGGTGCGAGCCACCGCCCGCCCCTCCCCTCCTACCGATACTTCATCCCCTGCTCGCGACGCCGGCTCAGTGGGGCACGGCGCCGGAGTCACGGATCAGCAGCGCCTCGTTGAAGCGGTCGTTCACGTTGTCGCGCAGCTGCTCGAGCGCCTGGCGGTACTCGGGGATGGTGGCGCTCTCGACGAGGCGATTGTTGATGAGACGGATGTCGCTGTTGAGCAGCTGCAGCTGACCATCGATGAAGATGCGATCGAACATGCCTCCCTTGGGCGCGGCGTCGAGCCGGGTGCGCTCGCGCGTGGCCTCGTCGCGCACCTGCTGCCCGAGCTCGTGGTTGACGGGCTGGAGAGAGAACTGGCTGAACATCTGGGTGAGCTGCGCCTGGGCCTGGGTGTGCTGATCGACGATCCGCTGCGCCAGGCGGCGCACGAGATCGTCGCTCGCGCGATCGACGGCCAGGGTGGCCAGCTGGATCTCGGTCTCATTGATGGCCTGGACCACGGACGCCACCTCGGCGTTCGATAGCCCACCGATCTGGGGCCCCGTCGGCGTCGGTGTCGGCGTCTGTTCGTTCGAGCCGCCGCAGCCGCCGGCCTGGGCCACGAGCAGTGCCACGGCGCCCACCAGATACCAGCGCCGCATCAGGATCTTCCCCATGCTCCACCTCTCTTGTCGTGCATCCATCGGCGCCCACGCGCCGGTCCCGGGTTCGACTCCTCGATGGGGCTGATGCAAAGGGAATGCGCGGCCAGATGGCCCAAGACGTGCCGATCCATCACAGCCTGCATATCCGCAGCGGCTTTTTCCTTGCCGTCGCCCGGTGGCTCGACGACCATAGGCGCGCCCGATGACGCCCCCGTCGCTGCCTCCTCCCGAGAGACCCCGAGCCCGGCCGACGCCGCGCCTGTGGCTTGGCCTGCTCGGCCTCGGGCTCGCGGGCAGCGTGGCCTGCGCGCCGCGGGCCGCCACCGAGCCGGGGCGGCTCTACCTCGGCTTCTTCCCCAACGTGACCCACGCCGTGGCGCTGTCGGCGTACGGCCGGGAGAGCTTCGCCCGCGCGCTCGCGCCCGCCGAGATCGAATGGAAGGCCTTTGCCAGCGGCCCGCAGGCCGTCGAGGCCATCTTCGCCGGGGCCATCGACGCGTGCTACCTCGGCCCGGGGCCGGCGACCATCGGCTACGTGCGCTCGCGCGGCGAGGCGCTCGTGATCCTGGCCGGGGCAGCCTCGGGCGGCGCGGGCCTCGTCGTACGGCGGGCCGCGAACATCCACCGCCCCGAGGACCTGCCCGGCCACATCCTGGCCACGCCACAGCTCGGCAACACGCAGGACGTGGCGCTGCGCCGCTGGCTCGACCAGCGGCGGCTCCGCACCATCGATCGCGGCGGCGACATCAAGGTCTTGCCGCTCGCCAACGCGCAGATCCTCGCCCTCATGAAGCGCGGCGAGCTCGACGGCGCCTGGGTGCCGGAGCCGTGGGTGACGCGCCTCGTGCGCGAAGCCGATGGCGTGCTCCTCCTCGATGAGCGCGAGCTCTGGCCAGAGGGGCGTTTCCCGAGCGCGGTGCTGGTGGCGGCGCGCGCCTCGCTCGCCACCAAGCGGGATCTCATCACCCGCCTCGTGGCCGCGCACGTCGACGAGGTGGACTGGGTGACGGCGCACCCGGCCGAGGCGCGCAAGCTCGGCGGCGAGGCGATCCGCCGGGTCACGGGCAAGGGCCTGCCGCCCGCGATCCTCGCCGAGGCGTACGATCACGTGACCCCGACCTGGGATCCCATGCCCGCGGCCATCGCCGAGATGGCGGCGGGGGCGCGCGCGCTGCGCTATCTGCCCGAGGGCGGCCTGGAGGGCCTCATCGATGGCGCCCTGCTCGACGCGGCCCGCGCCGCCCGGGCGACCCGGCCCGCCCCGCCGGCCGAGACGCCCGCGCCGGGCAGCGCCCCTGACACACGCCCCTGAAACGTGACATGACCGAGTCCATGATCCAGCTCCAGGGCGTCTCCAAACAGTTCACCACGCGGCGCGGCACCCACCACGCCCTCGATCGCGTGGATCTCGACATCGACGCCGGCGAGTTCATCTGCCTCGTGGGCCCCTCGGGGTGCGGCAAGTCCACCCTGCTCAACCTCATCGCCGGCCTCGAGCTGCCCGACCAGGGCGCCGTGCTGGTCAACGGCCGGCCCGTGCGCGGCCCCGGTCCGGACCGCTGCGTCATGTTCCAGGACGCCGCGCTCTTCCCCTGGCTGAGCGTGGCCAAGAACGTCGAGTTCGCGCTCGAGCTCGCCGGCGTGCCGCGCGGCGACTGGGCCGTGCGCGTCGAGCACCACCTGCGCATGGTGCACCTCTGGCGCTTCCGCGACGCGCAGGTGCACGAGCTGTCGGGCGGCATGCGGCAGCGCGTGGCGCTCGCGCGGGCGCTCGCCCCGCACCCGCAGGTGCTCCTCATGGACGAGCCCTTCGCCGCCCTCGACGCGCAGACGCGCGACGTCCTGCACAGCGAGCTCATGGAGGTGTGGAGCCGGCACCGGAAGACCGTCATCTTCGTCACGCACAACGTGCGGGAGGCCGTGCGGCTCGGCGATCGCGTGGTCCTCATGGCCACGCGGCCGGGGCGCATCCAGGCCATCCACCGGGTGGACCTGGCGCGGCCGCGCGAGCGCGAAGGAGAAGTGGCCTACTACGTCGCGCGCCTCATGAAAGAGCTGCGGCTCGAAGTGGAGAAAGTGATGCGCGAGGAGATGGATGATGCAGAGCAGCCTGCGAAGGGCCCTGTTCCTACTGGGCCTCGTGGCAGCCTGGGCGACGGTATCTAGCCTCGGCCTGGTCAAGCCCTGGCTGTTGCCGTCGCCGCGCGCGGTGCTCGGCAGCCTGTGGGATGGGCTCACGGACGGCCTCGGCGGAGCTGTTGGCGGCCACCCCATGGGCTCGCTCCCCTGGGGCGTGCTCCTGTCCCTGCGCCGCCTGCTCGTCGGCTATGGCATCTCGCTCGTGGCCGGCGTGCTCCTCGGCCTCGGCCTCGCGCGCTCGCGGCTCCTCGACGAGTCGGTCGGCACCGTCGTCCTCGGGCTCCAGGCGCTGCCCTCGATCTGCTGGATGCCGCTCGCCATCCTGTGGTTCGGGCTGTCGGAGGCGGCGGTGCTGTTCGTGGTCATCGCCGGCTCGCTCCTGGCCGTGACCGTGGCCACCGAGTCCGGCGTGCGCAACGTCCCGCCGCTCTATCTGCGGGCCGCCCGCACGCTCGGCGCCCGCGGCTTCACCCTCTACGCGCGCGTGCTCCTGCCCGCCGCGTTGCCGGGGATCATCACCGGCATGAAGCTCGGCTGGACCTTTGCCTGGCGGTCGCTCATGGCCGGCGAGCTCATCTACGTGGCGGGCGGCATCGGTCAGCTGCTCAAGACCGGCGAGGACACGGGCGACATGGCGCGCGTGGTGGCGGTGATGCTGGTGATCGTCGCCATCGGCCTCGTGGTCGAGACCCTGGTGTTCGCCCGCATCGAGCGGCGCGTGCGCGAACGCTGGGGCTACGACCGCGCCTGACCGGCCCCAGACGACCGGTCCCCGCGGCGGGTGTGCTAACATCTCGACCGAGATGAGGCTCAAGGTCATCGTCGAGAAACATCACGATGGGTACGTCGCGTATCCGCTCGGGCTGAACGGCGTCGTGGTCGCCCAGGGGGACTCTTACGAAGAGGCGCTCACCGAGCTGAAATCCGCGGTGCGATTCCACCTCGACACATTTGGCCCCGAGGCCCTCACAGACGCCAATGAAGTTCAGGAGGCGTTCGTGGCCGAAACTGAACTGGCCATCTGACGGGGAGGGACCGGGGCCGCCGGTGCTGCTTGGCAAGCCCTGACGACATCGTCTAGCCTCACGCCTGATGGGTAAGTTTCCTGTCGATGCGCCGAAACAGCGTGTGATCCGGTCGCTGGAACGACTCGGGTTTCGCATGGTCCGCGAGCGGGAGCACATCTCCATGGTGCGGGAGAATGCGGATGGAACACGCACGCCGCTGACCATGCCCAACCATGAGCGCATCAAGGGTTCTACGCTACGCACCATCTGCACCCAGGCGCGCATCCCGCGTGATGAATTCCTCCTCGCCTTCGAGGAGGAGTAGTCCCCCCGAGCGTCGAGGACTCGCCGGAGGCCCCAGGCAGGGCCAGCCGAGCGTGCACCTCCTCCTTGCCCAGGCAGCACGCTGGCGGCGTGCGTCCGGGTCCCTATAACGACCTCGAGGGCCCGATCCCACCCCTTGAAGGCTCCGGGGGCGGGCAGGGCTCGGATGCAGCGCCTCGTCGGCACTGCGCTGGGTTGGAGGTGAGGGATGAAACCCCTGTCCTTGCGGGGCCGAGGTCGTACACGGGGCATCGGCCGGCTCGTCGCCGCCGGCCTGCTCCTCTTCATCGGGAGCCGGGCCGCGCTCGGCCAGACCGTCTACACGCGCCAGGACGTCTCGCGGCTGACCAGCACCCAGATCGCGACCCTGCGCCGCGGCATCGCCACCATGATGTCGCGCCCGTCGAGCGATCCCACGAGCTGGTGGTACCAGACCAACATCCACGGCACCTCCACCGCCGCGCCGTCGCCCCTCAACACCTGCCAGCACGGCAGCTACTACTTCCTCGCCTGGCACCGCATGTACCTCTACTACTTCGAGCGCATCCTGCGACGGGCCTCGGGCGATCCCAACTTCGCGCTGCCCTACTGGAACTATGGCGATCCGAACCAGCGGGCCATCCCGCTCCCCTACCGTCAGCCCGCCGACCCCACCACCAACCCCCTCTACGTCTCGGCGCGCCAGATGAACGACGGCAGCCTCCTCCCGGACAGCGCCGTGTCCGTCGCCACCGCGTTCGCCGCCACCAACTTCTCGTCACCGCCCGGCTCGGGCCAGAGCTTCGGCGGACAGCGCCTCTCGCAGCCGAGCCACGACGCCTCGCCGCCCGGTCTCCTCGAGCGCAACCCCCACAACACCATCCACGTCCTCGTCGGCGGCTCGGACGGCTGGATGGCGAGCGTCGTCACCGCCGCGCGCGATCCCGTCTTCTGGCTGCACCACGCCAACATCGACCGCCTGTGGAAGCGCTGGCTCGATCTCGGCGGCGGCCGTTCCAACCCCCCGCCGAGCGACACCGCGTGGCGCCAGACCCAGTTCACCTTCTACAACGAGTACGGCCAGCGGGTCGTGCTCACGGGCGCGCAGATCCTCGATACCGTGTCGCAGCTCGGCTACCGCTACGACGACGACCCCGCGGCGCTGGCCCTGGCCACCCCGGAGCCGCCCGCGGGATCCGCCAGCGCCCCGAGCGACCTCCTCGTCCCCGAGCCGCCCCCGCGCCTCCCCGAGACCGCCGCCATGCATGACCGCCGCGTAGACCTCGACGTCCGACAACCCGTGCGCGTGGTGGTGCCCTTCGCCCGCGACGCCTCCACCCGGATCGAGCAGGCCCTGACGTCCGGCACCCCCGCCGCCCGCGGCGCGCTCGACGCCGGCGTCCGGCGGCTCCTGCTCAACCTCGAACACATCGAGTACGACCGGCCGCCCGGCGTCTACTGGGAGATCTACATCAACCTCCCCGAACACGAGCGCAACCCCGACCCGCAGGGCCCGCACTTCGTGGGCACGCTCGCGCTCTTCGCCATGGCGCACGCCGGCGGGAGCGGCCACGCCCTGCAGGACATCGACATCACCGACGCCCTGCGCAAGCTCACCCAGCGCAGGCCGCGGAAGCTCGACAGCATGTCCGTCACCTTCGTGCCCCGCGGCCCGCTCCCGCCGCCCGACGCCCCCGGCCGCCCAACCCCCCCGGCCAAGACGCCCCCGAGCCTCCCCCACGTGAGCATCGGCCTCCTCAGCATCACCCTCGAGTAGACGTCTCGGTCAGGTCACCGCCGCGGCGGGAACAGGAGCTGGAGCGGGATGGCGACGCGCGCCGCCCACGAGGCGTTGTTGTGCGACATGCCGGCGAAGGCCAGCGTGTGGAGGTTCTTGCCCGGCTCGTAACAGTGCCCGATCAGCGCGCTGCGCAGCGCCGCCGTGTGGTGATAGCCGTCGCGCAGGTTCGAGTCCTCCTCGAACGCGTTCTTGGCCGCGCCGCTGTCGATATAGAGGAGCGGCGGCGGGAAGGGACAGCCGCCGTGCTGCACCTCGCGCACGAGCGCCCGCCCATTCCACCAGAACGAGCTCGACAGACACGCCGCCTTGCCGAACACGTCGGGCCGCGTCCACGCCGACCAGAACGAGAACAGCCCGCCCATCGAGGCCCCCATCAGCGCCGTGTCCGCGCGCCCCGGCCGGGTGCGGAAGTTGGCATCGATGAACGGCTTCAGCGTGTCGGTGATGAAGTCGCGATACCTGCCGCCGCCGCCGCCCTTGTAGTGGGGGTCGGGCATGGGGCTCAGCATGTCGATCCGCTCGTAGTCCGTGTACACGCCCACCACCAGGATCTCCTCGGCCGCGCCGAGCTCGTAGAGCTCGTTGAGCGCATCGTCCACGCGCCAGCTGTGGCCGTCGATCGGGTCGGGCGAATCGGCGAACAGCGCCTGCCCATCCTGCGCATAGAGCACCGGGTAGTGGTTCTCCGGGTGCTCGAAGTAGCTCGGCGGCAAGAACAGGCGATAGCGCACGTCGCGCCCGAGCTGGGGCGAGTGGATCTGCCGCACCTCGGCCTCGGACGCGCCATAGGACCGGTCGAAATAGGGATGGATCGAGACCGTCCCGCCCGCCTGCACACTGAAGTTGCGCCCGAACGACCAGTCCTTGTCGTTGCGCACCAGCTTGAACTCGAGGATCTCGCCGGCCGGCACATCCAGTCGGAACATCATCTTGTCCCCGTCGCGCTCCGCTGGCGGCAGCGAATACGTCCAGGACAGCGGTAACAGGTTGCCACGCACGCCGAGCGTGCCGCGCTCCGGGGGGTAATGGACTTCCAGCGTGGTCTGGGCCATCGGGGGCATTCCTCCTTGCCCGGGATACGGGCGCCGGGCATGCGTGGTTACACACGGCCCCCGCCATCTTCGCAGAGGCCGCGGAACGATAGAATGGCCCCGCCGCGAACGCCCACAGTCACGCTAACGTTCGCTCAACAATGATCGAGCCCTGCGAGGAGGAGCAAGACCATGACCCACAACGAATCGTCCGGCATCTCACGTCGCGATCTCTTCAAAGTGTCCCTCGGTGGCGCCGCCGCCCTCACCCTGGCCTCGGGCGCCTCCGGCCTCGGCGGCTGCACTGACGGCGGCGCCCCCAAGCCCGTCCCCGGGACCACCGGCCCCGTCGGCTTCACCGGCTTCGTCCACCCCAGCGCCCGCCTGGCCACCACCAACTTCAGCATCGGCGCCGCCAGCCTCATCGAAGGCTTCGTGTCCCTCGAAGGCGACTCCGCCCGCATCGGCGCCGCCACCAACCTGCAGGACAACGATCGCCTGCTCAACTACGACGGTCCCACCGGCCGCACCGCCGGCGACCTCCAGATGGGCGACGGCACCTTCACCGCTCATGGCGCCACCTTCATCGGCCGCGTGCGCATCGGCGACGCCTGCGGCACCGTCATCAACGCCGTCGTCCAGAACGCCCGCATCGGCAACGCCTGCATCACCGGCTTCCTCGCCCGCATCCTCGGCACCGACCCCAACCGCCCCATCGAGATCCCCGACGCCACCCTGGTCCTCTTCGGCGCCAAGATCACCAGCCAGGCCGACGTCGCCGCCAACACCATCCCCGTCCCCGCGGCGTTCTCCCTCTTCGCCTCCGACGTCGACCAGGAGAACCTCCTCCTCGCCCGCGCCTACAACCTCCTCTACCGCGCCGCCGCGCGCCAGACCCCCTTCTCCTCGGCCGCCAACGACCCGCGCAACCCCGGCGCGAGCTTCCCGAGCGTCGCCAGCGCCTTCGGCAAGCTCTCCGTCGCGCCGCCCACCCTCGACCGCCGCGGCACCGGCGTCATCCCCGCGCGCCAGGCCTCCCTCGGCGACCTCGACTTCACCCTGTACCAACCCCTCTCCCCCGTCCCCCGTCCCAGCACCGCCGCCCCCGACTCGGGCGGCGCCCTCGCCTCCGCCCCGCCCTCGACCAGCCCCGAGGCCGGTGCCCGCTTCATCATCCCGCGCGTCGTCGATCCCACCCTCGTCTCCGACAACGCCATCGTCCTCGGCGGCTGCGACCTCGCCGCCGGCGTCACCGTCGGCGCCGGCAGCTACCTCCACGGCGGCGACGCCCCCGCCATCTCCGTCGGCGCCGGCACCGCCATCGGCCAGAACACGAGCCTCCACCAGCTCACCTTCACCTCCTGCCGCGTCGGCGCCAACTGCACCATCGGCAACCGCGTCGTCCTCCACGGCCCCCTCGAGATCGGCGACAACGTCACCATCGGCGACGGCGCCGTCCTCTTCGGCCCCACCGTCGCGAGCGGCGTCACCATCGGCGCCGGCTCCCTCGTCTTCGGCCCCGTCACCGTCACCCAGGACCTGCCCCCGCGCACCTTCATGGTCGCGCCCGGCAACGAGGCCCTCATCGCCCCCACCGCCGGCCAGGCCCGCGCCACCGGCCGCCCCTCGCGCCTCATGTACGGCGAGTGGCGCCGCGCCCAGGACGCCGGCGCGCGCTGCGGCTGCGGCGCCGGCATCGCCCTCTTCGCCTTCGCCTAGTCCAAACCAAGCCCCACCCTCCACGCCCACGCCCCGCTCACGCCCACACGCCCGCTCCCGCCCCCGCGGCCCTCGGGGCGACCGCCCCGTCAGCGCCCCGTGAGCCCCCGCAACGCCCGCAGGAGCGCCTCCCGCACCTCTCCCTCCCGCTCGACCGCCAGCCGCTGCCCGAGCAGCGCCTCCACCCCCGCCGCCCCCGCCTCGCCGAGCGACAGCGCCGCCGCGCCGCGGACCTCCGCCTGAAGATGCCCGAGGAGCGGCACCAGATCCCCCGCCGCCGCCGGCCCGAACCTCCCGAGCGCCCGCACACAGCCTCCGAGCTCCAGGAGCTCCGCCCCCTCCCGCGCCCCCCGCAGCGCTCGCAGCCGCTCCCGCAGATACTCCCGTCCCGTGAGTGAAGGCACCGACCCCAGCGCCGCCAGCGCCCGTGCCCGCCGCAGCCGGCTCACCGCCGCATCCTCCGCCAGGTCGATGAGCACCCGGTCCACCCCCGGCCCGAGCTCGGCCAACGCCCCCGCCGGGCCATCCGGCTCATACCCCCCGAGCAGCCCCTCCACCACCTCGCGCAGCGTCCCTCCTGCCGCCGCCGCCGGCACAGACACCGCCCCCGGCGATGCCTGCGCGACCTCCAAGAACTGCCCTCCCACCACCCCCGCGCCCTGCGCGAGCGCAGGATTGGCCCACAGCACCGCCGCCTGATTCGGCGACAGCCGCGTCTGCTCCGTGCTCTCCTCGGAGAAGTACATGAGGTTCCGCTTGCCGTCCGCCCCATCGTCGCCGAGCGCGCTCCTCGTGCCATCGCGCTCGATGTTGTGGAACAGCCCCATCGTGTGCCCGAGCTCGTGCGCCGCCACCGTCCCGAGCACCAGCCCGCCCCGCGCCCCACCGCCCCCGAAACACAGCCCCGACAGCGACAGCGCCGCCCCCGAGTGCGGCGTCCCCGGGATCCCCGTCGCCGCCGGGATCCCGCCCGCGATCCCCAGCACCTCGAACCCATTGGCCGCGTCCGAGTTGATCTTGCGCACCAGCACGAGCTCGAGCACGTCGTCGTCGTCCCCGGCCGTCGCCTGCTCGAGCAGACGGAACAGCTCCGGCGACGGCCGCCCCTGCAGCACCCCGATCACGCTCGGGATCGAGACCGTGCGATACGAGATCGGCTCCACCCGCAACCCCACCGCCGCGAAGATCCCCTGCACCCTGCGCTCGAACGCCCGCCGCGCCTCCTCATTGAACACCCCGCACCCGCCCGCCAGATCCGCCATCAGCACGTGGAGCGGGATCCGCCCCGCCGCCGGACCTCCTGCACCCCCCCCATCGCCCAGCTTGAAGCGCACCCGCGTCGTAAACGTCGTCGCCTGCCCGTTCTCGTCGTCGGCGAACGGCGTGAAGTGCCAGAGCCCCGGCACGAGCCGGGCCGCCGGCGCGTTGGGCACCAGCACCATCGAAGCCCCCGGCGCCGGCGCATAGCGCAGCGGCTGCCCATAAAACCCCACCCCCGAGCGATAGAGCGCCCGCCCCCCCGGCTCGCGCAGACTCGTGATCCCCGCATAGAACCTCGTGTCCTCGCCCCCCGCCGCCACGAAGATATTCATCCCCACCGCGTGGCTCGGCACCCCGATCGAGAGCGGCCCCTTCGCCGCGCCCAGGTCCACCGTGAGCGTACCGCTGCGCAGGAGACACGAGCGAATCCGCGCCCCCTCGCGGTCCCGCGGATACTCGAGCGGCACGAACAGCGACGCACACGTCATGGGCAGAAACGGCGACAGCGCGCACTGCCCGCCCCCCTGACACATCACCGTGCACACCCCCAGCTGACACGAACCCCGCCCACACTCATCGTCCCGCTGACACGGGCTCCCCACCACCGCCTCTCCCGCGCGCAGCGGCACACAGATCGGCCGGATCGTCGACGCCACCCCGTTCCCGTCGAAGTCGACCGGGTTTACGTAACAGGTCTCCCCCGGACAGGAGTCCTCGCTCGTGCACGGCCGCCGGCACGTGCCGCTGTTCGGGTCGCAGGTGCGCGACGAGCACACCGCGTCCTCGTCGCAGCTCGCGCCGAGCGGCAGACCCGGGAGCGGCAGACAGTCGCCGCTCTGACAGTACATCCCCGTGCCGCAGTCGAGGTCCCGCGTGCACCGGGGCACGCAGGCGCCCTCGAGACAGATGTAATCGGCGCGACAGTCCCCGTCGTTCCTGCAGGCCGCCAGACACAGCTCGCGCTCCCCCACCGCGCGGCAGCGCCCTCCCTCCGCGCACGCCTCCCGCGCACAGTCCGCGCTGCAGTAGCCGAGCGAGAAGTTACGGATGCAGACGCCCCCCTGACAATCGCCATCGCGACCACAGGGGCTGCCCGTGGCCTGCCCCGCGCTGCCGCCGCAGCCGGCAACCAGAAGCCCGAGGGCCACGGCCAGGGGGAGGAGACAAAGGCGCACGAAGACAAAGGTTACGACAGCTCCCCGATGGAAGCAGCCCCGGCATCCAGGGAAGCAGGGCCAGTGGCCAGGGAAGCAGAGTCAGTGGCCAGGGAAGCAGAGTCAGTGACCAGGGAAGCAAGGCCAGTGGCCAGGGAAGCAGGGTCAGTGACCAGGGAAGCAGGGCCAGTGACCAGGGAAGCGGCCCCTTCCCACCCTCTCCCACCCTCCACCTCCACGCGCAGAGTTTCGTTGCCTGGCCGGACGACAAAGGTGTGGGGTAGGACTACGCCTTGCGTACGGGGTAGCGCAGGTGTGTAACGCCGACGCCCGGGATCACCGTCGGGTTGCCCAGGACGGCTGGCGTGCCGGCGAGGTGGTCGAAGAGTCGCACTCCGGAGCCAAGAAGAACCGCCGCGATGTCGACGTGGATTTCGTCGAGGAGGCCAGCATTCAGGCACTGCTGGATGGTGTCAGCGCCGTGGACCCCGACGGACTTCCCGGCGGCGGCGGCTTTGGCTTGGTTCACGGCGCTTTCGATGCCGTCGGCCACGAAGTGGACGGTCGAGTTGGGTCGCGGCCATCCGGCGGGGATGTGGTGGGTCAGGACGAACGCGGGTCCCCAAGCGTGATTTCCGCCCCAGCCTTGGGCTTTGTCGAACGTGCGTCGACCGGTGAGCACGGCACCCAGTTCGGACCAGAGGCCGCGAAGGTGCTCGGCGCTCGGCGCGGACACCTTGAACGTCATGGGGTCCGCCCCTCCGGCGTGGAATTCGACGTCCCCAGAGTGGAGGTACCAGTCGAACACTTCGGCCACGCCATCGTTGGCGTCGGCGACGTAGCCGTCGAGCGACATGGACATGATTGCGACGACCTTCGACATTGCGATGTTCCTTTCGAGGGATGGAGACTCTGTTCAGGTGATACCGGCCTCCGGCGAGGTGAACTCATCGGGCTCGATGGAGAGGATATCGATTTCAAGGCGGGTAAGCATAAGCAGCTCACGGTCCGCCGATCGATCTGGCAGGGCCACGAAGGGCCTCCGAAGGGTGGCAAGTCCCGCACGATGCCCCTCGCGGTGGTCACCAAGTTGTGGGGGCTGTACTCAGGGGGAGAGAGCGTGTGGAGAGAGAAGGAAGGGATAAGAAGTGGACGGGGCTCAGCCCTGAGCGACCCCTTCTGGAGAGGCCACCTTCTCCGCCTTCGCGTCCTGCGACGGGCGCTCGGGCGGCATCTTCTGCCCCTCGTCCCCCTTCGAGGGCCCACTCGAGTCAGGGCGGGGCTTCGGCGCACGACGCGGCTGCGTGCTGGCGAACTCCTTCAGCACGAGATCATTCCGGCGAAAGACCACCCCCGCCACCTCGCGCAGGTAGCTCGTCTCGGAACGCACCTCACGGAGCAACTGCTGCTTGGACAGCGTCCGGATGCGCCCTTGATTCACCGCCGTCCCCTGCCCCGTATCCGCCGTTGCGAGCGCCGCCACCTGCTCCTCGATCCTCTGGATGCGAGCCTCATCGATCCCCGCCCGCTCGGCCGCCTGACGCATCTCTGGGTCCTTCCAGGCATTGAGCACCGCGGTCCCCAACTGGAGCAGCGAAGGCGTCGAGTTCTGCTTGAGCTTGAAGCCCCCGCCAAAGGCACGTCGGATCGCCCGATTCCTCTTGTAAGTGACATTGATCTCCGCGCGCACGTCACTCAGCAACTGAAACAGCAACTCACGGCGTGACGCCTCCGAGACCGTCGCCTGGGCCTGGAGCGCCAGCCCCGCGATCCCTCCATCCGCGATCGCCGCGAGCGCCTCGATGCGGCTCTCGAAGCGCGCCAGCCGCTCCACCGTCAGGAGCTTCTCCTCGCGTCGCGCATCGGCCCGCAGGATGTCGTCGAGATTGCGCCTCGTCGCGCTCGCCACCAGGCGCGCATCCGCGATGAGATTCTGCTCCGCCTTCTTCGGTCTTGTCGTCATGGGAACCTCCGTAACGAGCCATCGTCGGCTCGACCCGGACACACAGCAGGAAGGATGCCAGCGCTCGCAGAGCGAACACTCGTGATGAAAGCGGTGTGGAGCAGGCTTCCAGGCTCCAGGGGAGCGCATGAAGCCCTGTCCGCCCAATGGGTTTCTCGCCTTCCCCCGCCAATCTCTGCACGTCCGATCAGTGACACATGTGCTGTCACTGTGACGTCACATGTGTCAGTATGTTACGCCCGTATTACGACTCACACTTTCCACGCACCGAACGCCGCCCGATGGTGCATCTGGAACGCATGCTCTCCCCCAGGGCCCAGATCCTCCTCGTCCGTCCTCACCAGGAGGGCCTGCTCACCCTCACGGCCTGGCTGGAGTCACAAGATGCCGGCGTCCTCATGGCCGCCTCGGACGCCGCCGCCCTCGACAGCCTCCGCACCCATGAAGTCGCCCTCGCCATCATCGACCTGGAGACGTCCCCGCACGACGGCATCGAGCTCGCCCGGCGCATGCGCAGCGACGCACGCACCCGCGAGATCCCCCTCCTCTTCGTCGCCCCCGTAGGTCCGGCCCCGATCCCCGCCTTCCCCGGCGACGAGGCCGGCCCCATCGACGTCCTCTACAAGCCCACCGCCCCCCGGCTCCTCCACAGCAAGGTGGCCGTCTTCCTGCAGCTCCACCGGCAGCGGCAGCAGCTCCTCGAAGCGCAACAGCGCCTCCAGGCCGTGATGGACGCCGCGCCCGTCGGCATCTGGTTCTCCAAGGACCCCGCCCTCCATGACGTCTGGGGCAACCCCGCCGCCCTCGCGCAGTTCGAGGCCACCCCCGAGCGCAACCTGTCCGCCACGGCGCCGGATGCCCGGGCCGAGGGGCGGCGCGTGCGCTACCTGCGCAACGGGCAGGAGGTCCACGCGAGCGATCTGCCGCTCCAGCGCGCGGTCGCCGACGACCGGCCGATCCCACCGAGCGAGCTCGAGGTCCACCTGCCGAGCGGGCGCACCTGGTTCATGGAGATCGCGGCCGCCCCCATCCACGATGGCAACGGCGCCGTCACCGGCGGGGTGGCGGTGACCGTGGACGTCACCGCGCGCAAGCACATGGAGCTCGCCCTGCGCACGAGCGAGACCCTCTTCCGCGGCGCCTTCGAGCATGCCCCCGTCGGCATCGCCCACGTGGACACGCAGGGCCGCTGGCTCCGCGTCAACGGCGCCCTCTGCCGTATCACCGGCTACCCGCGCGAGGAGCTCCTCGGAAAGACCTTCGGCGACATCACCCACCCCGACGATCTCGAGGCCGACTGGGCGCAGGCCCGCCGCCTGGTGGCCGGCGAGATCGACACCTACTCGATGGAGAAGCGCTACCTCCGCCAGGATGGCGCCGTCGTCTGGGTGAACCTCACCGTGTCCATGGTCTTCGACGTGGCCCGCAGCGAGAAGATCTTCATCGCCATCGTGGAGGACATCAACGACCGCAAGCAGGTCGAGGCCGCCGCCCAGCGGGCCGAGGCGGCCCTGCGCGAGAGCGAGCAGCGCTTTCGCGGGCTCGCCGACTCGGTGCCGCA
>DATAGU010000188.1:0-10711 GCA_036263495.1 Polyangia bacterium | reverse complement strand
GAGCCCCCACCGCGATGCGCGGTGGGGGCTGGGCCTTGGGTGGGGTCAGGGAGAGGGGGACGCCGGGGGGGCTAGAAGGAGACGCGGACGCCGAAGCGCATGGACAGCGGCGCCTGATAGGTGAGGGGCTGGCCGTAGTTGGGATTGACGCGGAGGGGGGCGCCGGTCACTGAATCGCGCAGACGGCGCACGTCGGAGGGCCTGCCAAACTG
This sequence comes from Polyangia bacterium, assembly GCA_036263495.1. Classification (GTDB taxonomy): domain Bacteria; phylum Myxococcota_A; class Polyangia; order Palsa-1104; family SHYY01; genus DATAGU01. Next base: position 10,499 of record DATAGU010000188.1, on the reverse strand, counting down.
GGTCGGCAGCACCTGATCCGTCGTGTACTCGTCGTCGACCAGGAGGGCCTTGCGCTGGTTGAACAGGTTGAAGATCTCCCACGTGGCTTCGAACCGGACGCCGTGGTTGAACTGGTGGAAGTAGGCCAGACGGAGGTCGAAGTTGGTGATGAACGGGGTCCGTCCGCCTGAGCCGGACGGGAGCAGGTAGCTCTCCATGCGGCCGTAGATGGGATGGGCGGCGAGCACCTGGATGGGGATGCCGGACTGGGCATAGAAGTTGACGCCGAAGTTGATGCCGCCGCCTGGCACGGGGACGCTGTAGTTGCCGGTGATCTTGAGGTTGTGCGGGCGGTCGTTGGGCAGCGGGCCGCCCCGGTTGACCAAGAGCTCGCGCAGGTCGTACTGCGAGGAGATGTTGGGATCGAGCTGGCCGTTGGACTGGGAGAAGGTCCCGCCATAGTTCCCGTAGGTGCGGCTGAAGGTGTAGGAGGCGAGGACCGAGAAGTTGCGCGAGAAGCGCTTGGTGGCGGTGAGGATGAGGGCCTGGTAGGTGCGCCGCGGCGCGGGGAAGCTCGCCACGCCGAGGTAGCGCGACAGCGTGTCGCGACGATCATTGCGCTGCGCGACGAGCGCGTCCCGCTGCGATCCGGGGGGGGTCTGCTGGATCTGGTTCTCGAGAGTGCGGATCTGGTTCTCCAGGCGGCTGACGGTGCCCGGATCCGTCTTTTCGCCGGGGTTGCCGATGATGTAGGTGATGCCGCCGTCGGTCGAGAGGTCTTCGATGATGCGGCCGATGCTGCGGTAGTTGTAGGCGGCACCGAGCACGATATCGAGGCCGACGTCGTACTGGATGCCGGCGACGACGTCGTTGATGTACTGACCGCGGAGGATGGGCGCGACCAGGGCGTAGGTGCCGCCGTTGACGTTGCCGGGCTGCACCTGGCCGAAGTTGCAGTTGTGGATGTCGACGTAGCCGGTGGGCGGGTTGCCCTGGGCGGTGCAATTGGTGAGCGGGTTAGACGAGCCGATGGAGCGCTGGATGGCGATGCCCTCACCCGAGAATTGGCGGTCATTGATGTCGAGCGGGATGGACTCGTAGAAGCGACCGTAGCTCGCGTACAGCTTGGACAGGCCCTTCTTGGTGAAGTCGTAGATGAGGCCGACGCGCGGGGCGACGTTGTCCGGGATGCCGATGACGATGTTGCCGTTGATGTCGCGCACCTGCTGGAGCTCCCAGCGGACGCCGGCGTTGACGGTCAGGCCGGGGACAAAGCCCACGTTCCAGGAGTCGCGCAGGTAGAAGGACTCGTTGGTGGTGCTGGTGGTGGCGTTGAAGCCGGCCTGCCGGAGCTCGGCGGTGCCGTCGTTCAGTTTGGCGCCGAACTGGGTGCGGCGCACGAGACCGCTCCTGCGGATCTCGAAGATGCCATCGCCGGTGTAGAAGCGGTCGTCGAGGTAGATGTTGTCTTCGAAGTCGAAGCCGAACTTGATGGCGTGGGTGCCGCCGGCCCGCAGGAAGTAGGTCAGGCCGATCTGGACCGAGCCACGGTGGTTGCGGAGCCGGTTGTTGAAGCCGATGCCGCCGTAGGTGTAGTTGGTCACGGGGCAGGGGTTGAAGTTACGGAGCGTGCCATTGACGTTGATGTCCCGCTGGACCTGGCACTCGGGGAGGCTCCCCTCATATTGGTTGTAGATGCCGAGGGAGACGGTGCGCAGATCCTGGGTCTGGGTGGGATCGACGCTCCTGTCGCTGAGCACCGAGGGGTTGCGGATCTCCCCGTGGTAGGCGCCAAGGATGTCGAGCTGGAGCTTGCGGTCCAGGAACTTCGAGATGAGCCGGACATTGGCGTCGTGGGTGGTGAGCTCGCGGGTGCGGGTGCCGCTCTCGGTGTTGCCGTTGAGGGTCCCGAGGAACTGGTTCTCGTTGGTGGTGCCGATGTACTGGAGGATGAGGGCGTGATCTTGGCTCAGCTGGAAGTTGAGCTTGCCGATGTACTGGTAGACCTGGTTGCTGTAATCGAGGCTCTTCGACCTGACGTCCCGGGTGGCGAAGCCGGGCACGGGCGGGCACAGGCGCTGGTCGATCCACTTGGGGCACTTCTGGCTGGTGTCGAGGTCGCCCAGATAGTCTCCCGTGCCGCCGTTGGCGGTGTCCGTCGCGATGTCATTGCTAAGGCGGGTGCGCACGATGCGGTCCACGGTGTTGGTCTGGAACTGGGGCGTGAAGCCGACATAGAACCAGATCTTGTCCTTGAGGATCGGGCCGCCGAGGTCGAAGCCGAAGTCGAACGCGTTCTTGATGCGGCCGCCGTTGCCGACGGCGAAGGGATTCGGGATGGAGGACGTCGAGACGATGGCCTCGCCGATGCGGCCGACGCGCGGCGGGGTCAGCTGGAAGGGGGTGTAGAAGAACCAGGCGCCGCCGTGGAACTGGTTCGAGCCGGACTTGGTGATGGCGTTGACCACGCCGCCGGTGGCGCGGCCGTACTCGGCGGCGTAGCCTGCCGTGATGATCTCGGTCTCCTTGATGAACTCGAGGCTGAGGTTGGTGCCGAGGAGGCCGAAGGCGGGGTTGGTGGCGTTGGCGCCGTCGATGAGGAAGTTGTTCTCGGGGCCGGAGGCGCCGCCGAAGGAGAAGCCGACGGGATCGGTGGCGGCGCCGGGGGCCAGGGTGAGGATCGAGTTGTAGTTGCGGCCAAAGGGGGTCTGGCGCACGAGCTCGCTCGTGATCTGGGTCTGCACCTGGGTGTTGGCGACGTCGACGGAGGGGGCCTTCTCGACGATGCGATAGGTCTGGGTCGCGGCCTTCTGGGTGGGGATGGCGGCGTTGACCGGCAGCGTCTTGTCGGCGTTGAGGAAGACGCCGGCGCGTTCCACCTTGATATTGGCGTAGTAGAAGCGGACCGTATACTCGCCGGGGGGGAGCTCGGTGACGATGTAGCTGCCCGAGGAGTCGGTGAACTCGGTCTGCTCGCCCTGGAGGGCGGGGCTGGTGATGGTGACGGTGACGCCGGCCAGGGGCTTGCCGGTGGCCTGATCGGTGACCCGGCCGGCGATGTTACCGGTGATGGCGGCGTGCGCGACCGGCGCTAAGAGAGCGCTTGCCACGGCAAGGGCCATGGTCAAGTGGAGGGTGCGTATTCTGAGCATGAATAATCTCTCCTTGGAATCGGTGAGCCGATGCCTCTAGGCCGTGGCTAGGGGCAGCCTTGTTGGGCGTTGATGTAGAAGGGGTTCGCTTCTAGATCGCTGCCGGCGGTATCGGCGGTGATGTTGAAGGTCACCGAGTAATCAGCGGCGAGGTTGGCTGCAGGATTGCCGATAGCGTGGACGCCGTTGGTACCGCCGGGGATGGTCACGGTATAGGTGCCTGGGGTCCAGGTCGTCGGTTGGCCGGTGATGTCGAGTGGGTAGATGCTATAGGTGGCGCCAGCAATGACGCATGCGGGGGGGGTTTGGTTGAAATCTCGTATGGGGGTCGGGGAGATGCCGATGCGAATGTTCCCGCCGCCGGCGGCCGGGGTCACGGTGATGCGACCGAAGTCGGCAGGATCGATGGCGGCATTGAACCGATACCAGAGGGCCTGATCGCTGGCGACGTCCTGAGGACCGGTGGAGATCCCATCGAGGGCGGGAGCTTCCGGATCGGGGAAATGGATGGTACTTGCGGGGTTGAGGCAGTCGCCGTTGCCGCCGCTGATGGCGGGGCAATGGATGTATGACATCAAGAACAAGGGCTCGGTGGTGAAGTTGAAGGAGGTCTGGGTGTTGGCGGGGGACTGACCGTTGTCGCGGGCCTTGGCGAGCGAGGGATCGATCGCGATCCGGTATTGCGTGGCCGGGGCGAGGGGAGCCAGAGGAGTGAAAACGAACGCCGGCCCGTAGGGCAGGAAGCCGGGATCCGAGGTGCCGTTGGCAGGACCGGTGCGGTCGTAGGTGAGCCTGCCCGGGACGGGAGCGCCATTGGGGGCGAGCACCTGGACGACGCGCGGTCCATTGACGACCGCGGGGTTGCTCGAGTTCACGTCATAGATGACATAGAGGCCAGAACCCTCTGGATCCTCGGTCTCGAGCTGGTCGACGTCCATCTGCTTGTTGAACACGACCCGGAGATTCGCCGCGTAGCCATTGGCCTCGTTGACATCGTCGAGCACGCTCGGGGCCACGACGTTGACGTTCTCGGCGTCGAGGCACTGCGCGCTCTGGGGGGCGGCGTCGAAGGCAAAGTCGACGAAGTTGCCGGAGCTGGCGCCGTAGAAACGGACGGCGCCGCACTGCACGGGAGCGATGCAGGGATTGTCGTTGCTGCACTCGCGCGGGGGGGTATTGTTGAGCAAGTCGGGATTGAGGCCCCGGTTTAGATCGATGAAGACGACGTGAGTGACCACCGGGGGCCCGCCAGGCGGTGTCGCCTGGCCCAACGGGCCGCACCCTGCGGCCGCGAGGATCAATAGCGGACCTAGCCGGCTGCCCCAGGGAACCAACTTCTTGTTCATCTACGTCCTCCTTAATTGTTGGTTGGGCTCAAAACGACTTCGGGTCTCCTTGCGAGCAGACCGAGTCAGGCGCGGCCATTACAGCATGCGTAGGGGAACGCTGGGAATCCGAAATCCTACATGGGCGCAGGATTCCCTCATGGTGGGACCGGTGCTGGGACGTGAGCTCCGGGGTCGGGCGGGTGCAGAGGGGGAGGGCGAGGTGCGAGGTTACTTGGGGGGCAGAGGACCGGAGGGGGAGACCGGAGGGGGAGAGATCGGTTCTGGTTTGGCGCGCAGCTCGATCTCGAGCTGCTGATCGCCTTGGAGTTCGATGGGCTGGCGATAGAGGGGCTGGAGCGCCTGCGAGACCTCGATGAGGTACGGCCCTCGGCTCAGGCCCCGGAACGAGAACCCCCCCTCCGCGTCGGTCATGGTGATCTGCTCGGGGATGTGGGACCCGCGGGGCGGGGTCAGTCGCACGGTGAGCCCCGGGACGCCGCGCTGGTGGAGGACATCGAGGACGCGACCGTGCAGCTCGACGGCCTCCACGCGGCCGCCGAGGGCCACGCCCAGGCCGAAGACGAAACAGGCGACGCCGAGGGACACGAGAGACGTTCTCATCGCCGACCTCCTCCTGGAGCTCTTGGTGGCACATCGGGCGGCCCTTGGGGAGCTGGGGGTTCTGGGGTGCCGCCGCCGAACTGCGCGGGGATGGGGGCGAGGTCCGGCTCGAAGCGCGGCGCCGTCACCTGGATCTCCTTGGCGGGCAGGACGAGCTGCCCTTGCTTGATGTCCTGCAGGGTCGCCCGGTCCTCGACCACGGCGTTCCCCGCCAGGTAGAGGATCCGATACTCCTTGGCCGAGAGCGGCACGGTGAGGCCGAACTGCCGCTCGCCCCGGACGGTGTCGACGCCGGTGACGGCGTAGACGTAGACGGGATACGCGGTCGACTTCACGGTGCCGACGATCTCGACCTGGTCGGCGATCTGGCGGAGGACCCAGAGGGGATAGATGAGAGGGACGAAACCGAGGACGAAGAGGACCAGGGCCGGGACGTTGGTGCGGAACTTCCCGAGGAGAGGCGTCTCGATCTCGGTGATCTGCTGGGACTCCCGATCGATGTAGATCTTCTGCTTGTAGAGCATGAAGATGCCGCCCGCGACCATGATGAAGCCCGCGGTGGCGCAGACGTAATAGAGCAAGAGTTCGCTGAGCCGCATCCTGTACCTTCGTTGATGTGCCGTCTGACCGCCGTCTCGGCGAGTCGTCTCCCTGCGAGGTGACTCATCGGGTGGGGGCGGGTGGACCTGCTCGTGGATCGAGGAATGCAGCATCGATTCCAATCGGGGCGGCAGGCGTGCGTGCGCATCCGGGCCCCGGATCGGGGTGCCGCAACCGGAACGGGACGGTGACGTCACCCTGCGAGGGTGCTTCTCTTGTCCCGGCTCCGGCGGTACAAACGCCTCATGGCGACCACACGCGCACCGGCGGAGACCACGGCGGCGGGATACTTCGGGGACATGGTGGAGGCGTATGACTCGCTCATCCGGCGGGCGATGCCTCGCTATGACGAGATGCTGGCGCGGCTCGGGGAGTATCTGCCGGACCACGCGCGGCGCGTGCTCGAGCTCGGCGCGGGGACGGGCAACCTCGCGCTCGCGCTGGCGGCGAGGTACCCCACGGCCGAGCTGGTGCTGGTGGATGCGGCGCCGGAGATGCTGGCGGTGACGCGCGCGCGGCTCGAACACATGGAGCCGGGGATCGTCGAGCGGCGGCGGGTGCGCTTTTACGAGGCGCGCTTCGAGGAGCTCAGCCTGGAGCCCGCGTCGTTCGACGTGATGGTGTCGAGCATCAGCCTGCATCACGTGAAGGACAAGGGCGCGCTCTATCGCGCGCTCTTTGCGGCGCTCGCGCCCGGGGGGAGGCTCTGCTACTCGGACCAGATGGCGGGCGGGAACGAGAAGAATCACCGCCTCCACTGGGAGCGCTGGATCGGGTTCTGCCGTGAGCCCGGGCACTGCAGCGAGGCGGAGGTGCAGAGCCTGCTCGACCACGCGGCGGCGCACGATCATTACACGCCGCTCGCCGAGCACATGGCGCTGCTCGCGGCGGCGGGGTTCGTCGGCATCGACTGTGTGTGGCGCAACGTGATGTGGGGGATCGTCACGGCCGACCGTCCGGCCGGCTGAATCACGGCCTATCGCCGGAGAGGCGAGGCGCCGGAGCGCGGCGGCATAGACAGCGCGCCGAGCGTGGGCGAGCATGCCGGCATGAAGATCGCCCCCTTCGCGCTCGAGCGGTACTTCGCGCGCTACGAGTTCGCTGTCCGTCACAACCTCTGCGCCTCGGACGTCGAGCCCCTGACCCTGCGCGAGCTCCTCGCGCTGGCCGACGACGAGCTGCGCGCCCGCTGGGAGGCGCTGTCGCTCGGGTACACGGAGTCCGCCGGGCTGCCCCTCCTGCGGGAAGCCATCGGCGGCCTCTATGGCACGGTGGCGCCCGACGAGGTGCTCACGTTCGCAGGCGCCGAGGAGGCGATCTTCCTCCTCTTCCACGCGCTCCTCGAGCCTGGCGACCACGCGGTGGTGATCTGGCCGGCCTATCAGTCGCTCCATGAGGTGGCGCGGGCGGCGGGGGCGGAGCTGACGCTGCTCGCGCTCGATCCGGAGGACTGGTCGCTCGATCTCGACGCGCTCCGCCGCGCGCTGCGACCGGCGACGCGCGTGGTGGTAGTCAATTTTCCTCACAGCCCCACGGGCGCGTTGCCCCCCTCGGCCGATTTCGCGGAGCTGGTGCGGCTGTGCGAGGAGCGCGGCATCACCCTCGTGTCCGACGAGGTGTATCGCGGTCTCGAGCGCCCGCCCCGGGAGGCGCTCCCCGCGGCGGTGGACCTCGGGCGGCGCACGGTGAGCCTCGGGGTCATGTCCAAGGCCTACGCGCTCGCCGGGCTGCGCATCGGTTGGATCGCCACGCACGACGCGCGGCTGCGCGAGCGCTGCGCGATGCTCAAGGACTACACGACCATCTGCTCGAGCGCGCCGAGCGAGGTGCTGGCGGTGATGGCGCTGCGGCGTCGCGAGGTGCTCCTCGAGCGCAGCCGCGCGCTCATCGGCCGGCACGTCCCACTCTTTGCCGAGCTGGTGGCGCGCCACCCCGAGCGCCTGCGCTGGGTCCCCCCGGCGGGCGGCAGCGTGGCGTTCCCGCGGCTCGTGGGCATCGACGTGGACCGGTTCGCCGCCTCGCTCGTCGAGCGCGAGGGCGTGCTGATCCTCCCGGGCGCGCTGTTTGGCGTGCCCGGCGAGCACTTCCGCGTCGGTTTCGGGCGGGCGGACTTCCCCGAGGCGCTCGCCCGCTTCGAGCGGCACCTCGCGACGTTCTGATGCTTGGAGGGGCAATGATATGCTGATGGCGTCATGAGCACGTCACTGCCATCGTTTGCGCTGCGGCCGGGGGACACGGGGCTCGTCTTGATCGATGTGCAGGAGCGGCTGGTGGCGGCGATGCCGCCCGAGGTAGTGGATCGGGCCATCCGCAACTGGACCTCGCTGCTCGACATGGCGGGCCGGCTGCGCTGTCCCATCCTCGTGACCGAGCAGTACCCGAAGGGGCTCGGGCGGACACTGCCGGTCTTGCGCGAGATCCTGGGCAAGGTGACGCCGCCGCCGCCCTATGTGGAGAAGATCGACTTCTCGGCGTGCGCCGAGCCGCGTTTCATGGAGCTCGTGGCCGCGGTGGGGCGGCGCACGTGGCTCGTGGCGGGCATGGAGACGCACGTCTGCGTGATGCAGACCGTGCGCGGGCTGCGCGAGCGCGGCTTCGACGTGCACGTGCCGCGCGACGCGGTGGTGTCGCGCCACAAGTGGGACTTCGCCGCGGGGCTCGGGCTGATGGAGCGCATGGGGGCGGTCGTCACGTCGACCGAGACGGCGCTCTTCGATCTGGTGGGGCGCGCCGAGGGCGAGCACTTCAGGGCGCTGTCCCGGCTCATCCGATAAGAGGCGCCGCGGTCTCTTGTCGATTCGAGAGGCGGCCGTACGCTGGCCTCGTCAGTGTGTCGGCGTATGATAGGGGCCACGCCGATGCTCCACGAGATCGCCCAGGTCCGCGACGCGCAGGAACCGGTGCTCCGCCCGCTCGACTACGCGGTCTCGGACGCCACCATCACGCTCGGCAACCGGGTGACGCTCCTCGTAGGCGGCCAGGAGACGTACCCGGCGATGCTGGCGGCGATCGCGGGGGCGCGGCGGCGCGTGCTGCTCGAGAGCTACATCATCGCCCCGGACGAGACGGGGCGGCGGTTCATCGATGCGCTCGTGGCGGCCGGGGTGCGCGGCTGCGACGTGCGCCTCATCTATGACGCGGTGGGCAGCTGGTCGTTGCCCCCGGGATGGATCGAGGCGCTCGAGCTCGCCGGGGGCCACGTGCTCGCGTATCGGCCGGTGGCGCCGTGGCGGCGCCGCTGGGGGCTGTGGCGGCGCGATCACCGCAAAGTGCTGGTGGTCGACGACCAGGTGGGCTTCGTGGGGGGCATCAACCTGGCCGACGAGTACGACGCGCGCACGCCGGCGGGGCGCAGCTGGCGCGACCTGCATCTCCGGGTGGAAGGGCCGGCGGTGACGCAGCTCGTGCAGCTCGTGGTGCGCACCTGGAACCGCGAGGTCCCGCGTCCGGAGCGGGTGCGCTGGCAGCGGCCGGAGGTGACCCCCTTGGCCGACGGGGTGCCGATGGCGGTGGTGGGCAACCGCGAGACGCGGCATCGGCTGCTCATCCGCCGGTCGTTCGTGTACGCGGTGGCGCAGGCGCGGCGCTCGGTGATCCTGGCCAACCCGTACTTCCTGCCGGACTGGCAGGTGGTGCGCGCGCTGCGGGCGGCGGCGCGCCGCGGGGTGGACGTGCGGATCGTGGTGCCCGCGGCCTCGGACGTGCCGCTCGTGGACCTGGCGGCGCGCCACACGTTCTCGCGGCTCCTCAAGGCCGGCATCCGCATCGCCGAGTGGCCCGGGATGATGCACGCCAAGGCGGCGGCGGTGGACGGGACGTGGGCCACGGTGGGGAGTTACAACCTCGACCGGCGCAGCCTGCGGTTCAACCTGGAGGTCACGGCCAACGTCTTCGACCCGACCTTCGCGGCCACGGTGGAGGCGCGGCTGCGAGAGGACTTCCAGGCGGCGCGGGAGCTCAGGCAGCGGGAGCTGAAGGCGCGCTCCGTGTGGGAGCGGCTCGGTTCGATGCTGGCGTATCGCCTGCGCGCGTGGCTGTGAGGCCTCGGCGCGGGGGGGGCGTGAGGGGGGTTATTCGTTGGCGCGCGCCTCGGCGGTGCGGCCGGCGAGCAGGCGACGGCGGGCGAGGCGCTGCAGATCGGTGAGGTCGATGCGGAGCTTGGCGCGCTGCCGGTCGCGGACGGCGCCCTTGGGAACGATGGCGCCGAGGAAGCCGCTGATGTGGGCGACGTTCTGGATGGTGACGTCCGTGGCGCGGGTACCGGCCGAGGTGAGGAAGATCTTTCCCTCGGTGCGGATGCAGCCGTCCTTGCCCTCGTAGACGAGCCCATCGGGGGTGGACTGGATGCGGATCTCGAGGCGCCGCTTGAAGGCGCGCGAGCGCATCATGAAGACCGTGACCTTGCCCTCGTGCTTCATGACCTGGACCCACTCGACGTCGCTGAAGATGTAGGGCCAGCTCGTGTAGTCCGTGAGCCAGGCTTGGACGGCGTTGCGCGGCGCTTCTACGAGCCCGCGTGCCTCTTGCCACTTCCCGTTGGTGTTGGGCACGTCGTGAAGGGTTACGGGTTGACCCACGCTGGTGAGGGGCGCGAGCAACATCACACCGAGGACCATCGCAACCGGCAGGCGCATGCGAAGTGTTTGAGCAAATGTCGTGCTCAAACGAGGGACGCGTGGGAGCGCGGATGTGCAGGGGGCGATTCGGGGCGAGTGGAAATGGTTTTCCTCGGGCGGCATCGGGGATGGCGCTGAGTTTCTCCGGCGAGGGAGTGTGTTTCTCTTGGTCTGCTGGAAGGCGCCGTGGAGGGGGATTGGA